>NZ_JBGQOD010000005.1:0-252806 GCF_052113625.1 Flavobacterium sp. W21_SRS_FM3 | reverse complement strand
TTAGGATTTGATCCTAGCGTCACCGCAATAGGATATGTCCCTACATTAGATCCAGTCACTGCAGTAGTAGCAAGGGTGTAGTTGATAACATCCGTCCCTACAGCACCGTTTACCGTTGCAGTAAGAGCAGGATTTGTATCTCCGTATACTTTTGATTTATCTGCCGCTACCACAGTTACCGCTTTAGGTGTTACTGTTAGTACAGCATCAGTTTTAGTAACGGTATAGTTAGGATTTGATCCTAGCGTCACCGCAATAGGATACGTCCCTACATTAGATCCAGTCACTGCAGTAGTAGCAAGGGTGTAGTTGATAACATCCGTCCCTACAGCACCGTTTACCGTTGCAGTAAGAGCAGGATTTGTATCTCCGTATACTTTTGATTTATCTGCCGCTACCACAGTTACCGCTTTAGGTGTTACTGTTAGGGTTGCTATATTTGTAATCACATTACTGCAGTTTCCAATTCCTACTAGGATAGCACGATAGCGATAGGTACTCATAGCTACTGTTGGTTTACTAACAGTTAGGGTTGAAGTTGTTGCATCAGAATAAAAAGAATCATTTGTTATATTAGTAAAACCAGATCCAGAATCTACTTGCCATTGGTATGAAGTGACGTTAGAAGCAACTACAGAAAAGGTAGTATTTAATCCGAAAACTACCGTTCTATTGATAGGTTGTGTTGTAATAGTAACTTTTGGATTAATTTTAACTGTAATAGCTTTTTTTGGACCAAAACAAGAATTACTTTCTTCTGCTACATAATAGGTGTAAGTACCAGCAGTGCTTGTACTCGGAATTAGGCTACTTTGACCAGTTGAAGTTAAAGAAGTGAAATAAACCAAGTTATGTTTAGTGTTGCTTGCAGTTGCGGTGAGTGCAACAGCGGTATCATCTTGACAGTACTCAACATCTGATGCAGTAGGAGATCCAGGTGTTTCGTTTATGGTTAATGTTACTGCTGTTCTAGTTAGGCTAGGGCATGTACCGTCATAATTTTGTGCATAATAGATTTTAGTACCTACACCAACTTGAGTAGGAGAACTCACCGCCGTTCCTCCAGTTGGTGAAGTATACCATGTAATTGTTTCTCCCGTTGCTGTTGCTGTTAATTTTTGAGTAGTCGTTCCATCAGAGCAAACTGTTTGATTCCCTCCAGATATTGCAGCAGAAGATGCTGGACTGATTGTAAGTTTAACAGCAGTTCTAGTCAAACTGTATGCAGAGTTCTTATTTGCTTGCGCATAGTATATTACTGAACCTACACCTACCTGCACTGGGTTGCTAACAATTTGACCATCGACAGCTGCATTGTACCAGGTTATTGTCACACCTGATGGTACAGTAGCAGTCGCGGTTAGTTTTTGTGAAGTAGTACCATCTGTACAAACTTTTTGATCTCCACCTGAAATTGGAGCTTTGGGAGCATATGTTATCGTTATTGTTGCTTGGTTAGAAGTTAGGTTTGTTGTATCGTTAACAGTATATTTGATAGGGGTTGGGTCTCCTTGAAAACTAGAAAGAGGAGTAAATTTTACAAAACCATTACCAACTACAGACCAAGTTCCTTCATTTGGGACTACCAATGATGTTTGTATACCGTTAGCAGATGGAATTAAATCTACTGTACTTATATCCAAATTATTATTTGGGTCACTATCATTTGATACAACATTTAAACTTACTACTCCAGCTTCTTGGTTTAATTTAGAATCGTCATTTGCTACTGGTGGATCAGGATAATCAAAAACAACTTCACCAAAACTTATCGAGCTTTGTCTAGAGCTTGAATTTTTCCAACTTCCCAATCTAAAAATTGCAGAACTTGAATTAGGATAGTGGACTACCGCAATATATTTAGTTTCTTTTATACTGATTTCATTAATAGATTCTGTTGGACCTTGAAATCTAGTAAAAGGAGAATTAACCGTAGTATTAACCTCTAGTTTTGTAGGATTTTCTAATTTGTAATAAGCTGGTTTCTCTATGATGGCTTCAAAATATTCGTTACCATCAACATCTATTGCTTCTAAAGCAAAAGAATCTAATTTAACGGGTACTCTAGTACCTGATTTGAAAAACTCAAATAAAAATTCTACATAACCTCCAGAACTTCTATAACCACCGTTTATAGTAATAACGGGCTGAAATCTATCTAGATAAAGTCCATTACCATTTTTGGAATTGTCGACATCTATGATAGAAGCATTGGAAATATCAGTTATAGTAACTACCGCATCGATGTCATTTCCATCAATTTTTGAAACTTTTTCATATAAATATTTCGAACCTTCAGTTCGGTCCTTACCAAATATTAGAGTAGGGTTATTGAAGACAGGCTTTTGAGCGCTAGCTGTAAAAAATGTAAAAAGTGCAACTATAAATAAAAAGTATTTCTGAAATTTTTTTTCTTCTTTTATAAAGAAATTTGAGTAGTTATGTGTCATACTATATAAAGTATTAGGCAATTTATTATATGAAATTATCAATTGGGAATTTAAATAACAGTATTTCTGAATTTACTTCACGAAATTGCTAACCAAACTTAGCAATTTAGGAGGTGACAATTTAAAATACAACTATGTTGAAATTATACATGGAAATGGTACCGATATTTTCCTATTTAAAAATATCTTATTAGGAATGTAATCTTTAAATTTGGTACACACTAAAGCATTAATAATTGAACTATTTTCAATTAAAAATGAAGCAGTTATTCTCGTTTGAGAATTAACAACATTAATATTGTCATCCTGTTTTAAAGTAACAGAATTACAAAACAAAGTAAATATAAAAACTAGGAACACCTTTTTTGCTATCAAAAAAGATGATTGTTGGGAAGTGAATAAATTGTCGTGTAGGTTAACAATTTTATTCGAAATATATTTTGCCATATATGATTTGGGTATATGTATTAAATGTTTGACAGTTTATTTTGAAATAAGTACAAAGATAATTATATAAATATACTTTAATAGCTTTCTCTTTAAATAGCATAAATAGTCGATGAAATGATAGTTTTTGTAAATAAATACATAAAAAAATCAGTGTTTACATTTAGTAATTGACTTTTAATGAGGGTGTTTTTATATTTTTTTATTAAATTTTTAAACTAAAGTTTAATAGCAGATGCAGGTCTTTTTTGAATAAAATTTAGCTGTATATCATTAACGAATAATATTAAAAAGTGGTTTTATATTCCTCTTTTTATTTACAAACGTTATGTAGAATATTTATAAAAGCGTATCTTTCTTTTTTGTATTTTACTATGGTTTTATATTTTTTAATCTCCCAAATATTTATACTATGAAAAATCTAATTTTGATAAGACATGCCAAATCGAATTGGGACGCACCCTTGAAAGATTTTGATAGACCATTAGATCAAAGAGGGATGAAAGATGCTCATTTAGTTTCTTTGAATATAACCAATTTTATTCCTAAAACCTATGTTATTTGGAGTAGCCCAGCTAAGAGAGCTTCTGATACTGCCGTAATTTTTGCGCAGAATATTTTGTACCCAATCGAAAGTATTATTTATAGTCAAGAGCTTTATACTTTTGACGAATTACAGTTAGAGAAAAGTGTAAAAGGATGCGATGATAGTTTTGAAAGTATTATTCTTTTTGGACATAATGCTGCTATTACAAATTTTGTTAATAAATTTGGGGATACATTTATTAGTAATGTCCCTACAGCTGGTTTTGTTTCAATACAATTTGACGTTGAGAATTGGAAAGAAATTAGTAAAGGAAAAACAAAAAAAGTAATAGTCCCAAAAGATTTAAAATTAGAATAGTGTCAGAACAAAAGTATATAGACAGAGAAAAAAGTTGGTTAGCATTTAATGCCAGAGTACTACAAGAAGCAGCCGATGTATCGGTACCACTTTTAGATAGATTGCGTTTTTTAGGAATATTTTCGAACAATTTAGATGAGTTTTTTAGAGTCCGTTTTGCAGCCATTAGGCGTTTAAGTTTATCTGGAAAAACAGGTGAAAAAATACTTGGTGGAATTTCTGCACAGCAATTAGTAAAAGATATTACAGAGATTGTAATTGAACATCAAACAGAAAGTTTGCTTATTTTGAAGGAAATAGAAAACGAACTGGAAACCAAGAACATTTTTATTATCAATGAAAACGAAATTTCTATAGAACAAGAGAAGTTTTTAAAAGACTTTTTTATTCAAAAATTAAGTCCAGAGTTAGTTACAATCATATTAAACGATCTTGCAGAATTTCCGTTGCTGAAAGATAATATGGGGTATTTAGCTATTAAATTAGTGATGAATACAGATGCTGAAGTGCGTTATGCAATAATTGAAATCCCTAAAACCATGAATCGTTTTGTGGTATTACCCTCTAACGATAACAAGCAGTATGTCATCTTAATTGATGATGTCATTAGGCACAATTTAAAAAGTATCTTTAATATTTTTGATTACAAAAGTGTATCAGCTCACATGATAAAGATCAGTAGGGATGCACAGTTAGATATTGATAGTGATTTGAGTAAAAGTATGCTGGAAAAGATATCTACCAGTGTGAGAGACAGAAGAATAGGTGAGCCTGTACGTTTTATTTATGATCAATTGATCGAAAAAGACACCTTGCAATTTTTCTTAGATAAAATGAAAATTGTTTCTACTGATAGTATTATTCCGGGAGGAAGATACCATAACAGAAGAGATTATATGGATTTTCCCAACCTAGGTAGGTATGATTTATTATACAAAAAAAACGTTCCATTGCCCATTCCGGGATTAAGTCTGGAAGGCAGTATTTTAGAAAAAATAAGTAATAAAGATTACTTATTAAATGCGCCCTATCAATCATTTTCGTATCTAACTAAATTTTTAAGAGAAGCAGCATTAGATCCTAAAGTCACTTCTATTAAAATCACCTTATACCGCTTAGCCAAAAATTCGCAAATTATCAGTTCGTTAATCAATGCTGCTAAAAACGGAAAAAAAGTAACTGTCCAAATTGAGCTGCAGGCGCGTTTTGATGAAGCGTCCAACATTTCCTATGCGGAGCAAATGCAAACGGAAGGTATCAATCTTATTTTTGGAATAAAAGGACTAAAAGTACACAGTAAAATATGTGTTATTGAGCGAAATGAGAATGGTAAAACAAAGCGATACGGCTTTATTTCAACAGGAAATTTTAATGAATCAACGGCCAAAGTGTATACTGATGTGACTTTATTTACCAGTCATCAGCAGATATTGAAAGATATTAATAAAGTTTTTGAGTTTTTTGATATAAATTATAGAATTCATCGCTACAAACATTTAATCGTATCTCCACATTATACTAGGTCCCGTTTTTATAAGTTGATTGATAGGGAAATTTTACATGCAAGAGCGGGTCGTAAAACTTATATTAAGTTAAAAATGAATAGTTTGTCTGACTTTAGTATGATTGATAAATTGTATGAGGCTAGTAATGCAGGAGTGAAAATCCAGCTAGAAGTTAGAGGGATTTGTTCGTTAATTCCAGGTGTGAAAGGAATGAGTGCTAATATTGAGGCTATTAGCATTGTGGATAATTATCTGGAACATTCTCGTATTTATATTTTCGGAAATGCTGGTCAAACTGAAGTGTACATATCTTCAGCTGATTTTATGACTAGAAATCTTGATGATAGAGTAGAAGTCACTTGCCCAATCTATGATCAGCAAATTAAGCAGGAGCTAATTGATAATTTTGATTTAGGTTGGAAAGGAAACGTGAAAGCCCGCTATCATTCATATAAATTAGATAACAAATATAGGGAAGGAACAGGAGAACCTATTTTTAGAGCACAAATTGAAACCTATAAATACTATCAAAGTAAGGTCGATTTGCTAGAAGAAAGTTTTTAGAAACAATGATTTCTAAAAGAGTAAAAAATAATTCAAACGAGGATGAAGGATGATTAAAATAAAGAAATATGCAGCGATCGATATTGGTTCTAATGCCATGCGTTTGCTAATTGTAAATATTGTTGAACAAGAAGGCAAAGAGCCACAATTTAATAAGAGTTCGCTGGTTCGTGTACCGATACGTTTAGGGCAAGATGCCTTTACCGTGGGGGAAATCTCTGAGGAGAATATCAGCAGAATGTGTGATGCAATGACAGCTTTTAATCTCTTGATGAAAGTACATAAAGTGCAGTCTTATAGAGCCTTTGCAACATCGGCAATGCGCGAAGCATACAATGGAAAAGAAATTGTGGAATTGATTAAAGAAAAGTCAGATGTAAATATTGAGATAATTGACGGAAAGAAAGAAGCCGCGATAATTGCTTCTACAGATTTACTTCATTTGTTAAATACAGATCAAACCTATTTATTTGTTGATGTTGGTGGTGGAAGTACCGAATTTACGATCTTTTCTAATGGAAAAATCATTACTTCGAGATCTTTCAAAGCCGGTACTGTGCGACTGCTTAATAATATGGTCTGTGATGTAGTGTGGGATGAAATCGAAAAATGGATCAAAAGTAACACAGAGGATTTTGAAGAGGTAACATTGATAGGGTCTGGAGGAAATATCAATAAGTTGTTTAAAATGTCTGGTAAAACGCAGGAGAAACCATTATCCTATATTTATATCAATTCACAATACGCTTTCTTGAATTCCTTGACTTATGAACAAAGAATCTCTGAATTAGGTTTGAATCCCGATCGTGCCGATGTAATTATCCCTGCAGTTCGTATTTATTTAAACGCGATGAAGTGGAGTGGAGCTCGACAGATATATGTGCCTAAAATAGGGCTTTCAGACGGTATTGTTAAAGCAATGTACTACGAAAAAATATAATAATTATTACGAAGTCAAATCCAATCCAAATGTTGTTCTTAATAGTTCAATATTTGGATTTATTTCATGTAAGCGATTGTAGCGATCTTGATCATTAAAACTTCTTTTACTCTCAAAACTTTCGTTTACAATAACTTCAATTGTGATGTCGTGATTGTGTAAATGCCCTCTTAAATGTCCTAAAAGTCCAATTTTTTGACTTTCAAAATCTAATTTCGAACCTTCATTAGGCAGTTCTATCGAAATTTGCGTTCCATTTAATACAGGATCGTTAATTAGAAGTAACGACTCCATAATTTTGAAACCTTTGTCTCCTAATCGCTTTGCGTATTTAGTCCACTGAATCAACATTTCGGTTTCCGTAAATGATTCTGTAGGTAAATGAACAGTTTCTTTTACAACCGTTTTATTGTTTTCTTCTAACGCTTTTTTAGCTCGGATGCTGGCTAATGAAAAAGCTGAAACCTTAGGTCCTGTAAATTCTTCCGTTTTCTTTGGTGTAACTGCCGTTGTTTCTGGTTTAGTATTTGGTTCATTAACTGGTACAGCAGGATTACTAGGTTTAGGAGTTTGCTGCGTAGCTTCAGCTGCTGGTTTTGCTACTTTGCTTTGGTCAGCAATAGAGTAATCTAATTTTCTAAAATAAGTAGGGGGAATTATAAAGGACTCAACTTTTTTTTTTCTCCATCATAAGTGATAGAGGCAAGTTGCATTAGGCAAAGCTCAACAAGTAAGCGCTGATTTTGACTTACTTTGTATTTTAAATCACAATCATTAGCTATGCCAATTCCTTTTAGAAGAAATTCCTGAGTACATTTTTGGGCTTGCAGGCCGTACATTTTTTGAGCTTGCTCACCTACTTCTAATAAAGACAGTGTAGCAGGTGTTTTACTCACTAATAAATCTCTAAAATGAGAAGCTAATCCTGATACAAAATGGTGTGCATCAAAACCTTTAGAAAGGATATCATTAAAAGCCATCAATAAATCTGGAATTTTGTTTTCCAATATCAAATCAGTAACTGTGATATAGGTTTCGTAATCCAGAACATTTAAATTCTCCGTTACCGCTTGGCGTGTTAAATTACTACCACAATAAGAAACCACTCTATCAAAAATAGATAAAGCATCTCTCATGGCACCATCGGCTTTTTGAGCTATAATGTGCAAAGCATCGTCTTCAAAAGCTACCCCTTGATTGGTGGCAACTTCAGCAAGATGTTCTTTGGCGTCTTTTACAGTAATTCTTTTAAAATCAAATATTTGACAACGCGATAAAATCGTAGGTATGATCTTGTGTTTTTCGGTGGTAGCCAAAATAAAAATCGCATGCTTTGGTGGCTCTTCTAAGGTTTTTAGGAAAGCATTAAATGCAGCAGAAGACAGCATGTGCACCTCATCAATAATATATACTTTGTATTTTCCTGTTTGTGGCGGGATACGTACTTGGTCAATTAGATTTCGAATATCATCAACAGAATTGTTTGAAGCAGCATCTAATTCGAATACATTAAAAGCAAAATCTTCATTAGGATCATCATAACCCGGTTGGTTAATTTTACGAGCTAATATTCGGGCACAAGTTGTTTTTCCTACACCTCTAGGGCCAGTAAATAATAAGGCCGAAGCAAGGTGATTACTTTCTATAGCATTCAGTAAAGTATTGGTAATGGCTTTTTGCCCTACAACATCGTTAAATGTTTGCGGACGGTATTTACGAGCCGATACTATAAATTGTTCCATAGAATTTTTATTCGAAAGCAAATATAGGCAAAGGCTTGATATTATGAAAATGATAATTTGATTAATTAAAAAATTAACAACTAAGCCTGATGGAGGTTTAAAAACAGGATAGTTTCACAATGTATTAAGTGTTTTATCTTCAGACGAATAGATTCTATTTCTCATTTAATACATTGAGTAATTGGAATTACTAACAGAGTTCTATTTTTAAAATTTAAAACTATTTGTTTCTGCTTTTAATGTGGAGATTAATTAGCGTTTGGGTTGCATCACTTACTGAATTGGCAGCAAAACCAGCTACAAAAACACCTTTTTCGCCATTTTTAGAAGTTATACCAAACACTATGGCTTCGTCATCTGGATTGGTCATGCCTTCATATCTGTAGATTTGGGTGATTTCATACTCATGTGGATTATTAGTTATTTCCTCTTCATGAAGGTTATAATCATAAGTAAAACCCATTGCTTTTAATTCTTCTAAAGCTTTTGATACTGAAGCGTAATGATACCTATTTTCCATGATGTTTTAATTTTATACAAATTCTCCTTACGTTAGATTTAATAATATTTCTCTTCGCTAAGGTTCTTATAGCAACCATCATTTTTGGTGAAATAGCTAGGATTGCGCCCTATCTCTAATGGAAATATTGATTAAAATTTGTGAAGCATCACTAACAGAATTTGCTGCAAAGCCAGCTACAAAAACTCCTTTTTTACCAGTGGTAGATTTAATACCGTACACTATAGCCTCATCTCCAGGGTCGGTTTCACCCTCGTATCTATAAATATGCTTGATCTCATAACGGTGTGGGTTTTTTACGATATCCTGCTCATGTAGATTAAAATCATAGGTAAAACCTTTTTCATGCAAATCATCTAAGGCTTTAGAAACGGTGGCATAGTGATACATTTTCTTCATAATTGCTAGAGAATTGTTAGTTATAGCTTAAAGGTAACTATTTTATAATTAAGTTGTTGTGAAACTGTTGTTAAAGTAGAGTAACATAATTTGACTTCGTTGATTAATTGTCGTAATTTTGCCACACAGACCGCCTTATCGCTGTTTTGAGTAATCAAGAGAGAGGAAAGTCCGGACACCATAGAGAAGCATAGCGGGTAACACCCGTCGGTACCAATTTATTGGGATTAGGACAAGTGCAACAGAAAGTATGTACAGGTAATGCTGTAGTGAAACCAGGTAAACTCTATGCGGTGAAATATCAAGTATATCAGCATTTAAGGGCTTCTCGTCCGTTGTTGAAGGGTAGATAGCTTGAGCTTATGAGTAATTATAAGTC
Organism: Flavobacterium sp. W21_SRS_FM3; assembly: GCF_052113625.1. Classification (NCBI taxonomy): domain Bacteria; kingdom Pseudomonadati; phylum Bacteroidota; class Flavobacteriia; order Flavobacteriales; family Flavobacteriaceae; genus Flavobacterium; species Flavobacterium sp. W21_SRS_FM3. Next base: position 242,956 of record NZ_JBGQOD010000005.1, on the reverse strand, counting down.
TAGATAAATGATGAGGGTTCGCCTCGGCGAATACAGAATCCGGCTTATAGGTCTGTTTTTTTTATTAATTAATTTAATAAAATCGTGATTGTAAAATCTAAACTGAATCATTAAGAGATTAAGTTACATCAAGTCCACAGACTTGGTTTTCTAAATTTCTTGATGGTTTTTTTTATAGTACTAATAAATTATGAAGACAAGAATAGCTGTTTTAGGATTGGGTGGAGTAGGAGGTTATTTTGGTGGACTTTTAGCGAAAGCTTATGCTGCATCAGACCAAGTTGATGTTGTGTTTATTGCCCGTGGTGTCACCCAAAAGGCAATAGCAGAATCGGGATTGAAAATAATTACTGACACAAATGAAATCGTAGTTTTCCCTACAGTGGTTTCAGATGATCCAGAGCTTATTGGTAAACTGGATTACCTTATTTGTGCTACAAAAACATACGACATTGAGGAAAGTTTACTGTCCTTAACGAAATGCATCACTAAAAACACGATAATTCTTCCTTTATATAATGGAGTAGATGCTCCAGAACGCATCAGTGTGCTTTACCCAGATAATGAAGTACTACTGGGTTGCGTCTATATTGTTTCAATGATTAGTGCTCCAGCTGTTATTAAAAAAATGGGCGTTTATGAAAAACTATTTTTTGGTTCACAAACGGCCTCCCTTTCTAAGTTGAAAGCACTACAGGCTATTTTCGAAAAAGCAGCCATTGAAAGTTATCTCGTTGATAGCATTGAAGAAACTGTCTGGGAAAAATACATATTTATATCGGCGCTAGCCTCAGCGACTTCTTATTTGAATCAAAATATTGGTACCATCACTTCGACACCTACTAGTAGAAACTTTTATGTAGAACTGCTGAATGAAATTACGATGATTGCGGCTGTAAAAGGGCTAAATTTACCCAATGACATCATTATGCAAACAATTTTAAAATTAGAAAAAACCCCAAAGGATGCTACATCTTCTATGCACAGAGATGTACTGGCAGGACGAAATTTTGAACTTGCTTCTCTTACTGAATTTGTAGTAAACGAAGGTTTAAAATATGAAATTGAAACACCAACCTACCAACTAGTTCTTGATGAATTACGACCTAAACTGCCTGCCTAATTTTTTATTTTAACAAAATATATGTTTTCTTGCTAGTAATAGATTAACGTAAAATATTAATAAAATATTTCTTATGTTTGTTTTGCTCTTTAGGCCTAAATAATAATGGTTTAAAGTGGTATAACCAACCATTATAAATATGAAAAAAAAGTTTTTGTTAGTCTTAAGTCTGGTGGCCATGACCAGTGTAAAAGGACAGGAAGCAGTTACTGTAGCTAAAAATCAATTTAAAATTAATGTTCTTGTTCCTGGAGTTGTTTACGAGCATGGTTTTGACGATAAGAATACATTGTACTCCGAGTTGAGTATGGGTCTTGGCTACCGCAGTAATAGTTTTGCTGGTGATACTTGGGATTTTTATCCTACAATCAATGAGCAATTTCGTCATTACTACAATTTAGAAAAGAGAGCTAATAAAGGCAAGGTGACAGCGCATAATTCTGGAGGATATGTCGCTATGACTGCCGCTTACTATTTTGAATCAACAACTACAAACGAGGCATTTTATAATACCATTCCTTCTTTTACTCTAGGTCCTGTGTGGGGATTTGAACGAACGTATAAGCGCAACTTTAATCTAGGATTAAATATGGGTGTGGGATACAACATGGACAAATATGATAATGAATTTGTGCCTATTCTTAATTTTTCTCTTGGATGGGTCATCAAATAGAGTTGCGAAATAGTATATAAAAAATAAGCCCTTGTTAGTACTAACAAGGGCTTTTATATTATAGAAACGTTTAGATAAATCTACTCGTCTTCATCATCATTTTCAAATAACTCTGGATCTAATTCTTCGTTTCTGGCGGGTAATTCAAAGAAACTAAAAATCGAACCTCCGTAACTTTTCTTGAATGAAAAATGAATCATATGGTCTAATTTAGTGTATTTAGAATGTTCTATTACCATCATCCCATCTTCATTAAGGGTGTTTTTTTCAAAAACTAGCAAAACAATTCTTTCAAAGGTAGCTTGGTCAAGTGCATAGGGAGGATCTGCAAAAACGATATCAAAAGTTGCGTTGTTTTTTTCAAGAAATTTAAAAACATCACTCTTCGTAGCGGCAATGTTAAAATCATATTCCGTGGCAATCTGTTTGATAAACTTCACACAACCAAAGTCACCATCTACCGAGGTAATAGGCGAACTTCCTCTTGACGCAAATTCGTAACTGATGTTTCCTGTTCCCGCAAATAAGTCCAAAACTTTTAATCCTTCAAAGTTGAAATGATTATTCAAAACATTGAACAAGGCTTCTTTAGACATGTCAGTTGTAGGACGCACAGGAAGTCCCTTTGGAGGAGAAATGCGTCTCCCTTTGTATTTTCCAGATATGATTCTCATGAGTTGAAAAGTATAAAATGATTTCTGTTTTCGGCCTCAGAAAAGTAGTTGTTCCATCGTAAGTCCTCTACATCAATTAGTGCAACGTTACGAATGTATTTGTAAGCTATTTTGTAATAGTCACTTTCGGTAGTAATAGTACCGATTAGCACTAATGGAAAAGTTTCTGGATTTAAATTCATCTGTTCTGCAGTAAAGAGTACATAGTATATAAAATCTTCAACAGTTTGATAATCGAAAGAGTTGAATAGCAATAACTTTTGATTTTGAATAACAATGATTTCAAAATGGCCTTGATTGAAATGCACATACATTGTTTTTTCGTCCTTGTTTTTGGAGGCATCCAAAAGCTTAGTGACTAAAATACTGTTAGCATGTTTGTAATCAAACGCACCAAACTTATCTATAAAATAATTGTTCATATTTACATACGGAATGTAAACTGCATTGATTTGATAATTGCTTATTTCGTCAAAGGCAAAAAAATCAGTTTCAAAAACTTTAGTGTTGTACTGCAAATAACTACCCATGTACTGCTCATCAAAAAGAGCTGTAGGTACAAAAGTGGAAAGATTATTACTGTGAATGATCAAAATATCATCATATTGATCGTTTAATTCTGGATACTCTGCAAAAGCATTGGCAAATAAATCTTCAATAGCTATTCCTTTATCAATAGTATCAAACTGTACTTCATTAAAAGAACTGATCGTACCATTAAGTGTGTCAAAACAACAGAAGGAAAGACCAGTCAAGGATACTTGAATGGATAATTTTTTATACTGTTTCTCGGTAATATTATTGTTTTGTGTTAACATAAAGTAATTTATAATCCGTTTTATATTCTTATGGTAAAAGGATTAAATGCGAAGACAAACTTACAATTTTTTTTTATTTTTATCCTTTTATAATTGCTGCATTTAGGCTTTCAAGTGGGAACTATTTCTAATGCATTGATTTTAAAATTTTGTTTACTCTAGCTTTTACATAATGTACCTTTGTACACAAATTATTTTATATGCCTGTCAATCTAAACCCAGAATGGAAATCCTTTTTATCAGACGAAATCAGTAAACCGTATTTTGAGGAATTACTACAACAAGTAGATGATGAATACCAGCAGTTTCAATGTTTTCCTCCAAAAGATTTAATCTTCTCTGCTTTTAATAAATGTAATTTAGATGATCTTAAAGTGGTAATCATAGGTCAAGATCCTTACCATGGAGAGGGAGAGGCTAATGGTTTGAGTTTTTCTGTTAATGATGGTGTTCGTATTCCGCCTTCACTGCGCAATATCTTTAGAGAAATAAATGATGATTTAGGAACTATTTTTATGCCTACCTCTGGTAATTTAGAGCATTGGGCTAAGCAAGGCGTTTTATTACTCAATGCTTCCTTGACCGTTAGAAAAGATACTGCTAACAGTCACAAACATTTAAAATGGAATGTATTTACAGATGCGGTTATCCAGAAACTTTCACTAGAGAAGGACGGTTTAGTTTTCTTGCTCTGGGGCAATTTTGCCCACAAAAAAGGACTTAAGATAAATAGAGAAAAACATTTAGTATTAAAATGTGGTCATCCGTCACCGATGAGTGCTAATCAAGGAAAGTGGTTTGGTAATAAACATTTCAGTAAGACTAATAGCTATTTACAATCGAATGCTAAGCAACCTATTGATTGGATTGTTTAATCCACTTCGAATTCAAAAAAGTAAAGTAGCAGCTATAAAAAAAGCCCAATTGTAATTTACAATTGGGCTTTTATATGTCGGATAATAAACTATTCTACTTTTATAATTTCTTCTAAAGTAGCTTTGCTTTCTTGATTGCTCACTTTAAGAATAATGGGAACATTTTTCATTGTTTTCCCTTCAATTACATACATTTTTGCTTTTCTAAATTCGGTGTTGCTTTTATCAAAATCAACATCTCCAAATTCTAATGTGTTTTTAATATCAATGGTATCAATCCAAGGTTGGGCTAATACTTCAGAGGCTTTTTCAGAATAATGAAAAGGTTTGTTTCTTAAATCATTAAGTACACGTGCATTTGGGAAGTAATTACAGCGGGTATCTTTACCACTGAAAACAAGAGCAACAAAAAAAAGACCTATTACTAAACCTACTAGATAGTAGGCAAAACGTTGAAAAAATTTCATGAATTATTTTTTTGGCAAAGGTAAAGCAAAGATTCCTTAAAACACAATTAAATTGATGTCGTTATTGGGTAAATCAAACCAGTCACCTATAGCCTTATTGGTCAAAATTCCGTGGTACAAATAGACCCCATTTTTTAAACCTCTATCACAACGAATAGCACTTTCAATACCACCATCTTCGGCGATTTTCATGATAAACGGACTAATGATATTGCTAATAGATAACGAAGCTGTCTTAGAATAACGAGAAGGAATATTGGGTACACAATAGTGAACAACATTGCTTTTTATGAAGGTTGGTTTTTCATGAGACGTCACTTCAGAAGTTTCAAAACAACCACCAGTATCGATACTTACATCAACAATTACGGCCCCTCTTTTCATGTGTTCCACCATGGTTTCAGTAACAATAACGGGGCAACGTTCTACACCGCGCATGGCACCAATGGCCACGTCACAACGTCTTAATGCTTTGAGTAACGATTTAGATTGAATGGTTGATGTAAAAATACGTTGGTTTAGACTGTTTTGTAACCGACGTAATTTAGTAATGGAGTTATCAAATACTTTAACAGTAGCACCAAGACCTAACGCGGTCTTAGCAGCAAATTCACCCACTGTTCCTGCACCTAGTATGACAACGTCAGTGGGAGGGACTCCGGTAATATTACCAAATAATAAGCCTTTTCCAAATTCATTAGTAATCATTAGCTCGGCAGCGATGAGTATGGATGCAGTACCGGCAATCTCACTAGAGGAACGCACTGCTGGGTACGAGCCGTCTTGATCTTTTATATATTCAAACGCCAAAGCAGTAATTTTTTTCTTGCTTAAGGCTTCAAAATAGTCTTTGGTTTTTGTTTTTAGTTGGATGGAAGAAATCAAAATCGTCTGATTATTCATCATCTCAATTTCTGCAAGGGTAGGAGTACCTACTTTTAATATCATCGGACAGCCAAATACTTTGCGGGTATCCTTAGTTACCTCGGCACCAGCATCGCTGTATTCTTTATCCGAATAACTAGAGCTTTCTCCAGCACCTGCTTCAATCATTACTCTATGTCCATTACAAGTAAGGGAGTTTACAGCATCTGGTGTCAGACAAATACGACGTTCTTGGTAGCTTGTTTCATTGGGAATACCAATAAATAATTCACTTTTATGTCGTGCAACTTCCAGTTTTTCTTCCTGAGGCAATAACTGTTCTTTTGTAAAAGGGGATAATGATATTGACATTGTTATGATACTAATTTTAAAGTAAAAATACGTAAAAAGTTTAGAATTACAGGAATTTAAAACCTAGAATTCTGCATGCATACTGTTTTCAAACAATTCGATATGTTTTTCCATTTTGATATCCGCACGTTCGTAAACTCCGTCTTCTAAGGGAATTTCGACAAAACCAAACCGCTCATATAAATGTATCGCAGGTTTCAATTTTCGATTGGAATATAAAATCAATTTCGGAATCTTATTTTCTTTGGCTACCTGAAAACAATGCTCGATTAATAGTTTACCTATACCTAATCCCTGCATACCATCGCTAACAGCCATTTTACTCAATTCAAATGTAGTGGCATCCATTTTAATTAAAGAAACCGTACCTACAATATCATTTTGGTATTGGGCATAGAAGATGAGTCCGCCTTTGTCTATAATCTCTTGCTGCGGATTTGACAGTACACGTTCGTCTTTTGGTTCTACTTTAAAATACTGTTCTAACCAGGCAATATTTAGCACTTTAATAGGCTCTTTTAGTTCAGGTGAAAACGGAATAATACGCACCGTATCTTTTACATTCATGTCAATTAATTTAAGACTAAACTGCGTTTACCATCTTCTAAAACACTAATTGTAATCACCGAATGTTCTTCTGGAATCAAATTCGGAATTTGCTCCGCCCATTCGATAAAACACCAGTTTCCTGAATACAAATAATCATCAACGCCCATGTCTAAAGCTTCACTTTCTGCTTTTAAACGGTAAAAGTCAAAATGAAAAACAGTTTCGCCAGTAGTAGTTTGGTATTCATTCACTAATGAAAAAGTGGGACTAGAGGTCGCCTCCGTAACCCCAACCGTTTTACACAATTGTTTGATAAAAGTAGTTTTACCAGCACCCATTTCGCCATGAAAAAGAATAACTTTTTGTGGGTTTTGGGCAACAACCAGTTCAGCAACTGATGCGATATCTTCTAATGAAAAAATAAATTCCATCTTTTATTATTATTTTAAATTCTGAATTATAAATTTTAACCTGTGAGTGCTTATATGTTAAAAAACACTACTATTAATCAGCTAGTAGCACATTTCTAAAAACCTTAAACTTCAAACTTTTTTAAACTTTAAACTTTTTTAAACTTTAAACTTTAAACTTTTTTAAAAAATCTAAACCTTCCAAGTACTACTTCGGATTAAAAACCAAACAGGGAATAATCATTTCTTCTAAGGAGATTCCGCCGTGCTGGTAGGTGTTTTTATAATAACTCACATAATGATTGTAGTTATTGACATAGGCCAAGAACAAATCATTTTTGGCAAAAATATAAGAACTACTCATATTAATAGCAGGCAATCCTATTTTTTTTGGGTCTTTGACCGCATAAACATCTTTGTATTCATAGGTTAAACTGCGACCTGTTTTATAACGTAAATTCAAACTAGTGTTTTTATCACCCACAACTTTTGAAGGGTTTTTGACATTAATAGTTCCGTGATCTGTAGTCAGGATCAGTTTGAAGCCTAGTTTTTGGGCTTGCTGAATAATTTCTAATAAGGGCGAGTTCTTAAACCAACTTAAAGTTAGGGAACGATATGCCTTATCATCAGAGGCCAATTCTTTCACCACATCCATTTCAGTTTTGGCATGAGATAACATGTCGACAAAATTATACACTACGGTAACCAGATCATTATCTTTTAGTCCCTTGAAGTTTTCTACCAGTTTTTTACCAGAAGACAGATTGGTGATTTTAAAATAATCTTCCTTGATGTTCAAACCAAGGCGTTTTAATTGTGCCGATAAGAACTCGGCTTCATATAAGTTTTTACCCCCTTCTTCGGGATCATTTTTCCAGTATTGCGGGAATTGCTTTTCCATTTCCACAGGCAATAAACCAGAGAAAATGGCATTACGAGCATATTGCGTTGCGGTAGGTAAAATGGAATAATAAGGAACCTCTTTTTCTAACTTATAGTAATCAGTCACTACACTTTCAAAAGTTTTCCATTGATCGTAACGCAAGTTATCAATCACAACAAATAAAACTGGTTTGTGTTTCTTTACCAGTTCAGGAACCACAAGTTCTTTAAACAAAGTATGTGACTGCACTGGTTTATCAGCCTTAGGTAAAAACCAGTCCTCATAATTGCGTTCAATAAATTTCCCAAACATCGAGTTGGCCTCGGCTTTTTGAGATTCTAATATTTCAATCATTCCCTGGTCATTGATATCCTCTAGTTGCAATTCCCAAAAAATCAATTTTTTGTACAACTCCACCCAGTCCTCATAACTATTGACCATTGCCATTTCCATGGTGATTTTTCTAAACTCTTTTTGGTAATCCAAGGTGGTTTTTTGCGAAATCAAACGCGAGTGATCCAAGTTCTTTTTCAAACTCAGTAAAATCTGGTTTGGGTTAACCGGTTTAATCAAGTAGTCAGCAATTTTAGAACCTATCGCTTCCTCCATGATGTACTCTTCCTCACTTTTAGTAATCATAATCATGGGGATAGCGCTTTTCTTCTCTTTCATTTCAGAGAGCGTTTCTAGCCCGCTCATACCTGGCATGTTTTCATCTAGAAAAACAATATCAAAATTTTCTTCCTCAAAAATATCAATGGCATCGCGACCGTTATTACAAGTAGTCACCTCATAATTTTTTTTCTCCAAAAACAGTATGTGTGGTTTTAAATAATCAATTTCATCATCAACCCAAAGTATTTTTATCTTGTCCATATATAATGTGTAAAAAGAATAGTAAAGTCATTAATCAATGTGCCAAATTACATTTTTTTCAAGCGCTTTGTTATTAATATTATTATAAAATTTACTACTAAAACTAATGTGGCTAGCTATAGAATGCCTTTTTTTTTGGGCGTGCCCTCCGCCAAAGCTACGGTCGGGCAGTTCACTGCAAGTCCTCGCCCCGCCAAAAAAGCGGTGCTGTGGGCTTTCCGTTTCCGTCCCTCACGCGGGATTAGGGAGTTAGGAACATTTGTTTACTTAATTACATCCAAATTACGGGAAACCGTAAAGCGATTGATTTGCTTATTGTTATATTTGAAGTTAAGTTGATTTAATAGAAAAAACTTATATTTGAAAAAGCACCAATTATCTAAAAACTGGCATAAAGTTGATGTTATAGGGTAGTTAGGCATAATTATAAAAAGACGAGGAGAATTCAAGAATAATTAGATGAAAAAAGACATTATAAATAGATTTGAATTAAAACTTGAATTTAATAAAGATACGGAAGACCCAAGCAGACTATTTAGATCATTTGCTGATTTAATTGACAGCATTAAAGAACTTGATACTACACTCGCACAATCTATAAATACAAGTGTTTCTTCCAAAATATATTTGGATGATATTGAGAAAGGATCATTAATTGGCAAACTATGGAATCACCTTGTCATAAATGACGATAATAAATTAGACGACAATGATTCAAGTGAAGAAATATTAAATGATTTTATAGATGAATCTAGAAGCAAAAGTTTAGAGTTTATAGAAAGTGGAAAATCACAAGTTTCAGATTTGGAAAATCTAGCAAATGACATTGATGAGATTGCAAAAGAAAAAGGATTAGCAAAAACTTTTAATTATGCTAAACTAGACATTCTCGATTTAGCAAAGAATTTAAATGAAATAAATGATGCTGTAAATAAACTTGAAGAAGATGAAAAGTTCATAGTTAAAAACTCAAAAAACAAAACGGAGGAAATTACAAAGGTACGGATAAAATAAATATTGAAGACGTTGAGAGAGCTTTAACTACTGAAGAAATTAAAAGTGAATCAATTATTTACTACAAAATTAAAAGACCTGATTTTTTAGGTGATTCACAATGGGAATTTAAACACGGAAACAAAACATTAAAAATAAAAATTTTACACGTGAAGTGGTTAGAAGATTTTCATCAAGGCGAAGTTATTGTAGTACCAGGCGACTCTTTAAAAGTAAAAATTAAACAAAATTTCAAGTATAACAAAAATGGTTATCTAATCTCTGAAAAAACAGAAATTGTCGAAGTTTTAGAAATAAGAAAAAATTAATGAAATTAGAAAGAAATTTATTTTATGTTTTGGTTTCAGAAATGCTATTTACAATTTTACCATTAATTGTAATTGCAATTGTTAGAAGCTATCAAAATCAGTACGAACTGATTTTTTATAACACTGAATGGGCTATGATGTCCATAATTTTATTCGGACAATCGATAGTGAAATTTTCTTCTGGAGTAGCAAACTCAAATCTCAAATTTAGATGGCAACTAGTTTCTCTAATTATGTCACTAATTATTATATTTGGATTAGTACCTTCAATAATAATTCTAATCATTAATCTCTTAAATTCCGAACCTAATTTTGTTTTACATACAGCTCAAATGTTTCTATTTGTTGTTTCAATAATAACTTTCTTTATTGTTGGATATGTCGGACAGAAACTAATCGACGGAAAAAAATAACTATGCCTAACCGCCATTTTGAGCTAGCTGGAATTTAGTGGAATTGCCGTTCCGCATATAGTTTTCGTTATGCCGAAAAATTAGCGGTTTCGAACTTCCAGCCATCTCAAAGTGGCATAACGTTAGGCGTCACTTTGCCACAAAACAACAGGAAAATGAACGAAAATAACCTTCAATTTAGAGCTTTTAATTTTGTAGAAAAGATAATAAAGATTGAAGAAAAAGGTAACGCAGAAAATTTTGAATCTTGGAAAGGCTCATCTTCACATTTAAATGTAATTGATTTAACTGATAAAATCGTCGACTCACCTGTAATTGTAACCCAATATATGTCTGATTTATCAGATTATAAAATATATGTTATGATTAATAGCATAAAGTACGGGTTCATTGAAAATGATTATAAAAATTTTTATAAATTGGTATATGAAATTTCAGAATGGAATAACATTCAATCAAAACTATCTATTGAATATTTAAAAGAAAAAACATTAAGATGGATAGTTGATGTTTACATAAATAAGGTTTCCAAAATTGACTTATTTATTTTTTTAGAAAAAAAAATATCTGAAGATGTAAATAAATATAGATATTGCTTCCCTATCTTAAATATAGATATTGAAAAACAATTCAAGATTGGTGAATCAATAATTAAGTTTTTTTCAAAAGAATATTTTGATGAATTCTATAAAACAAGATTATCAGAAAAGGAAGTCTCCGAGGAAAACTTCAATAAAATTTATAGAAAGTATCAAGGACAAGTTTTTGTAGAAATTGAAGTTTTTGCGGAAAGTAAAAAAGCAGAATTTATTGCTTATGAAAACGCTTGCTTTATTATAGATATATTAAAACTGTGTGGTCCAACAATACAATTTCCAACAGAAATATGCTATTTAGAACTTGAAAGCAGAATGCCTTTTTCTTATGACTTCTTAAGGTTCAAAAACGATGATATTTATGATTTCTCAATAACCACAAAAGTCAATCGTAGTCAAATGCTACCTTTTGACTCAAAATTAGTTAATGATTTCAAACCATTTTTCGATGAATTTGGAAAACTACTAAATCCAAAACATAATTCTGATATAGAAAAACTTGTAAAAAGCTCTATTATATTTTATTCTAAATGTATTTCTGAAACAGATATTCATTTACGAGTTTCACAATTCATTATGATTATAGAAAGTATTTTTTTATTGGATGATGAAAAATATAAAATGGAAAACAAGTGTAAAAGACGTTTACTAGATTTCTCATTTGATTCAAGAAATATTGAAAAAATATATTTCAACGAAATATTATCTGAAATGTATCAAATAAGGCATAAAATGACTCACAAGTCAATTAGAATTTTTATTGACTACTCTAAATTGAGAATTTTCCAAATAGAAATAATAAACTTATTATTCTTGCTCTTGAAAAACAGTAAAAATTTTGACAACAAAGAATTGTTGATAAACTATGTAGATAAAAAAGCGAACGCCTAACACAAGTCTTGAGCAATTTGCGAATTTGGAGGAATTACCGTTTTTTATAGTATTTTCGTTAAGCCGCAAACTGAGCAGTTACGAACTTCAAGTCCTCTCAAGTTGGCATAACGCTGTAAGTAATATGATTACGAAACTTTGGAATAAAATATTAAATGTCAAATAGGAATATTAAAATTATGGAATTATGAAAAAAAGAAACTTATCAGTACTAAGATTAATAATCATAGTATCGTTTGCACTATTTACTTCTTGCACAAATGACAACAATTCACAAGACTATAATTTAGAGGGAAAATATACTCATTCAATTGTTGGTTGTGATAATAATGGCAATGCCGAAAATAACTGTGTAGAATTTATTGATTTCATTGATAATTCAAATGTAGATGTTCTTATCGGAGGGGGAGACATTGTATACAGAACTAAATATACCATCAACGATAATAAAGTTCAGTTGGATAAAATCAGTGGTTTGGACTTTGACATTTCATACAATATCCAAAATGAATCGACGCTTAATCGAATGGAAGATAGTGGAATTTGGGTAAAAACAAAGTAAAAACTACTTACAACAGCCTGTTGATATAGCCGGTGTATAGTGGAGTTAGCATTCCGCAATCAAGTTTTCTTTAGCCCGAAAATACTCGTTTTCAAAATTGTCGCTACCACCAGTGTCTCGCTTGTCCCTCAAACTAAGCACTGATAGCATCATAAGTAGAATATATAAATTTAGTGAAGGTACTGCAGCCTATTTTTAAGCCTTGTAACTGTTAACTGAACTGATGTATTTACACTGGATAATCATTTTTTAAACAGTAAATTAAAAGCCTAGTAGTAGCATATAATATTTACTTAATAACAAGACCTTTTCTATTACTCAGGATAAAATAACCTATTAAACAACCAAAATCAATTAGATAAACCAAAAATAACCATATGAAAAAAAGTATTTTACTAGGACTGTTTTTACTGCACGGCAGCCTATCATTTTCACAGTCATTTGAACAAAAAATTGCTGTAGAAGCTTGTAACTGTATTTCGAAATTTGAAAAAGCCACAGAGAAAAATTATAGTGACTGTTTTGGGAGTTCTTTCTCGACTGTGTTTTTTGCAGAAAAAGATCAGAAAGTTAAAGAAAAAGCCAATTCCGTTGCAGGAATTACTCAAATAATGAAAGAGGTATTTGCTCTTTTGCCTACCACATGTACTATAAAAAAAACAGTAAGCAGCAATGATAAAAAGAGTTTGTTTTACACAGCGTCTAAAAATGAGAAGGCAATGAGTTCTTATATTATAGGTAAAGATTTAATGAACAATTCTAAATACGAACAGGCAATAGTCCATTTGCAAAAAGCAGTAAAAGATGATAAAGACTTCGTACTCGCTTATGATGATCTGGCTGCATGTTACAGACAACTTAATGATTATGATAATGCCATCAAATACTATCAAAAATCATTAACTGTTTTTCCAGAAGGTGATTTTGCTTTAATGAATTTAGGTGTGGTTTATACATTAAAATCAGATTTTAAAACTGCGATTGATTATTATGAAAAATTAATCACTTTTGAGCCTAACAATGCCGAAGGTTATTTTGGAGCAGCAAAAAATTACTTTCAGATAAAGGAATATGAAAAAGCCTTAAATTATATTTTTATAGCGCACAGAATTTATACCACTGAAAACTCGAATTATAAAAGTGATTCAGAACAAATTTTGGCAGCTATGTACCAACAGCTCAAAGCTGAAAATAAGGAATCTCTTTTTTTAAAAATTGCCGAAAAGAATAATATAAAAATTGATTAATATTCATGAAAATCGGTTTCTTTTCTTCTAGTTATCCCTTCTGGTTACGTCTTTATTTATTTTTGAGAATTTAAATTTAATAGTAATAATCCGTAAAAAAGAACTACTTTTAATTCTAGCATTGGCTAAAATCACTACCCAAATTTAAAACAAATAGTACTATGACAAATTACCTTCAAAGAATTATAATAGTATTTGCTGTTTTTACGGTTAGTACAACGACTTATTCCCAACGAGATAAAGTAGATGATGCTATAAATAAAGTGATGCAAAAGAATAAGATTGTTGGTTTGCAATTAGCTGTAATTAAGGATAACAAAATAGTTAAAACGAGTCAGTATGGTTTAGCAAATATTGAAGATTCTATTGCCGTAGATAGTGAAACTGTTTTTAGCATTAATTCGATGACTAAGTCCTTTACTGGAGTTGCTATTATGCAATTAGTAGAACGAGGGAAATTGCGACTAGACGATCCTATTTCTAAATATTTGAATAATTTGCCTGCTAGCTGGCAAAATATTACGGTCAAGCAAATTGCAACACATACTTCTGGAATTCCTGATATCTGGGAGAAACCAGAGCAAATGTGGTCAAATGATAGTGCTATTTTGTTTCAAAAAATAAAAGAACAACCTATAGTTTTTAAAGCAGGAGAAGAGCAACGGTACAATCAAACGAATTTCTTATTACTTGGGATGATAATCGAAAAAATTAGTGGTCAAACTTTTGAAGAATTCGTAATTAAAAACCAGTTTGAAATAGCTGGTATGAAAAAATCCATTAGGGCAGGAATGGGAGATTTCTTTAGTATAATTAACCATTCTGCAAAACCGTATACCTATTATATAAATGGAAGTTTAACAAATATCTACCAACCAATGCCCAAAAATTTGTATCCAGCAGGTGGCATATTTTCTACTGCCACCGAAATGGCACAATGGGCAATTGCTTTGCAAACAAATAAATTAATCAGCGTAGAAAACTTAAAAATATTGATGGCTCCAACATCTCTAAAAGATGGAGTGATTCACGAAGGAACTGGATTTTTTAATCAAAGTTCGATTGGATTTTTTTTAGCTACAAAAACGAATATGCCTGTAATTGCAACTTTTGGAGGTGCTAGAAACGCTTTATTCATTTACCCCAAAGATAATATTACTGTTGTGGTATTATCAAATTTGGTAGGTGCACGACCACAAGATTTTATTGGAGAAATAGCTAATTTATATTTAACAGATAAGTAATCGTTTCTTCCAAAATACTAAGACAATTACTTTATAGCTGCAATGCTATTCGAAAGAAAACGACAAACGTAAAACCTACTTTATGAAATCCAGGATTATTTTCACAGTCTTCATCGTATTATTATCTATAAACTGTATAGCCCAACAAAAAGCACTCAAAGTGGGTGTTATAGGACTTACACATACTCATGTTCATGGAATTTTAGGAATTAAAGACCGCGGAGATATCAAAATTGTTGGGATTGTGGAACCCAATCGTGTATTGGCACAACGCTACGCTGAACAGTACCATTTTCCAATGGACTTGGTTTTTGATACTATAGATGAAATGATTGCCAGAAAACATCCAGAAGCGGTAACTGCTTTTGGGACTATTTATGAACATTTAGACGTTGTAGCCACTTGTGCTCCAAAAGGAATTCATGTAATGGTTGAAAAACCACTGGCAGTAAGTCTAGAACATGCTAAAAAAATGGAAGCACTTGCTAATAAGTACCACATTAAATTATTGACTAACTATGAAACAACTTGGTATCCCTCCAATAAAGAATCCTATGATTTAGTGAACAAAGGAGCAATTGGTGAGCTGCGCAAAGTAGTCGTTCATGATGGACATAGAGGGCCTAAAAAGATTGGTGTTAATTCGGAATTTTTAGATTGGTTGACAGATCCTGTTCAGAATGGAGGTGGAGCTATAACTGATTTTGGCTGCTATGGTATTAATCTAATGACTTGGTTGATGGAGGGAAAAAGACCTAATTCAGTTACAGCAATAACGCAACAATTGCAACATGAAAACAATCCAAAAGTGGATGATGAATCAACTATTTTATTGACTTATGATAATGCCAATGCCACCATTCAAGGTTCTTGGAACTGGCCAATAGGAAGAAAAGATATGGAAATTTATGGCTTAACTGGAGTCATTTATGCTGACAATAAGAATGACATGCGTGTAAGAATTGCAGAAGGTTATGACGGTTTTAAAGAAGATGCCTACAAAGCAAATAGTCTAGAATCTCCTTATAATGATCCATTTAAGTTTTTTGCCGCAGTAATAAGAAATGAAATAACAATAAAACCTTATGATCTTTCTTCTTTAGAAAACAATATGATTGTTATGGAAATACTTGATGCTGCCCTAAAAAGTAGTAAAACAAAACGAACAATTGAACTCAAATAATACACGCGTTATTTTTTTATGAAAATGAACAAAAACATCTATTTGGCATTAGCAATACTTTTTTTAATTTCTTTTACAAGTTCGTTATTTGCTACTGGAACAACGCACGAATTACTGTTTTGGGAAGTGAACATTTGGGTGTACCGCTTGTTTAGGTTGGTTATCGCTGTGGTATTTATGAAATACTATATAGATAGTAGAAAAGTACAAAAAACAGTTGAGAAATAAAAAGAGCATAAATTTCAGCGCAGCGCAATTAATAAACTTTTAAAAAATAGCCTGATGAGTAATGAATTGGTCCAAAATAAAAGTGGGTTGGAAAGAAATTGGAAGTTAATTTTAACGGTATTGTTTTTTCTCTTAATCAGTGGCTATTTCTTGTTTTCAAGTTTTAAAACTGATGGTATGGATTTAATTCAAGCCTATAATGAAAAAGAGCTTTATGAAAAAGCGTTAGAAATGGTAAAAGAGAATAATGAAGTGAAACACGCTCTTGGCGAATTAGAACCTTTAGACCCGCTGGCTATTATAGAAGGAAGTGCAAAATATAGCACGAACAAAGATTCTATTGAAACAACCGTCCGCATCAAAGGTACTAAGGGAAAAGCTAAGATGGATATATGGGCGATTAAAGTAGGAGGCGAATGGCAGTATTCCAAAGTCGATGTGAGAATAAACTCCAGTAAAAAACGCATCAGTATTATAATGTAATCTTCTAACTTCTGTTATGAATAACTTTAAAAAGTGCTATTTAGTTGTTGCCATGGCTACGCTTCTTTTGGGACTTAACTCTTGCAACAGTAGTAAGCCACAATTTGGAAAAACGCTTGTCCCAAAAGATAGTGATACGCTTTCCTTACAAAATACAAAAGCTGCCATCAGGAAGATTCCCAATACTGCTTTTGAAATAGGGTCTTATTCGGGAAATCAACATGTTCCTATTCAGTACCGTTTGATGAAACCCAAAGTAAATAACCCAACTAAAAGATATCCATTAGTAATTGTCTTTCATGGATCGGGCGCTATAGGGAATGATAATGAAAGTCAGTTAGGATTATTGGCAAAACTCTGGGCTGTGGACAGCATTCAAAAAAAATATCCCGCTTATGTGCTTGCACCACAATTCACAGTCCGTTCTTCTAATTATACGATGGATAAAAGTAGGGGAGTACTCGCCTCTGTCGGACAGGAACCTTTGCCAATAGTACTACAGCTTATTGACTCTTTGCGATCGACTGCGAATATTGATAACAAAAGAATTTATCTCTTGGGTTTCTCCATGGGAGCATCAACGGTAATGAATGTCTTATCAGCCCGACCTGATGTATTTGCTGCAGCGGTAAGTATTGCAGGCATTCCGCAATTTGACAAGATAGAATCATTAGCACAGAAACCTATTTGGCTCATTCACGGTAACCAAGATAAGGAAAACCCTTTTGAAAGCGATGTACAGTTTTATTCCGAAAGGAGTATGTACGATAAAACGCTTTTTTTGGAAATGGATGCATTAGCACATAATGATATTCTTTCGATGCAACTTCTTGGTGAAGCCATTCCGAAGTGGTTATTCCAATTCCGCAATCCATAATTAATTTTTGCAGAGGAATTAGTAGGCGTAAAACAATTTATAGTTATATTTACATAACTAATTATATAATTAACTATGCAAACAGAATTTTTCAATAGAACAGGTAAAATAGCGATTGGTAGCCGACTAAGAATGTTGACCTCAAAAATCACCGAAGACGCTAAAAAATTATACAAAATTTATGATGTTGCACTAGAACCAAAATGGTTTCCTGTATTTTATGTTTTAGCCGCTAACGCTGCAATGACTGTTACTGAAATTGCCTTAGAAATTGGACATTCGCAGCCATCAGTGAGTAAGATAATTCGGGAGATGGCTAAGAAAGGATTGATTGAGGAAAATAAAGACAGTACGGATGGTCGTAAAAATGTTATTACACTCACCGAATCCGGAATTAAAATCAGTGAAAATATTAAACATCAATATACTGATGTGGCTAATGCGATAGAAAACATCTTAACTGAAACACAAAATGATCTTTGGAAAGCAATTGAAGAATGGGAGTTTATGCTAGAGCAAAAGTCTCTTTTGCACCGAGTGATGGAAAAAAGAAAAGAGCGGGAAGGGGCTAATGTGAAGATGGTTGATTATGACGCACAGTATTACAAAGCGTTTAGAGATTTAAATGAGGAATGGATATCCACTTATTTCAAAATGGAAACTACTGATTACAAATCATTAGACAATCCAGATGATTATATATTGAGTAAAGGTGGCCATATCATAGTTGCTTTGCATAATAATGAGGCGGTGGGAGTATGTGCACTGATTAAAATGAATGACGATGACTATGATTATGAATTAGCCAAAATGGCTGTTTCACCAAAAGCACAAGGTCTAAGTATTGGTTGGCTTTTAGGTCAAGCAATAATTGAAAAGGCAATATCGTTAGGAGCAAATTCTTTATACTTGGAAAGTAATACCGTATTAAAACCAGCCATAAATTTATATCATAAATTGGGATTTCAAAAAATTGTTGGGCGTGACACTCCCTACGAGCGTTGCAACATACAAATGGAATTGATTTTAAAATAGTAATACTTACTTTAAAAAAGGTGTGAAACGTAAAAAATTCCTGGTAATAAAACAAAGCGTACATTTGAAATTATAAAATATCGATAATGAAAGAATTAAAAATTGCCGCTTACGAATCAATGTACCATCATGAATATAAAAGACTTTCTATAGAATGGTTAGAGAAATATAATTTATTAGAACCAGCTGACTTGCCAATGCTAGACTATCCACAAGAGGAAATATTAGACAAAGGCGGATCTATTTTTCTGGCTCATTATGACAAAACCATTGTAGGAACAATTTCAATAATGAGAGAAGGGAAAAATAATTTTGAAATCTTAAAATTAGGTGTCAATTCAGATTATCAAGGATTAGGAATTGGACGCAAATTGATGGTGCATTGTATAGATATTTGTAAAAACAAGAATGCTGACGCCATTATTCTTGAAACCAATACTAAACTGTTGAGTGCTATTACACTTTATAAAAGTTTAGGTTTCAAAGAAGTTCCTTTAACAAATTTGATGTATCAAACCGCCAATTATAAAATGGAGTTGGTACTTTCGGAATGGATAGACTCAAACTAAAATAGAAAGAATTCGAGACTATAAATAATTCATTTCGGTTAGGTTAAAAAACTTCTAATTTTAACAATTTAATAATTAAACCCTATTATTTTTTTAGTTATGATGTGAATACATAGCCATTTTATTATAAATTTATGCTTTATCAATTTTAATTAGTTAATACTATGAACTTTATCAAAATTAGCAATGCTCTTTTAGGCTTGACATTATTCTCGACAAGTTTTATCATGGCGCAACATCCAGTAATAAATACGCCTCCTGAAGTTTCTCCCATGGCGATGAAACCAGAAATGACTGAAATTTGGGAGCCTGAAGTAGCTGTGGTTACGCCTGCTAAGAAAGTAGGAGATGCTCCATCTGATGCCATAATTTTATTTAACGGTAGTTCGATGAATCAGTGGGTCAGTCAAAAAGATGTAACTAGGGCTGCTGCCTGGAAAATTGTCAATAATGACTATATGGAAGTAGTACCTGATGCGGGCGGTATTCAAACTAAAATGCAGTTTGGCGACTGTCAATTGCATATAGAATGGAGCGCACCTGATGAAGTGGTTGATGGCGGACAATGGAGAGGGAATAGCGGCGTATTTTTTCAAAATAGATACGAATTACAAGTTCTAGATTCTTATAAAAACAGGACTTACAGTAATGGTCAAGCAGCTAGTATTTACAAAGACCATCCGCCATTAGTCAATGCAATGAAAACGCCTTTAGAATGGAATACCTATGATGTAATCTATACAGCACCTCGTTTTAAAGCCAATGGAAAAATTGATGCACCAGCTAGAATAACTGTTTTACACAATGGTGTGTTAGTACAAAATAATGCTACCATTAATGGATTAACACTGTATACAGGTTTACATAATTATCCAGAATCTCATGGAGAAGATGTGATTTCATTACAAGAACATGGTTGCAAAACACAGTTTAGAAATATTTGGATTAGGAGACTATAATTTTAAATCTCGAATAATGCGATAAAAAAAAGCCCTTAAACTATGTGTTTAAGGGCTTTTCAAATTAAAATAACCTACATTAATTCAGGGTACAGAATTAAGCTATTGCCATCCACCGCCAAGGGCTCTGTATAATTGAATGATGGCTTTGTACTGTTGGAATTTATTATCTACAAGATTTAATTTAGCACTTAAGGCATCATTTTTAGAAGTCAAAACTTCTATATATGTTGCCATACCATAAGTTAGCAATTCGTCAGAGAAAGAACTAGCTTTAGTCAGTGCATCCACTTGTTTTTCACGAACTGCTATTTTGTAAGTTTCATTATTGTATTGTGCCAATGCATCTGAAACTTCTTTACCAGCCGTAAGTAATGATTGTTCAAACTGCAAATAGGCTTTTTCCTGATTTGCTTTAGCAACTTCATATTTAGTTTTCAATTGTCTTTGATTGAAAATGGGTTGTGTTAAACCCGTGACGATATTAGCAAAAATAGAATTGGCACTAAACCATTCTTTTAAGTCGATACTTTGTAAACCGCCGGCCGCTGTAATTCTCAAGCTGGGGTAAAAACCGCTTTTGGCAACATTAGCCATTTCAAAATTGCTAATTAAATTAAACTCAGCAGCGATAACATCTGGTCTGTTGCGCAATAAATTAGCCGGTACGCCAAGTGTAATACTAGGTTGCAGGTTTTGATCTTCAAAGGTCGAACGGGCAATTTTTCCCGAAGCTTCCCCAAGCAATGCACTCATTGTATTTTCTAAAATAAGTACATTGTTTTTTAAATCAGCAATAATAATCTCAGTTGCGTATTTTTGTGCTTCCGTTTGTTTTACACCAACTTCAGTTACGTTCCCCGCTTTTTTTAAGGCTAGAATGGTTTCCACACTTTTATTGCGATTAATCAAAGTTTCTTCGGCTACTTTGATTTGGGCATCAACCGCAAGTAATTGGTAATAGGTTGTGGCAATATTAGCAATTAACTGCGTTTTTATAGCTTGATTTACAGCAGTTGTCTGTAAGAATGAAGCATTTGTAGCGCGCTGATTACTTCTTATTTTACCCCAAATATCGGCTTCCCATGACAGATTTCCAGCTAATTGGTATTGATCAGTATTTAAGTCATTAAGGAAAGATCCTGACTGACTGTTTTTAGAAATTTTCTGATGTGTCCAGTCTGCACCTGCAGAAAGAGTGGGGAAGTAGCCCGCTTCGCCTTGCTTCATCGTAGCTTGTGCAGCAGCGATATTTTGCATGGCAATGCGAATATCCAAATTGTTCGCTAAACCTTTTGCAATGTATCCTTGTAAAAGAGGATCAGTAAAAATCTTGTCCCAAGACACCGCTGCAAAAGAATTCGTGTCTGTTGCCACTACTTCGTTTCGATATAAATTTTCTGTTTTTAATTCAGGACGCTGGTAATCTTTCGCAACAAAACACGACTGTAATAGTGTTGCAGTAACTCCTAAGAGTGCGATTCTATATAGTTTATTTTTCATTTTTTTCTTCTAAAAGTGCAACATCTGATTCCTGATTTGCTACAGGAAGGGGTTTTGTACTAATTCTTTCCTGTAATGACTGGAAGACCATAAACAATACAGGTATAACAAAAACGCCTAATAGTGTTCCTATTAACATTCCTCCAATGGCTCCAGTACCAATCGCTTTATTTCCTACAGCTCCTGCACCTTGCGCCAGCATAAGTGGCAATAATCCGAAGATAAAGGCAAACGAAGTCATCAAAATAGGACGTAACCTAGCAACGGCTCCTTGGATCGCTGCCTGTGCAATACTGAGGCCTTTTTTCCTGGCTTCTACAGAAAATTCGACAATCAAAATGGCATTTTTGGCAAGTAAACCAATAAGCATGATGAGCGTAATTTGTAGGTAGATGTTATTACTCACATTGAATAAAAAAGCAAAGATATATGCTCCAGCTAAACCAATGGGTAACGAAATCAAAACTGCAAATGGTAGCATATAACTTTCATACTGAGCAGCTAGTAAGAAGTAAACAAAAACTAAACACAGTAAGAATATATACAAGGTTTGTCCGCCAGCACTAATTTCTTCACGTGTCATTCCTGAAAATTCATATCCGTATCCGATAGGTAGTTTTTGACTCGCGACCTCTTCTACTGCTTTAATTGCATCACCAGAACTGAATCCTTCATTAGGAGCTCCGGTCACTTTAACCGAGGTAAACAAGTTGAAACGATCAATGGCTTGTGGCCCAAATACCTTTTCTAAGGTCACAAATTGAGAAATAGGAGCCATTTGCCCTTTGTTATTTCGAACCAATACTTTATTTAAAGATTCTGGATTGCTTCTAAACTGTGGTTCTGATTGGTAAACGACGCGATATTGTTTACCAAATTTATTGAAGTTAGACGCATAAACTCCACCATAATATCCTTGCATTGTTCCCAGAACATCAGTTACCGTTAAACCGGATCTTTTTATCGCAGCAACATTTAAATCAATTCGATATTGAGGATAATTAGGAGAGAATGATGTTGCAGCATATTTGATTTCTGGACGGCTATTTAAGGCAGCTAGAAAAGCATTATTGACTTCACTTAATTCCTGAATTGTTCCTCCTTTTTGATCTTGAAGTTGAAATTCAAATCCATTAGTGAAACCAAAACCAACAAGTGTAGGGCGAGCAAAATAAAGTACTTTGGCATTTTTAACCGCTGCTGTACGTTTAAATAATTCTTGAACAATCATTGAAATCTCTTGATTAGCATCTTTACGTTCTGCCCAAGTTTTTAATTTCACAATAACCATCCCGTAGTTACTTCCTGTACCACTAATCAAACTTCGTCCAGATATACGAAGCACTTCTTTAATTTCGGGGATATCTTTAACTTTATTTTCGATTTCCAACAAGACTCTTTCTGTATTTTCTAGTGAAGTCCCTGGTGGAAGTGAAACATCCGAAAGGATAGCACCTGTATCTTCTCCTGGTACAAAAGCTTTTGGAGTGATGTTTAATAATAGCACAAAGATTCCTGCAAAAATGGCAATTCCTAGAAATGCCAACCATTTTCTTTTAATGAAAAACTCAACAGATCGTTTGTATTTCTTAGTGGTCGTATCAAATCCTACATTAAATGCAGTATAAAAACGGTCCAAAAATCCTGTTTTCTTTTGATTGTCATGAGGTTTTAAAAAGATCGCACATAAGGCAGGCGAAAGTGTTAACGCATTAATAGCTGATAACACAATAGAAACCGCTAATGTCAAACCAAATTGCTTGTAGAACACCCCCGCTGATCCACTGATGAAAGAAACTGGTATAAATACTGCCGACATCACTAATGTAATGGAAATAATGGCGCTACTAATGTCTCCCATAGCACTGTGTGCCGCTTTTTTAGGATCGTGTTCTCCTGCTTCCATTTTGGCATGGACAGCTTCGACTACCACAATAGCATCATCGACAACGATACCCACGGCGAGTACTAAGGCAAACAGCGTTAGTAAGTTGATCGTAAACCCAAAGACACTAAGGAAAAAGAAGGTTCCCAAAATTGCTACGGGCACTGAGATCGCAGGTATTAAAGTAGATCTCCAATCTTGTAAGAAAATGAAAACGACAATAAATACTAATAGGAACGCTTCAATTAATGTGTGAATTACTTTGGTAATAGACTCCTCTAAGAAGTCATTGGCATTAATTAAAGTGGTATAATGAACTCCTTTTGGAAAGCTTAAAGAGGCTTTATCTAAAACATTTAAAGAACCTTCAATAACTTCCTGCGCATTAGAACCAGCAGTTTGTGCGATTGCAATCGCCACTGATTGATTTCCATTAGTAAGGGTATTACTAGCGTAATTCACTGCTCCTAATTCGATGCGGGCAACATCGCCTAATTTTAAAATCTCTCCATTCTCTGTGGAACGAACAACAATTTCTTCAAATTCTTTAGCGTCTTGTAAGCGGCCTTTGTACTTCAAAGTATATTGAAAAGATTGGTTGCTGTTTTCTCCCAGTTGTCCTGGTGCAGCTTCAATATTTTGCTCGGCTAATAATGCCGTGATATCAGAAGGAATTAATCCATAAGCTCCCATGACATCTGGCTTTAGCCAAATACGCATGGAATAATCTTTTTGACCAAAAATAACAGCTTCTCCTACACCAGCCACCCTTTTAATTTTGGGTAATATATTAATGTTGGCATAATTTTGTAGGAATGTCATATCATAATCTGGATTCTCACTATATAAGGAGAAAATCAAGATGTTATCACTTTGTCTTTTGGAAGTAGTAACTCCCGCTTTGGTCACTTCTTGTGGCAACAATGGTGTGGCACGTGATACTCTATTTTGAACATTAACTGCTGCTAAATCTGGATTAGTCCCTAATTTAAAATAAATACTAATCGAAGCTGAACCGTCATTATTAGAAGTCGAAGTCATGTAGGTCATGTCTTCGACACCATTAATTTGTTCTTCTAGCGGAATTACAACAGAGTTCATTACCACTTCGGCACTGGCACCTTGGTAATTTGCGGTCACCGTAACTGTGGGTGGCGCTATTTCTGGATATTGTGAAACAGGAAGGGAGACTAGTCCAATCACTCCTAAGATTACGATGATAATGGAAATCACCGTTGACAATACCGGTCTGTCAATGAATTTTGAAAACATATTTTGTTATTTATGCAATAGTTAGTATGCCAATTATTTTTTTGTAGGATCAATAGTAGTATTAAAATCAACTACCTCAGGCTTTATAGGCGTACCTTCTGTAACGATACCCACACCTTCGATCAACATTTTGTCGTTGACATTAAGTCCGCTATCTACTACAAAAAAGCGACCACCAGGAACGGGGCGCACCACAATAGGTACAGCTTTTACTTTGTTCTCCTTGTCAACAATTAGTGCAATGCGTTTGTCCTGCATTTCTAAGGTTGCATTTTGTGGAATAATAATAACATCTTGCAAATCTGTAGGGATTTGAATAGTTCCGCTTCCACCAGAGCGCAATAATCTATTGCTGTTTGGGAAACTGGCTCTTACGTTAAAGGAACCTGTTTGTGCATTGGCTTGACCACTAAAAGTCTCTATTTTTCCTTTTTGTTCGTAAGCAACACCATTGCTTAAAACTAAATTAACAGCCGGCATTTTGTTTATTTTATCTTGAAAAGTCTTTCCTTCAGAGTTCATCATGATATCCAATTGTTGTTTTTCATTCACAGAAAAATAAGCATAGATAGTACTCACATCAGAAATACGTGTTAGAGGCTCTACAGTTTGACTACTTACATAACTTCCTAAACGTAAAGGAAGGCTTCCTACAATTCCGTTAACGGGACTTTTGATAGTAGCATAATTAATTCTGGCTAGAATACTTTGATAAGTACTTTTAACACCAGCTAGATTTGCCTTAGCAGTTTCTAGTTGTACGTCGCTTATGATATTGCGGTCAACCAAAGGTTTTAAACGATTTACTTCTACTTGTGCAGCGGTGATTTTTGCTTTTGCAGCAGCAGCTTCTTGTGTAGCCGTTTGTGTTTCTAGTTTAAAGAGTAATTGCCCTTTTCTTACTTCTTGTCCTTCTTGAACATAGATCTTTTCAATATATCCATCTACTTTTGCACGAATATCAATGTCGGTTATGCCTTCTAAACTAGCAGGATATTCAGCTAGCAACGTGGTGTTTGATTTTCCTATTTCGACTACCTTATAAGGCATCACAGCAGGAGCAGCAGGAGTGGTTTCTTTTTTACAGGAGAGCAAGCTTATTGATAATAAGACTGCACTTATAAAGTATCTTTTTTTCATATGGATAGTGACTAAATGGATTACTAATTATTGATTGTTTTTATTTTTGATTTCTATTTCTTGGAATTTCTTGATGGTGTTAGTGATGACTTTTTCGACTTCATTGACATGACTTTTGTATGCCTTTACGTTCTCTAGATTACATTTCTCTGCAGGACAAGAAGCAGTTTGTTCTCTATAAGCAATCATACGGTTAACGATTGTCATTTCAGAATCAATTAACTGTAAGTAATTCTCTAATCTTTTACTTAAATCAGCAGCTTTAAAATATTTTTTACGGTCACCACAAACAGTGAAGTACGTAATCTTGTCCATTTTTAACAGTAAATTGAGATTTGTAGAAATGGAACTTTTACTTGCGCTTAAGGATTCTACAAGTGTTTCAAAGGTCAGACCTGACTTGCAGCCATCCATAATAAGTGTTCCTAATATTCTGGCAGCTAAAGGGGGAATGTTGTATAATTTCTCAAAGTGGATACCAAACATCTCCTTTAACTCATCTCTTTCTTTCTGAATGTCCATTGTAAGTAATTTTGCGCAAAGATAAGATTGGTTCGTAAAACACCGAACCAATCGAACTTAATTTTATGTTAATTTTATCATTATTATTAAATTCTCAATCGCTGCCTTTAAAAAGTTGTTTTTAACAAGAATTACAGCCATTAAAAACACTTTAATGATTAAAATCTATTTTACTTATATTTGTTGACTTAAATACAATTTAGCGTGAGTCATATCAATAAACTAAAAATATTTAATGATCCCATTTATGGTTTCATTAGCATACCAAATGCCTTAATTTACGATCTCATTCAGCATCCTTATTTTCAACGATTAAGGCGTATTTCCCAAATGGGTTTGTCTTACTTAGTTTATCCTGGAGCTAATCACACCCGTTTTCATCATGCACTTGGTTGTATGCATTTGATGCAGAAAGCGGTTGATGTATTGCGTTTTAAAGGTGTTGCCATTTCACCAGAGGAAGAAAATGCATTATATATTGCTATTTTACTACATGATATAGGTCATGGTCCGTTCTCACACGCCATGGAAAGAAGTATCGTTGAAGATGTACACCACGAAGAAATTTCGCTATTGTTCATGAACGAACTAAATGTCAAGTTTAATGGACAGCTGGATCTGGCTATACAAGTATTTAAGGGAGAGTACCACCGCCTTTTTATGCTGCAGCTTATTTCCAGTCAATTAGATATGGATCGAATGGATTATCTAAAAAGAGATAGTTTTTACTCGGGAGTGGCTGAAGGTAATGTCAATTCAGAACGGTTAATTCAGATGATGAATGTGGAAAACGATGTACTTGTCATTGAAGAAAAAGGAATTTATTCTGTAGAAGAGTTTTTAATGTCTCGAAGATTGATGTATTGGCAAGCCTACTTGCATAAAACTAGCTTGGTAGCCGAATTAATTTTGACAAAAATATTAAAAAGAGCCAAGGAGCTTACTTTAAAAGGAACAGTATTGCCGTGCAGTGAGCCTTTACAGTTCTTTTTGCAAAACAGAATTACATTAGATTCTTTTGATACTAAAATTTTGGATTTATTCTCTAGATTAGATGATTTTGATATCATCAGTGCTCTGAAATCATGGCAGTATCAAGAGGATTTTATTTTGTCATCACTAAGCAAAATGATTATTAATAGAGATTTGTTAAAAATAAAATTAACGAGCGAAAAAGTGCCTAACGAAGACTTACAACCTTTAAAAGAGCGTTTTGCATTAGAGAACAATATCAGCTTACAAGAAGCAAACTATTTTATTTTTAAGGGAAAAATTAAAAATCAGGCGTATAGTAAGGAAGCAGAACCGATACGAATTTTGAAAAAAGATAGAACTGTGGAAGATGTTATTGAATCTTCTGATCAGCTGAATTTAAAATCATTATCAAAAGCAGTTACCAAATATTACATTTGTTTCCCAAAACAACTTGTATAAATGAACATTTAAAATCTATTTTTTTATATTTTTGTCGGAATGAAATTTACAGCAGAACAAATAGCGGGGATCTTGGAAGGTGAAGTAGTTGGTAATCCCAATGCTGAAGTGCACGAGTTAGCTAAGATTGAAGAAGGAAAAGACGGTTCATTGACTTTCTTATCAAATCCAAAATACAATAATTACATTTATACAACAGAGGCTACAATTACTATTGTAAATAAAAGCTTTACTCCAGAATCAGATTTAAAAACAACATTAATAAAGGTAGAAGATGCTTATATTGCATTTTCTAAGCTATTGGAATTTTATGACCAAGCCAAAGGGAGTAAAAGTGGTATTGAGCAACCTTCTGTAATTGCAGAAAATGCAAAATACGGTAAAAATTTATATCTTGGAAGCTTTAGTTATATCGGGGCTAACGCAGTTATTGGGAATAATGTAAAAATTTATCCTAATTGTTTTATAGGAGATAATGTTGTCATTGGAGATAATGTCACTATTTTTGCTGGTGCCAAAATATATTCAGAAACTCTAATTGGTACTAATTGTACCATTCATTCTGGAGCAATTATAGGTGCAGATGGTTTTGGTTTTGCACCAAATCCTGATGGAACATTTAAGAAAATTCCTCAAATAGGGAATGTGATAATTGAAGATAACGTAGATATAGGTTCCTGCACGACAATCGATAGAGCTACTATGGGTGCTACGATTATTCGAAAAGGAGTAAAACTGGACAATCAAATTCAAGTTGCCCATAATGTTGAAATAGGTGAAAACACAGTGATTGCTGCACAAACAGGAATTGCTGGTTCGACTAAAATTGGTAAAAATTGTATGATTGGTGGTCAGGTGGGAATTGTAGGACATTTAACCATTGGGGATAATGTGCGTATTCAGGCTCAAGCAGGAGTAGGAAGAAATATAAAAGACAATGAGGTATTACAGGGAAGTCCTGCATTTGGATACAATGATTTTAGCAAATCATACGTTCATTTTAAAAACTTACCTAAAATTGTCGCTGAAATAGAAGAGTTAAAAAAAGAAATATTAAACCAAAAAAATGGAAACAATGGTTAAACAGAAGACCATCAATACAGAAATCTCACTAACAGGAGTTGGATTGCATACTGGTAAAGAAGTTAAAATGACTTTTAAACCTGCTCCAATTAATAATGGTTTTACTTTTGTAAGAGTAGATTTAGAGGGACAGCCTATTGTTGAAGCGGATGCCAATTATGTGGTGAATACTCAAAGAGGAACAAACTTAGAAAAATTAGGCGTTAAAATTCAAACTCCAGAGCATGTCTTAGCAGCCCTTGTAGGTTGTGATTTAGACAACGTTATTATAGAATTAAATGCATCTGAACTACCGATAATGGACGGTTCTTCTAAATATTTTGTAGAAGCACTTGAAAAAGCAGGTATTGAAGAACAAAACGCAAAGCGCAATGTTTATGTAGTTAAAGAAGTAATTTCATTCACTGATGAAGCATCAGGAAGTGAAATCTTAATCATGCCTAGTGACAATTATTGTGTTACAACAATGGTCGATTTCGGTACTAAAATTTTAGGTACTCAAAATGCTAATATGAAGAACATTGCTGATTTCAAAACTGAAATCGCAGCTTCAAGAACTTTTAGTTTTTTACACGAATTAGAGTCATTGTTAGAAAATGGTTTGATTAAAGGAGGTGATTTAAATAACGCTATTGTTTATGTAGATAAAGAAATTTCTGAATCTACAATGGAGAATTTAAAAGTAGCTTTTGGAAAAGACACTATCAATGTTAAACCTAACGGAATATTAGATAATTTAACTTTACATTACCCAAATGAGGCTGCAAGACATAAGCTACTTGATGTAGTAGGTGATTTAGCTTTAATAGGTACTAAAATTCAAGGTAAAGTTATTGCTAACAAACCAGGTCATTTTGTAAACACACAGTTTGCTAAGAAAATGGCTAAAATTATTAAAATTGAACAACGTAATTATGTTCCTGTTTTTGACTTGAACCAAGAACCGTTGATGGATATTCATAAAATCATGGCTGTGCTTCCTCACAGACCTCCATTTTTATTGATTGACAGAATTATTGAAATGTCTGAGACACATGTTGTGGGGATGAAAAATGTAACAATGAATGAGAATTTCTTTGTAGGGCATTTTCCAGAAGCACCAGTTATGCCAGGAGTTCTGATTGTTGAAGCGATGGCACAAACAGGAGGGATACTTGTTTTGAGTACGGTTCCAGATCCAGAAAATTACCTGACTTATTTCATGAAAATAGACAATGTAAAATTCAAGCATAAAGTACTGCCTGGGGATACTTTGATATTTAAATGTGATTTAATTACTCCAATTAGGAGAGGGATTTGTCATATGCAGGCCAATGCGTACGCTAACGGTAAGTTAGTTGCAGAAGCGGAATTAATGGCGCAAATTGCAAAGAAGCAATAAAGATACAATTATAGTAAAAGCCTCAGAATAATTATTTTGCGGCTTTTATTCTGAATATAAAAATAATAAAAAAAAGCAGATGAATCAACCATTAGCATATGTTCATCCTGGCGCCAAAATCGCCAAAAATGTAGTTATAGAGCCTTTTACCACTATCCATAATAACGTTGTTATTGGAGATGGAACTTGGATTGGTTCTAATGTTACGATTATGGAAGGTGCAAGAATTGGAAAAAATTGTAATATATTTCCAGGAGCAGTGATCTCTGCAGTTCCACAGGATTTAAAATTTGGTGGAGAAGAATCTTTGGCAATAATTGGTGACAATTGTACCATTAGAGAATGTGTAACTATAAATAGAGGGACAATTGCATCAGGTCAAACGACGTTGGGAAACAATTGTTTAGTTATGGCAACAGCTCACATAGCCCATGATTGCCATATTGGTGATAATGCTATTATTGTAAATGGTGTCGCTTTAGCAGGACATGTAACTGTAGGTAAATATGCAGTTATTGGAGGTTTAGCAGCAATTCATCAGTTTATCCATATTGGTGATCATGCAATGATTTCAGGTGGATCTTTAGTAAGAAAGGATGTTCCACCATTTACTAAGGCAGCTAAAGAACCTTTATCTTACGTGGGAATCAATTCTGTTGGTTTAAGAAGACGAGGATTTACAACAGAGAAGATTAAAGAAATTCAAGATATTTACAGAATTTTGTACCAAAAAAATTATAATACCACTCAAGCAATAGGTATTATTGAAGCAGAAATGGAAGCAACTCCAGAACGTGACGAAATTTTGGATTTTATTCGAAATTCATCACGAGGAGTAATGAAAGGATACACTGGAAATTACTAATAAAGAAGGGTAGTTGTTTATTACTGAGAATTGAATTTCAGTGAAGTAAACAAATCAAAATAAAAACGAATCAAAAAAAGAACAAAATGGCATCTACATCAGATATTAAAAACGGATTGTGTATTAAATACAATAATGATATTTATAAAATCATTGAATTCCTTCATGTGAAACCAGGAAAGGGACCAGCTTTTGTGAGAACTAAACTAAGAAGTCTAAGTAATGGTAAAGTATTGGACAATACTTTTTCTGCTGGTCATAAGATCGAAGAAGTAAGAGTTGAGAATCATAAATTTCAGTATTTATATCCAGAAGGGGATGAATTTCATTTTATGAATACAGAGACATTCGAACAAATATCTTTAAATAAAAACATCTTAGATTCTCCAGATTTATTAAAAGAAGGAGAAAGTGTAATGGTGAGTATTAATACTGAAACTGATTTGCCATTATCAGTTGATATGCCATCTTCTGTTATTTTAGAAGTGACTTATGCTGAGCCAGGAATTAAAGGAAATACAGCTACAAATGCTACAAAATCAGCTACTGTTGAAACTGGGGCTACTGTAAATGTACCTTTATTTATCAATGAAGGAGATAAAATTAAAATAGATACAGCATCTGGGAACTACATGGAGCGTGTTAAAGAGTAATTGACGTTATGAAATTTCCTAAAATTTACTCCTTACATGATATTGCCAGCATCATCTCCTGTGAATATGTTGGTGCTGTTGATTTCCCTGTTTCAGGTATGAATGAAATTCATGTCGTAGAACAAGGAGATATCGTTTTTGTAGATCATCCCAAATATTATGATAAAGCTTTGCAATCAGCAGCAACTATTATTTTAATTAATAAGAAAGTAGATTGTCCTGAAGGAAAAGCCTTGTTAATTTCAGATGATCCTTTTAGGGATTTCAACAAATTAACCCATCATTTTAAACCTTTCCAGTTTTCGAATGTTTCTATTGCGAGTACAGCTACGATAGGAGAGGGGACGGTTATTCAACCTAATGCTTTTATAGGAAACCATGTTACAATAGGTAAGAACTGTTTAATTCATGCTAATGTTGCTATCTATGATCATACGGTGATAGGTGATAATGTCATCATACATGCTGGAACGGTTTTAGGTGCTGATGCATTTTACTACAAAAAAAGAGAATCTGGTTTTGATCAGTTACTTTCTGGTGGTAGAGTGGTTATCAAAGACAATGTTGGTATTGGTGCTTTATGCACAATTGATAAAGGGGTTACTGGTGACACCACCATTGGAGAAGGAACAAAGATTGATAATCAGGTTCATGTAGGTCATGATACTGTAATAGGAAAAAAATGTCTAATTGCTTCTCAAACAGGAATTGCTGGTTGTGTTGTAATTGAAGATGAAGTTACCATCTGGGGCCAAGTAGGAACTACTAGTGGTATCACTATTGGAGCCAAAGCGGTTATTATGGGGCAAACAGGAGTAACTAAATCTGTAGAGGGTGGTAAATCATATTTTGGAACCCCAATCGAAGAATCCAGAGAAAAGTTAAAGCAATTAGCTAATATTAAAAAAATTCCCGAAATTCTAATCAAATTAAAATAGTATGTCTGCAAAAGAAATTATCCAGAGTTTTTACAAATCTGACGCGCTGATCAATAGTGAAGTAATGAAAGATTTTTTGCATGACGAAGTCATGCTGGATTGGAATAGCAGTAAAGGATTTATACAAATGAATTATGATGCCTTACTGGATTTGTCAAATGAATTAAGTAAAGCGTATGTTCGTTCTAAGGTTAGAATTAGTCATATTATCTCTGAAGATGATATGATTACTGTCCGTTATTCTCATTTTGTAAAAACAATTGAAAATCCAAGAGAAGAGATGTTATTGGCACATTTTATAGCAATTTGGCAAATAAAAGACAATAAATTATACCGAGGGTATCAAATGAGTCAATTATCGTAACATATTTTGATAAGAAAACGGCTCAAAATAATTTACAAAACCTTACTTTTGCATCACAATTTTTAAAAATCACATAAAATATATATCATGAGTGTTTTAGTTAATAAAGATTCCAAAATAATTGTTCAAGGATTTACAGGAAGTGAAGGAACTTTCCACGCTTCTCAAATGATTGAGTACGGAACCAATGTTGTTGGTGGTGTAACTCCAGGAAAAGGTGGATCGACTCATTTAGATCGTCCAGTTTTTAATACTGTGAAAGACGCTGTAGACCAAGCTGGTGCTGACACAACTATTATCTTTGTACCACCTGCTTTTGCTGCTGATGCAATTATGGAAGCTGCTGATGCAGGAATTAAAGTAATTATTGCTATTACTGAAGGAATTCCAGTTGCTGACATGATCAAAGCAAACAGCTATGTAAAAGAAAGAAATGCTAGATTAATAGGACCTAACTGTCCTGGTATCATCACTCCAGGTGAAGCTAAAGTTGGTATCATGCCAGGTTTTGTTTTCAAAAAAGGAACAGTAGGTATTGTTTCTAAATCAGGAACATTAACTTATGAGGCTGCTGACCAAGTTGTAAAACAAGGTTTAGGTATCACAACTGCTATTGGTATTGGTGGAGATCCAATTATTGGAACTACAACAAAAGAAGCTGTTGAATTATTAATGAATGACCCAGAGACAGAATGTATCGTTATGATAGGTGAAATAGGTGGTCAATTAGAAGCAGATGCAGCACATTGGATTAAAGCTGATGGTAACCGCAAACCAGTTGTAGGATTTATTGCAGGAGTTACCGCTCCAGCAGGTCGTACAATGGGACATGCTGGTGCTATTGTTGGTGGATCTGACGATACAGCTGAAGCTAAAAAACAAATCATGAGAGAATGTGGTATCCACGTAGTAGATTCTCCAGCTGAAATTGGTAAAAAAGTAAAAGAAGTTTTAGGATAGTGTTCTGTTTTTAACTTATAATACAATTAGCCTCACATTTGTGGGGCTTTTTTATTATAAAACAGAATTAAAGAAATACATTTGCACTTTATTAAAAAAAGTATGTTTTTTAATACTTATAAATAAAATGGTTTCATAAATAATCGACCAATAGTGAATCGAAGTTTTATGTAGCCTTATCCAATTGAAAAAAAAATAGAAATAATATGTACAAAGAATTAGAAAAGTTCACAGTTAGTAATCAATTTTCATTTACTAAAGACGATAGTTTAGAAGAAGTGTGTAATGCTACTGAAGGTAGTGGTGTCTTTTTAGTTTATGCTGTTGCCGACGATAAAGAGTTAATTATGGTGGGTTCTACTGGAACTGTTCAAAATGACGGAACTTTAAAAATTAAAAATGGGGGATTAAAAGACAAGATTGTTGAAGGACACCAATTTGCAAAAACAGGTAGAAAATATTCTTGGCCAGCACAAATGGCAAAAGAAGATATTAGTGTTTTAGAAGTAGTTTGGTACGAAACCTTCAATGACGATTCTAAATCAATTCCTACAGCTGTAGAAGGGCAAGTTTTACAAAACTTCTTAGATGAAAATGGAAGATTACCAAGATGGAATGTGGCTTTTTAATCACCATTTTCAACTTAATACCCTAAAATAAAAAAAAGCTTTACTTCGGTAAGGCTTTTTTTATGGATAAATTTAATTTTTGTTGTGCAACTTATAAAATAATAAGTACTTTTGCAGCCGTTATCACGAATCTCATTATGAGATAGCAACCTGCAACAACGAGCAAGGTGCTAAAACGATAAGCCAATCCTTTGGAAAAAATGTTGTTTTACATTCCCATTTTTAGCTTTTGTTTTTCGTCATGATAATTAATTTTTAAATTATTTTTATGACCACTTTTTCAAAGAAAACCGGTAATCCGTTTGCATTGATTCCGTTATTTGTTTTTATTTTTACATTTTTAGGAGCTGGAATTATTTTGAATGACTTCTATGCATTTCCCTCACCAGTCGCCGTCTTGATTGGTATCATCTCTGCTTTTATATTATACAAATCATCTACGGATGACAAAGTGAGCACGCTGATTGCCGGTTGTGGTGAAAGCAAAATCATGACAATGTGCTTAATTTACCTCTTAGCGGGTGCCTTTGCTGTTGTGAGCAAAGCCATGGGAGGTGTAGATGCTGTGGTGAGTTTAGGTATTAATAATATTGATGTAGCTTATTTTCCATTGGGGATTTTCTTAATAGCTGCATTTTTATCTACTGCTACAGGGACTTCGGTAGGGGCTATAGTGGCTATAGGTCCAATTGCTGTGACTTTGGCAGACAAGAGTGGTGCGTCATTACCTTTAATTGCGGGTGCTTTGCTAGGTGGATCCATGTTTGGAGACAACCTATCAATGATCTCTGATACAACTATTGCTGCCACACAGTCGCTTGGTTGTGAATTGAAGGACAAATTTAAAATTAACTTGTTTATTGCTTTTCCTGCAGCAGTTTTAACTGTGATATTGTTTTTTTACTTGGGTTTAAATTCAGAAATTATTACAGTAGCAATACCTAAAACAAGTTTTGTTTGGATGGCCATCATACCGTACATATTGGTTATTATATTGGCTTTAGTAGGAGTGAATGTTTTTTCGACTTTAATTATAGGAACTCTTTTAGCTGGAATTATAGGATATATAGGAGGTTCATTTACAATAATGGAATTTACCCAAAAGATTTATGAAGGCTTTACCAGTATGACTGAAATCTTTTTATTGTCAATGCTAACAGGTGGTTTAGCTGCATTAGTAGAAAAAGCTGGTGGTATCAATTATTTGCTGCATCAAATTAAAAGGCGCATTAAAAGTAAAAAATCGGCAGAAGCTGGAATTGGCGCTTTGGTGGGTTTTGCAAATCTGGCTATAGCCAATAACACGGTATCGATTGTTATTACTGGTCCTATCGCTAAAGAAATTAATGATGAGTATAATTTAAGTCCTAAAAAGACTGCCGCTATCTTAGATATATTCTCTTGCATTGTGCAGGGAATTTTACCGTATGGAGCACAGGTTTTATTGATTTTGAGTTTTGCGAATGGAAAATTAGACTTCTTTGATTTGATTGGAAACGCTTGGTATCACTTGTTTTTATTTGCTTTTACATTGTTAGCCATTTACAGCTCTCACTGGGATAGATGGGTTAATAAATTTTTTAAAATATAAACTTTAGCCCTACTTATAGGTTAATGAGGTTTGTATTTTTTTTAAAAAAGGAATTATTATATATTTGACAAGTGTAAGATAGCCCTGATAGTAGTGAAAATCCTTTTATAATAGCCATGGCGTTTATAAAAGATTGTAGCGAATAGCAGGAATAGCTCCTGAAAATTAACAGGATAAGTACAAATAAAAAAACAAACTAATTTTATATCATGAAATTACTAGAAGGAAAAGTTGCCATTATTACTGGAGCAAGTCGCGGAATAGGAAAAGGAATTGCAGAAGTTTTTGCAAAACATGGAGCAAATGTTGCTTTTACATACAGTTCATCTGTAGAATCGGCACAGGCGTTAGAAAATGAATTAAATGCTTTAGGAGTTAAAGCAAAAGGATACCAATCTAATGCAGCTGACTTTAATGAAGCGCAAGCTATGGTTGATGCTGTAATTGCTGAGTTTGGTACTGTTGACGTCTTAATAAACAATGCTGGTATAACGAAAGACAACTTGTTAATGCGTATGTCTGAAGAAGATTTTGACAAAGTAATTGATGTCAACTTGAAGTCGGTTTTTAACATGACTAAAGCAATTCAGAGAACTTTCTTGAAGCAACGTGCAGGATCAATCATTAACATGAGCAGTGTTGTAGGTGTCAAAGGAAACGCTGGTCAGACAAATTATGCGGCTTCTAAAGCAGGTGTAATAGGTTTTACAAAATCTGTAGCATTAGAGTTAGGTTCTCGTAATATTCGTTGCAATGCTATTGCACCTGGATTTATTGAGACTGAAATGACTGCTAAATTGAATGATGATGTAGTACAAGGGTGGAGAGACGGCATTCCGTTGAAACGCGGTGGAACTACAGAAGATGTGGCTAATGCTTGTTTGTTTTTAGCTTCAGACATGAGTGCTTATATCACCGGTCAGGTTTTAAATGTAGACGGAGGAATGCTTACTTAGTATTTAATTGAAAGATTAAATAATTCAATTATAGAAAGATTTTTGAACAATTTTTTTAATTTTAAATATTTAATCATAAATAAATGACAACAAACACCATGCTATTAATTGTTCTTTCTTTATTAATAGCAGGTGGTTTGTCTTTTTTTCAATATTACTACCAAGCCAAAAACAAATCTAAATTGAATTTGTTTTTGGCTTTTTTGCGTTTTCTAGCTGTGTTTGGCATTTTATTATTGCTAATAAACCCAGTGATTTCAACAAATACTATAGTAATTACAAGACCAGTTTTGCCTGTTGTTGTAGATAATTCAAGCTCCATCACCACGCTAAAAGGGGATAAAAAAGCTTTGGAAGTATATAATAAGTTGATTTCGAATAGCCAATTGCAAGAAAAATTTGATATACAATCCTATCAAGTGGATAGTGACTTTTTAGTATCGGATAAATTTGATTTTAAGGGTAAGCAAACTAATCTGGATTTGGTTGCCAAAAATCTAAAAGATATTAATAGGAGACTTACTTTTCCAACTATTCTTATTACAGATGGGAACCAAACTACCGGAAATGATTTTGAATATAGTTTTGATGCGTCTAATAAAATATTCCCAATAGTTTTAGGAGATACTACTAAAGTTCTTGATTTGAAAGTCAATCAGATCAATGCTAATAAATATGCTTTTTACAGGAATAAATTTCCCGTAGAAGTATTTTTAGAATATTCTGGCAATAAAACACTTTCGGCAAATTTTACAATTTCACAGGCTAAAACAATTTTGAATAGCCAGCAAATTACATTTTCACCAAGCAAGAGAAACGCTGTTGTGAAAGTAGTACTACCAGCGGATCAAATTGGATCACAGCTGTATACGGTAAAGATAAATAGTGAGGAAAAAGAACAAAATACGTTTAATAACGAGAAGAATTTTGTCGTAGAAGTAATGGATCAAAAAAGTGAAGTTGCTATAATTACAACGCTGAATCATCCTGATATAGGCGCTTTAAAACGCGCTATTGAATCTAACGCACAGCGTAAAATAACTGTTCTTAATCCTAACAATATTAGTGATTTAAAGAAATATACAATACTGATATTATATCAGCCGAATACTTTATTTAAAAAGGTATTTGATCTTAATAAACAGGCTGGTGTTAATACATTTATTATTACTGGAACGCACACTGATTTTTCATTTTTGAATGTACAACAAGACAATTTAGATTTTAAAATGAGTGGTCAAAATGAAGACTATACCGCTTTATTTAATAAACAGTTTAATTTGTTTGCTACTGAAGATATCGATTTTGAAAATTTTCCTCCTTTAGAAAATAAATACGGTAAAGTGACAACAAGAGCTAATGTATCAGTATTGCTTTCTTCAAAAATACGGAATATGGAAACCAATGCACCATTATTAGCTTTTGCTGAAAATCAAAGAAGTAGAAGTGCTTTTTTATTGGGTGAAAACCTCTGGAAATGGCGTGTGCAAAGTCACGCCTCAACAGATTCATTTGAGAAATTTGACTTATTTATTAATAAAACAATTCAATTTTTAGCAAGCAGTACTACAAAAAAGTCTTTAGTGGTTACTCATGAACAATTTTATAATTCCGGGGAAGCTATTGCCTTTTCGGCACAGTATTTTAATAAAAATTATGAGTTTGATGAAAATGCACGTTTGACTATTACTGTCACTAATACAAAAACTAAGCAAACCAAAAATTACGATTTTCTGAAAAGTACTAATGATTACAAAGTTAATTTGGATGGTCTGGCAGCAGGGCATTACAGCTTTACTGTGAGGGAGCTCAATTCAAAAACTGCATACAGTAACCAGTTTGAAATCCTAGATTTTGATATAGAAAAGCAATTTATTAATCCTGATGTTGCAAAACTCCTAAGAGTAGCTAATCAAACGAGTGGAACTTTATTTTTTCCAGATCAAGTTGATCAATTAATAGATTCGTTATTAAAAGACGAAAGTTACAAAGCAGTTCAAAAAACAAATGTTTCTCGTTCCCCTTTAATTGAATGGTATCGGTTATTAGTTTTAATAGCTGTTTTTCTGTCTGCAGAATGGTTTATAAGAAAATACAACGGATTGCTGTAAAAATGTAAAATACAATTATGGATTTTAGACTAAAAGTATTTTTGACTGTTGCCAACAGACTGAGTTTTACCAAAGCTGCGGCTGAACTATTTATAACGCAGCCCGCCGTCTCCAAACACATACAGGAATTAGAAGAAGAGTACAAAATTAAATTATTTGATAGGAAAGCTAATAAAATAGTACTGACTGAGGCGGGAATTTTATTACTGCAACACTCCAACCGAATTTTTGAAATTTACCGCGACATTGATTTTGACATGAGTGCGCTGATACAGGAGCAACGCGGTTTGCTGAGAATAGGAGCAAGTACCACTATTTCTCAATATATTATTCCCACTATTTTAGCACAGTTTCATCAAAAACTACAAGATGTCAAAGTTAATTTGCGAAATGGTAATACGGAACAAATTGAAAAAGCCTTATTAGATAAAGAAATCGAAATAGGTATTGTTGAAGGACAGTCTAAAAATCAAGCCATTAAATACATCCCGTTTTTGAAAGACGAATTGGTTTTGGTGTGTAAGTCTAACCATGACTTGGTTTCTAAAAGCGAAATTACAAAAGAAGACTTGTTAGCAATGCAGTTCTTAATGCGAGAACAAGGTTCGGGAACATTAGAAGTTATCGAATATGGTCTAAAATCCCTGAATATTTCATTAGCTCAGTTAAAAACTGAAATGCAATTAGGTAGTACAGAGAGTATAAAATCATACCTGCTCAACTCTAATTGTGTTGCCTTTATTTCGATACATGCGATTGAAAAAGAACTAAAAAATAAAGAATTACAGATACTAGATGTAAAAAATTTAATTATAGAGCGCAATTTTTATGTCATAAGTTTACACGGCAAGGCTGATGCACTGTCAGAACTATTTCTAAAAAACCTATTTAATCATTATAACTTGAAGTTATGAGGGATCGCTTTTTGGAATTAGCTAAAACCTTTTTATAATGAGAATTTTGTAAAGTAATCACTCACTTACTTTACATTGAAACAACAACAAACAGTTATTAAGTTTTTAGCGTTATCCAATTCTGGCTTAACCAACACCTTACAAATTTTTATTTTTGTAACCTTAGTGTCGATATGTGTATCTGGAACAGTTAGCCCCCCCATTGCTTTACTACTGGGATTATTAATTGCTAATGTGACCGGACATCCATTTTTAAAATACAATCACAAAGCAGTTCAGATATTACTGCAAGTTGCTGTTGTTGGTTTAGGTTTTGGAATGAATGCTACAGCTGCCTTTTCAGCTGGTAGATCAGGTTTTCTATTTCCATTTGTATCAATAAGTAGCACTTTAATTTTAGGCACTATTTTAACGAAATGGCTGAATGTAGATAAAAAAATTGGACATCTAATTTCTTGCGGTACTGCCATTTGTGGTGGAAGTGCTATTGCAGCTATCGCACCGGTTATTAAAACAGATGAGAAGCAAACTTCAATAGCTTTAGGGGTAATATTTATACTTAACTCAGTCGCTTTATTCCTATTTCCAGTTCTAGGACATTGGTTAGAGATGAGTCAACAAGAATTTGGACTGTGGTGCGCTATTGCAATTCACGATACGAGTTCAGTTGTTGGCGCTGCTAACAAATACGGACCAGAAGCGCTACAAATAGCTACTACGGTAAAATTAGCGAGAGCCTTGTGGATTATTCCCATTGCATTAATTAGTGCACGTCTCTTTAAAAATAAGGCTAGCAAAATCAAAATTCCCTATTTCATAGGATTTTTTATTCTAGCGATGTTGCTAAACACTTATGTAGCTCAAACAGCTTTTGTAGCTCCGTTTATAGTGGGTTTAGCAAAAATAGGTCTTAGCCTGACATTATTTTTAATAGGAGCAGGTTTGAATCTGAACGTTATTAAATCAGTAGGTTGTAAACCTTTGATGCAGGGCGTGGTACTATGGAGCTTCATATCGGTTCTTAGTTTGATAGGAATTCTTTTATTTATCTAAATTGTTAAATTTTAGCAAACACAAAATTAATTTCTTTGAGTTATGTTTAAAAAAAATACATTTGTAGTTCTTAAAAATAGATATAAATGAAAAATAGTAACTTGAAACGCACTACAATATTGATTAGTGCAATTGTAGTTGGTTTCCTAACACTTTCATGGGGAATTGTTGGACATGAAAGAATTAACAAAGCAGCTGTAATGGCATTGCCAAAACCTATGCAGGTGTTTTTTTACAATCACATTGATTTTATAACGCAAGAATCAACAGTTCCTGATTTAAGAAAATATATTTTACAAGATAGAGCAGAGAATCCAAGACATTATTTTGATATGGAGAACTTTGGTGCTGTGGATAGTTTTCCAAAGACTATGGCTGAAGCCAAAAAGAAGTACGATGATAAATTCCTGTCTAAAAATGGTACTTTACCTTGGCATATTCAGGATATGATGGCTAAACTAACACAAGCTTTTAAAGATAAAAGAAAATCAGAAATTCTATTTATTGCTGCAGAACTTGGTCATTATATAGGAGATGCACACATGCCATTACATACCTCAGACAATCATGACGG
This sequence comes from Flavobacterium sp. W21_SRS_FM3, assembly GCF_052113625.1. Lineage (NCBI taxonomy): Bacteria > Pseudomonadati > Bacteroidota > Flavobacteriia > Flavobacteriales > Flavobacteriaceae > Flavobacterium > Flavobacterium sp. W21_SRS_FM3. The sequence goes on along the minus strand of NZ_JBGQOD010000005.1, from coordinate 200,932 downwards.
ACAACTTACAGACCAAAAAGGAATTCACTCTTTATGGGAAAGTAGATTGCCTGAGTTGTTTGTGAAAAATTATAAGTTTACGGTTTCTCCGGCACATTATTATGAGAATGTGGATCAAGCTACTTGGGATATGATTCATGATACTCACAGCTTAGTTCCTGCATTATTAGCCGCTGACAAAGGGTTAAGAACATCATTGGCTACAAATCAAATTTTTGTTACAGATGCTTCGGGTGCTATTGTTAAAAACAAGTACAATGGTGTAAGATATACAGATGAATACGCTGGAAAGTTCCATACAGCTTTGAACGGAATGGTAGAAAGCCAAATGAAAAAAGCAGTGACTGCTACAGCTAGCTTTTGGTATACGGCTTGGGTAAATGCAGGAAAACCAGATTTGAGTAATTTAGATGCTCAAGCGTTGACAAAACGCAATTGCAAAGCCTTAAAGAAAGACAACAAGCTTTTCAAAAAAGGAGATCTCTTCGGAATTGCAAGTGATAAAGACGCTGAATAAGCTAACCTTATTTTATATAAAAAAAGCCTGTGAGTTTATTCACAGGCTTTTTTTTAATACTTAATTTTTTTGATACTTCTTTTTCTTTAGCATATCTGATGCTGTTTGATAAAATGAGATGGTTTCATTCACCAGATCCCGCCTTTCCTTATCCAAAGGCTTTTGATCATAATACAATTGGAAATCATTTTCAATCCCTTCTTTAGGCAACAACGTCAATTGATATTGCTTTACTTGCTGTTTAGGTGAGATAATAGTCAAAATATTGTCTTTGATCATCCCTAAATCTTGATAAGTAGCGATTAAAGCTCTTGGTTTGTAGTTCTCTTTTAAAACATCTTGTCCAAAGAACTTGCTTTGGTAATTGAAATTCAATAATCCAAAAACAGTTGGCATAATGTCAATTTGTGATACCAATTTGGTGTAGTGTTGTGGTTGTATGAAACCTGGGCTATAAATCATAGCTGGAATTCGATATTTATCTACTGGAAGTTCTGTTTTACCGGCACTGGAAGCACAGTGATCTGCTAAAATAACAAAAACAGTATTCGCAAACCAAGGTTGTTTTTTGGCCATTTCAAAGAATTTCTTCATGGCATAATCAGTGTATTTTACACCACCATCTCGAGACTTCGCATCACCTGGAATATCGATTTTATTGTTCGGATAGGTAAAAGGTCGGTGGTTACTCACTGTCATAATATGATTGAAAAAAGGTTTGTTTTCCTTTGCCTCTTCGTTCATTACTTTGATGGCTTTGTTATACATATCCTCATCACAAACACCCCATATATTATCAAATGTAATTTCGTCAGCAGTGAATGCTTTTTTGTCCACAATATCGTAATCATTTCCAGAAAAGAAATCTTCCATATTATCGAAGAAAGCGTCCCCTCCATACAAATATTTGACATTGTATCCCTTTTGCTTAAATACATGAGCTGTTGAGAATTTGTCTTTGTTGTCTTTTCTTTTAACAACGCTTTCGCCTGCAGTAGGAGGTAAACACAAGGTTACGGCTTCCAGACCGCGCACAGTTCTATTTCCAGAAGCATAAAAATTAGTAAATAATAAACTTTCAGAAGCTAACTGATCTAAAAAAGGTGTTAGATTTTTATCACTGCCATACAGTTTCATGAAGTCAGCACTGTAACTTTCGATTGTTATTAAAACCACATTTTTATGATTTTCGGCTGCTGCACTTTTAATCTCTCTAAGAGTAGATTCAGTTGTTAATGACGGTATCTGATTTGCTAACAAGGCGTAAGCCTGTTTTTCAGGTAATGTCTTATAAAACTTAAAATAGTCCAATTCGCTATTCATAAAGGCAAGGTAAAAACGATAGATTCCATTTGCTTGCAGCTCATTTGAAAAGATGTTTTGCGAATTTTCGTTAGTTGCCAATGCAGGAATTGCTAGAAGTGAAAATCCAAATAATACGAAGTACAAACCTGAAATTTTAACTTTCTCAACGAAAGTAGGAATGCTGTCAATATACAACTTAGACCGACCTACAATAAAATAAGTGACAATTCCGGCAATAATAAACAAGCCTGTAAATAAAGGAACTACGGGATAAGACTCCATTATATTTCCGATGACCTCATTGGTATAGACCAAATAGTTAACTGCGATGAAATTGTATTTAACGCCGAATTCATTCCAGAAAAAATACTCACTTATCGCATTTTGAAGAATCAAAACAACAAATAAGAACATCACAAAACTAAACAACCAGAATCTTATTTTGTTTCGGTATTTTGGGAGAAAAAGCAGTAATCCAAACAGCATGGTTTTAATCCCCACGAAAATTAAACCAATTTTAGGTAAGGCCCCTCCATACTCATTAAGGATTGATTTTCCTGAATATATGTAGAGAAACAATGCTACAAAAAGTCCGAAAATAATATATCCGTAAGGTTTTAAGTATTTTGTATTCGAAATAAAAATCAAATAAAGCCATAAAAAACCACTGGCTAAAATGAATACAAAGAAATCAGAAACAATACCGAGTGAAAAAATTTTCAAAGAATCGATAAATGAAAAAGAAGCTTGCGTAATAGGATGGAAAAGCAAAACAATTCTTAAAATGAAACTGACGATAACATAGAAAAATATCAAGTTATAGAAAGGGGATAGTTTTTTTAAAAATGACATAGAGGTTAATTTTTTGTAAAAATAATGCTTTTTAAAGGATAACTAGCTAGTTTACTGTGCCATCTATTCTTAATGTTCGCTTAAGAAGAATTAGCTTTAACAATAAGTTATCAAGCTTTGAGTTAAGTTTGTTGGGTATTAAACACTTATTTATTTACTGACAGTTCTTTACATAATTTATAAATTTTATTCGATGAAAAATAAAATTGCTTTATTACTATTGCTTGTTGCATCAATAGGATATTCTCAAAACTGGCAAACGGATTTCAATCAAGCAACAACTGAAGCAAACGCTCAAAACAAACCAATTGTACTCGTTTTTTCGGGATCTGATTGGTGTGCTCCGTGCATAAAGCTAGATACAAACATTTGGCAATCTGAAACATTTAAAGAATATGCTGCCAAAAACTATATCTTAGAAAGAGCAGATTTTCCTAAAAAGAAACAAAACGAGCTGACTGCTGAATTAAAAAAGCACAATCAAGAACTAGCAGAAAAATACAATCAAGAAGGCATCTTTCCACTAGTTGTAGTTTTAGATAGTAAAGGAACAATATTAGGAAAAACCACCTATAAAAACGTAAGCCCTAACGAATATATTGAAATCCTTAATTCATTTCTAAAGTAAATAAGTGATGCGACAACTCTCTTTGTTACTATTTCTTTTTACAGTATTAGGTACTTCTGCACAAGTAACTCATAGAAGAACGTTATCCATGTTGGGCAGTCCATTTGAAATGACTGTAGTTGCAAAGGATATTCCTGAAGCAGATCATTTTATTGATATGGCTGTAGCCGAAACCTCCAGATTAGAACATTTAATTTCTGATTGGATTCCTACTACTACTATATCAGAAGTAAATAGAAATGCAGGGATAAAGCCCGTAAAGGTGCCCAAAGAAGTATTTGATTTGGTCCAGCGATCTATTAAAATATCTGAGTTAACCTCAGGAGCATTTGATATTAGTTATGCTTCAATGGATAAAATATGGAAATTTGATGGCAGCATGACTCAAATGCCAACTCCCGAAGAAATAAAAAATTCTGTAGCAAGGGTAGGGTACCAAAATATAATACTTGACGCATCTAATAGCACCGTATTTCTTAAGAATGTAGGAATGAAATTAGGTTTAGGTGGAATAGGTCAAGGATTTATTGCTGACAAAATTAAAGCGATGTTAGTAAAAGAGGGGGTCACTGCTGGAATTGTAAATATCTCAGGAGATATTAATACTTGGGGTAAACAGCTCGATGGCAAACAATGGAAAGTAGGAATTAAAAACCCATTAAATAAAGATAAAATTTTTGCTACTTTTCCCTTAGAAGATAGTGCTGTAGAAACCTCAGGTAGTTATGAAAAATATGTCACTTTTAATGGTAAAAGGTATTCACATATTATCGATACCCGCACGGGTTATCCTGCTTCTGGAATTATTAGTGTATCCGTTTTTGCAAAATCTACTGAATTAGCTGATGCCTTAGCAACGGGTATTTTTGTACTAGGTGTAGATGTGGGCCTCGATTTAGTAAATCAACTTCCGGGAGTTGGTTGTATATACGTAGAGGATAATGGTAAAATTTCAGCTTCAAAAAATATTGATTTAAAAAAGTATAAAAATGATTAGAGCACTGCTTCTTTTAGTAATTCTTGTTCTAATGCAATCATGCGTTGCAGTAAAAGAATACGATAAATTGTACATAAATGATCCCGATATGAAGTTAGCGGCAAAACCTGCTGAGCGATATGAAACTACTTTTCAAGTTTATCGTGAAGCTGCGGCTGGTGCCAATGGAGGAAAAACAGGTGGTGGTTGTGGATGTAATTAATTTTCGAAAATGAAAAAAATAGTATTAGCAGTAGTTATATTGATACATGTAACTGCCTTTGCGCAGCAGCAAGATTCCTCTACCACTTTTAAAAAAAGGGTTTTAGAAAATACTGAAGTTGACTTTTTACTGAGCTATTACAAACAGGATGGTGTCCATTCTGCAGTAGGGGGCGGGCTAGGATCTGAAAAACTTACAGATATTGCTTCTAATATTGTGGTAGCTGTACCGCTAAATGCTGATGATGTTTTGACTTTTGATGTGGGAGTGTCGGCGTATACATCTGCATCTTCCAGTAATATCAATCCGTTTAATTCTAATAAAAACACTTCTTCTACAAGTTCAGGAGCTTCTGGTCAGAGTACAACAACAACTACAGAAAATGCAGGGCCCTATGGAACTCCATGGTTTGCTTCTTCTGGAGCTTCAGGAAGTGATCAGTTGGCATCCATAACAGCAAATTACAGTCATAATTCTGATGATCGCAACACAATCTGGAATGCTGATGTTTCCTTTTCTAATGAATACGATTATACCTCAATTGGTTTTGGTGGAGGTTTTACTAAATTATTCAATCAAAAAAACACCGAAATTAGTTTCAAAGCGAATGCTTATTTAGATCAGTGGCGACCTATTTATCCAACAGAATTAAATGAATATGCTTTAAATGGTGCCAATTTTCAAAATCAAGGTTATTTAAATGGAGTAACAATTCTGGATCAAGATGGAAATAAAACAACGGATTATTTGCCTGCGTCTTTTTCAGAATATTCTAAAGTGAATAGAAATTCCTACTCGGCTTCTATTTCCTTCTCACAAATCTTGACTAAAAAAATTCAGATGTCCATTTTTATGGATTTACTAAAGCAAGAAGGACTATTGGCTACGCCATACCAAAGAGTTTATTTTGCAGATAAACCTAACTATTATATTGGTCTTCCACAGTACATTCCTGTTTATGGAACCGCGGCTAATGAAGGGGTTTATCATCTGGCCGACGATAATGAACATTTACCAAGTACACGATTTAAAGTTCCTATAGGGGCAAGGGTAAATTTCTATATTAATGAATATGTGGTTGCCAAAACCTATTACCGTTATTACCAAGATAATTGGGGGATACAAGCCCATACAGCTTCTATCGAATTACCTATTAAGCTAAATGCTAAGTTTACTATTGCTCCGTTATATCGTTATTATACGCAAACAGCATCCGATTATTTTGCTGGATACAAAGAGCATTTGTCCACAGAGGAGTTTTATACCTCTGACTATGATTTGTCTCAATTTAACAGTAACCAATATGGTTTTGGTTTAACCTACACTGATATTTTTGCCCAAGCCAAAATTTTTATTTTAGGTATGAAATCAATAGATTTACGATTGAATCATTATCAAAGGAGCGACGGCTTATCAGCAAATATTGCTTCATTAGGATTTAAATTTGAAATCGAATAATACTAAACAAAAATGCATATTTTAATAGTGGAAGATGAAGCCGGTATTGTACAATTTCTCAAACAAGGTTTAGAGGAAGAGGGCTATACTGTAACAGCAGCTTTAGACGGTCTTACGGGTTTTGAATTGGTTCAAAATAATAGTTATGATCTTATTTTATTAGACTGGATGTTACCCAAAATGAGTGGCTTTGAATTATGTAAAGCCATTAGAATAAAAGATGTCACTACTCCAATTATTTTTTTAACTGCCAAAGATACTATCCAGGAAACTATTGAAGGTTTAAAAGCTGGGGCTAATGATTATATCAAAAAACCTTTTAGTTTTGAGGAATTAGTCGAACGCATAAAAATACATTTTAGAAATCAAAAGGAGACAGAAACCCTATCTTTAGGTACGATTCTGATTGATTTGAGTAAACATAGCGTTACTGTTAATGATGCTGAAGTTGCATTAACCCAGCGAGAGTTCGAACTGCTCAGCTATCTCGTGAAAAATAAAGGAAAGGTGTGTACCCGAAACCAAATTATTGAAGATGTGTGGGATATTCATTTTGAGTATGACACGGGTGTCATTGATGTATTTATCAATGCCATTCGCAAAAAACTGAATTTAAGAATAGAAGAAGATTATATAAAAACGGTGCGAGGAGTAGGGTATATCGCTAATGATAAGTAAATAATGCAACAATTTTCATTTAAAAATAGAATCGCTTTTAATTATATCATTACTACAGCCTTGCTAATATTTGTAGTATTTGCTGTTATTTTTTCTATTGTACGACTGAGTGTTTATAGTCACATCAATAGCGATATTTCTATTGAAGTAGCACACCATTTAAAAGAAATAAATATTTCTAAAGATTCGTTTCATCTAACGCATCAAGATGAATGGAAAGAGAGAGAACACAACACAGTTGATGTAAATCCTGTTTTTATACAGTTTTTAGATCGAAATGGTAAGCTAATTGAGAAGTCACCCAATCTTAAAAAGCAAACACTAAATTTCAATAAGGAGGTAGACGATAATGAACTATTTGATACCAAATTGTTAGGGAACAAAATACGTCAAATTCAGGTTCCCATTATTTCAGAAAATATAAAAGTCGGTTATATTTTAATAGCCATGTCTTTAGAGGGAGCTTCTGTAGTTATTCAAAACTTATCTGAAATATTAATTATTGCCTATCCTTTGATTTTAATAGTACTTTTCTCCATTGCTCGTTTTATTGCTGGACGAAGTATAAAGCCGATAAGTGCTATAATTGAAACTTCTAACATCATTACAAAGGACAACTTGTCAGCTAGAATTCCGTTGCCACAAAATAAAGACGAGCTTTATGTACTTTCAAAAACAATTAACAAACTACTAGATCGAATTGAAAGTACTATTGAAAGAGAAAAGCAATTCACATCTGATGCTTCCCATGAATTACGTACGCCACTAACAGTAATTAAAGGAACACTTGAAGTTCTTGTTAGAAAACACAGAAATCCAGAAGAATATGAGGAGAAAATTAATTTTTGTGTGGCTGAAGTAGACCGTTTAAATCATTTAGTAGATCAATTGTTATTATTAGCTCGTTTTGAAAACCAAAAACAAGGCTTGCAAATAGAGCCTGTTTATTTAAATGGAATTATATTAGATACACTTTCTAGATATACCAATACAATTCAGGCGAAGGAAATTCAAATTGTCACTGACTTCTCCCACGATTTTTATATCAATACTGATAATTATTTATTTTCAATAATTATTAACAATTTGATTTCCAATGCTTTAAAATACTCAAATAAAAACACTAAATTAGCTATTACCATTACAAAAGATGTTAATACTATTGAATGCAGGATAATCGATTCGGGTATTGGAATTGATTCGAAAGATGTTGGGAAAATTTATAATTCTTTTTTTAGATCTGATTCTACTGACCATCCTGAAATTAAAGGTACAGGATTAGGATTATCAATTGTAAAAAAATTATGCGGATTGCTTGCTATTGAAATTCAAATTTCCAGTGAAAAGAATGTGGGGACTTCAGTTATTTTAAGCATGCATGAAGAAGACCTTAAGTAGTTCTTAAGACAACTTTTCCATTTTCACTGTATTTTTGAAAGATAAAATAAAGTTAAAATGCTCGAAAAAATAATTGCTTTTAGTCTTAAAAACAAACTCATTGTTTTACTATTTACCTTAGGGATTTTTGCCTTTGGAGTTTACTCCATCTTTCAAATTTCCATTGGTGCGGTACCTGATGTGACTAATAATCAGGTGCAGGTAATTACAACTTCTCGTAATCTGGCTACCCAAGATATTGAACAATACATTACATATCCAGTCGAAATTGAAATGGCTAATTTGCCTGGAGTACAGGAGATCAGATCTATTTCTAAATTTGGATTATCTGTCGTTACTATTGTTTTTGATGATGATTTGGGAACATATTTGCCCAGACAATTAATTGCCGAAAAAATCAAATCAGCTTCTGAGAAAATTCCAGCAGGCTTTGGCTCCCCAGAAATGGGCCCCATTACAACTGGACTTGGGGAAATTTATCAATATACACTTGAAGTAAAACCACAATTCAAAAGTCAATATTCAGTAACTGATTTAAGAACAATACAGGACTGGGTTGTAAAACGCCAACTATCTGGTATAAAAGGAGTGGTGGAAATTAATACCTGGGGAGGCTTTTTAAAACAATATGAAATTGCTATAAAGCCATCCAATTTAAAGGCGATGAACATCAGTACTACCGATGTTTTCACAGCGCTCGAAAAAAATAATAGTATTGCTGGTGGTGCTTATATTGAAAAAATCAATCAAAGCTATTTTATTCGAGCAGAAGGAAAGGTTAAATCGCTACAGGATATTGAAAATATTGTTGTTAAGAACAGTAACGGTCTGCCTATTTATATTAAAAATGTTGCCGAAGTTCGTTTTGGATCTGCCAATCGTTTTGGCGCCATAACTGGTAATGGAGAAGGCGAAAAAGTGCTAGGCCAAGTAATGATGCTTAAGGGAGCTAATTCTAAGCAAGTTATAAACGATGTTAAAGATAGGATAGCTATAATTCAAAAATCACTTCCTGAAGGTGTTTATATCAATGGCTTTTTAGAACGAAGCGAATTAGTAGGCAAAACAACATTTACCGTAGCCGAAAATTTAATTTTAGGCTGTTTGATAGTTATTTTTGTTGTGGTTTTATTGTTAGGGAACTGGCGTTCGGGATTAGTTGTTGCCTCGGTAATTCCTTTGTGTTTACTCTTTGCTATTTCACTGATGAATATATTTGGAATTGATGCTAACTTAATGAGCTTAGGAGCCATAGATTTTGGAATTATCATTGATGGAGCAGTAATTATCGTAGAGTTTATTGCTTTTCAAATTGCCAGTAAATCCGCTCAGTTAGGTCCACTTTCTAAAGAAGACAGACAAGTTCAGATTGACCAAATAACGTATAAAAGTGCATCAAAAATGATGAATTCAGCCATCTTTGGACAGCTGATTATTTTAATTGTTTTTATACCCATTCTTTCTCTATCTGGTATTGAAGGTAAAATGTTTAAGCCTATGGCTATGACCTTTAGTTTTGCTTTAGTGGGAGCGATGCTTTTTTGTTTTACGTATGTTCCTGTAGTTTCTTCTTTATTTTTAAAACCAAAAGAAGAGAACCCAAATTCTATTTCTAGTAAATTAATACGAAAATTAAATTCTTGGTATCTCCCCATTATTACTTGGGCATTAACGAATACTAAAAAGGTGCTGTATGGTGCTGTTGGATTACTGCTGATGGCAGTAGTATTATTTGCAACAATGGGAGGAGAATTTATTCCCACCTTAGACGAAGGGGATTTTGTAATTCAGCCAGTTTTAAAAACGGGAACATCACTAACAAAAACAATTGCTACGACTACTAAAATAGAGCAAATTATTCTTAAAAATTTCCCAGAAGTACAGCAGGTTGTCAGTAGGATAGGAGCTGCAGAGGTACCTACAGATCCTATGAGTATGGAGGAAAGTGATGTAATTGTAAAGCTTAAGCCAAAATCAGAATGGGTCTCTGCATCGAGCAAAGATGAACTCGCAGATAAAATTAAAACCGCTATCGAAAAACAGATTCCAAATATGGAAATTGAATTTACGCAGCCGATTGAAATGCGTTTTAACGAATTAATTTCAGGTACACGATCTGATGTCGCGGTAAAAGTGTTTGGTGAAGATTTAAATGTTTTAGCCAGAAAAGCGCACGAGATTAAAAAAGCTATAGCAAATGTCGAAGGCGCATCAGATGTCATTATTGAAAAAACGGAAGGCTTGCCTCAGATGACAGTACGCTATGACCGATCTAAAATAGCCCGTTATGGGTTGAATATTTCCGACTTAAATGATATGATTGCGCTGGGATTTGCAGGGAAAACGGTAGGAAATGTATTTGAAGGTGAAAAACGTTTTGATATGGTAATCCGTTTGGATCAATCCAATCGACAAGACATAAATGACCTAAAAAACCTATATGTATCCACTTCTAATGGGCAACAAATTCCGTTACAAGAACTAGCAAACATTGAGTATACCGAAGGACCAGCCAAAATATCTAGAGACAATACCAATAGAAGAATTGTCGTAGGAATCAATGTGAGAAATAGAGATTTACAAAGTGTTGTTACTGATATTCAGAAAATTGTTGACACTCAAATTAAATTACCCGCAGGATACTATGTGCAATATGGAGGGCAATTTGAAAACTTGCAAAGTGCTAAAGCAAGATTGATGATTGCGGTTCCTATTGCCTTATTTTTAATATTTATCTTATTGTACTTTGCCTTCGGTTCTATCAAAGAGGCGTTAATGGTTTATTCGGCGATACCGCTTTCGGCAGTAGGTGGTGTGTTATTTTTATGGATACGCGGTTTACCCTTTAGTATTTCGGCTGGAGTCGGGTTTATTGCCTTATTTGGAATTGCTGTTTTAAACGGAATTGTATTGATCGAACATTTTAAAGAATTAAAACATCAGGGAATGAAAAATATTGACGAACTAATTTTAAAAGGAACGACAGATAGATTACGTCCCGTTTTGTTAACTGCGGCAGCAGCAGCGCTAGGTTTTTTACCAATGGCAATCTCTTCCTCGGCAGGAGCTGAGGTGCAGCGCCCTTTAGCAACAGTTGTTATTGGAGGCTTGTTTACTGCAACTATTTTAACCATGGTGGTTTTACCAATTTTATTTAAAGTATTTGATAAAAAAGAGTTTAAAAAACCAAAGTTTAAAAAACATCAAAGTACAACTTATACTATATTGTTTTTATTGAGTGCTACTGTTTCATTTTCTCAAAATCCGAACTCTGAATTAGAAAGTTTGATTCAAAGCGGTATTGCGAATAATAAAGGATTAAAAGCTTTTCAATTGCAAGTTGATAAGCATCAGGCAAACATTAAAACTGCTTATACGTTTGATAAAACCACTGTTTACTACAATTACGATCAAAATAATATTGCATTTAATAATGAACCGTTAAAGATTTTTGGAGCGCAGCAACGTTTTTCTTTTCCCACAGTATATAACGCTCAAAAAAAGCTTAATACCACAGAATATGAAAAAGAAAAAGCCCATTATGAAATTCAAAAAAATAAATTGTCCCTAGAAATATCCAAGGCATATTATCAAATTGTGTATTTGCAGCATCAAGAAAAACTGTACCATTATCTGGATAGTTTGTATCAAAATTTTTCCAAAGCAAGTGACAGACGTTTTGAATTAGGAGAAACTAATTATCTAGAAAAAATAACGGCCCAAGCTAAATTTCGACAAATAAAAACTAAATTATCACAGCTAGAAAATGATAAATTTATACAGTATAATGTGCTAAAATCTTTAATCCAATCTGATGAAAATATAGTGGTTAAAAGCATAGAAATTGCGCCTTTGCTTAATTCAACCAATGAGTCAGTTAAATCTTCATATAGTGATTATTTAGAGAGAATTACAGATAATTATAAAAGTCAAGTAAATCTGCAAAAACAAAGCTGGTTACCTGATGTACATTTGGACTATTTCAGAGGTTCAAATAAAGGATTATCAAAGTCGTTAAATGGTTTTCAGGTGGGTTTAGGATTACCTATTCTGTTCTCAGGAAATGTATCCAAAGCTAAAGTAGCTCAACTGGAATTACAAAGTTGGGAACAACAAAAACAGAACGAAGAGTTAAAAATGGACAGTTATTTAGTCCAAAAAAAGAACGAATTAGCAAAATACCAGCAAGCCATAAATTACTATAATCAATACGGGAAAAAGTTATCAGATGAAATTATTAAGGTTGGAAATATGAGCCATAAACATGGCGAAATTGACTTTTTTCAATACATCCAAAGTTTAGAAAACGCAACTGCCATCCAAGTGGAATATTTAGCCAATGTGCTACAATACAATATTACAGAACTTGATTCCCAATACCTTAATTACTAAAAATCTAAAAATGAATAAATTTATATACCTATTAACGTTGTCAGTAATTTTGTTCTCTTGTAAAGAAGCCAAGCAAGAGGAAGCTATAGTTAAAGATGATAATCTGACAGCAGTGACTGTACAGCAGTTTAAGTCCGCAGGAATGGAAATTGCCAATCCTTCAGATCAAGAATTTGATATTACCGTAAAAACATCAGGTAAAATAGATGTTCCGCCACAAAACAGAGCTCAAGTGACCACGTTTGTTGGTGGGAATGTAAAATCGACTAGACTATTAGTAGGAGACAAAGTAACAAAAGGACAAGCCTTATTAACACTTGAAAATACCGCTTTTCTAGATATTCAAAAGGAATATCTTGACGTTGCTGAACAAATCAAGTATTTAAAATCAGAATATGATCGCCAAAAAACTTTATTCGACGAGAAGATAACTTCACAAAAGAACTATTTGAAAGCAGAGAGTGAGTATCGAAGAACGAAAGCAATGTACCAAAGTCTTAGAGCAAAGCTAAAGATGTTGAATATCAATCCTGCTAAGGTTGAGCAAGGGCAACTAACCTCCATTATTACTATTTTCTCGCCTATATCTGGTGATATTGTGGTGATGAATGCTAATGCAGGGATGTATGTTGGTCCTACCGACGTCTTATTAGAAATTATACAAACAGATCATTTGCATTTGGAATTATCTGTTTTTGAAAAAGATATTTTAAAAGTAAAAGTAGGTCAAAAAATAAATTTTACTGTTCCTGAAGCCTCAAAAGAGGTATTTAATGCTGAAGTACATTTAGTGGGAAAATCGATTGAAGGCAATGATAGAACCATCAATGTTCATGGCCACTTAGAAGAGAATGTTAAACAAAGTTTAATCACTGGAATGTTTGTTGAAGCAGGGATTGTAGTTGATTCAAAAAAAGGTTTAGCTATTCCTAATGAAGCACTAATAACTGAAAACAATAAAAACTTCGTACTTTTATTAAAGGAAAATAAAGAGAATAGTTATTTTTTTGAGAAAGTAGCTGTAAAAATTGGAGCACGCTCCGATAAATATTCCGAAGTTTTACCCAACAACCAAATTAGTGCTGCCTCAAAAATTCTAATTAAAGGGGTTTTTGATTTAATCAATTAGTTGTAGAGAGATTGCTACTGTGATTAATAAGTAGATAAAGTTTGATTTGTTTGATAAGATGGAGAGATCGTTATTTGTGTTTTGTTTTACTGCTTGTTGTTTTAATTAAGGGACGGAATGATTATATGTTCAATGTTTTATTAGCGAAATAAATGTATTAGGTTTGTTACCTATTAATTCACCATTATAAATATACTATTATGAATGATGCACACTTACACATGCTTGTCAACCATTTTCCTATCATAGGAACTATTTTTGGTCTAGGAATATTAATTATTGGATTTGTATTTAAAAACAATACTCTTAAGTTTACTGCGTATGTACTGTTTCTAGTTGCTGCAATTTTTGCATTTGCAAGCATGGCAACAGGAGAAGGAGCCGAGGAGCTCGTTGAAGATATGCCAAACATAGGGCATCAAATTATTCATGAGCATGAAGAATTAGCTGAAAAATTGGCAATACTGTTATATGCAACAGGCCTGTTCAGTATTTTATCTCTTTACACTGCGATCAAAAAGCATAAATATGCCTCCATACTTTCTTATATCACCTTAGTTTTAGCTATCGGCGCAACAGTTGTAGGTTCTTTAGTGGGCAATTCTGGTGGTGAAATTCGTCACACCGAAATTAGAAAAAATGCACTAGACAGTACGATTACAAAGGAAAATATAGATACTGATGCTGTGCTTGACCACGAAGATGAACATTAGGTTTAACAAAAAAGTATCATTAAGTTAAAATAATAATTGCTTTTGAATCAAAAAAGCACTTATATTTGCATAATAAAAAAAACAATCATGTTTACAATACAATTACATCACCATCATTTTCATTATTGCTCTCAAGCGATGTGTTAATGATATGTATGTAAGTCATCATATTTAAAAACCCGTTTGAGTACATCAAACGGGTTTTTTATTGCCTCATATTGTACTCAAGCATAACTAGTAAAAAAACAAAAAAATGAGTACATTAAAAATTGCAATTCAAAAATCAGGACGCTTAAACGAAGACAGTATTCAAATCCTAAAAGATTGCGGAATTTCTATAAATAACGGAATTGATCAGTTAAAAGCTGAAGCGTCTAATTTTCCCCTTGAAGTTTTATATTTAAGAAATTCTGATATTCCTCAATATTTGATTGATGGAGTAGTAGATATTGCTATTGTGGGAGATAATTTATTAGTAGAAAAAGGAAAAGGAATTCAAGTAGTTCAGAAACTTGGATTTTCAAAATGCAAAGTTTCTGTAGCAGTTCCTAAAGCATTTGAATACAATTCCATTCAGGATTTAGATGGACTTCGTATTGCTACTTCGTATCCCAATACAGTTATTGACTATTTTAAATCATTTGGTGTCAATGTGGATATTCACCAAATTTCTGGTTCAGTTGAAATTGCGCCAAATATAGGTTTAGCTGATGCAATTGTAGATATCGTTTCTAGCGGAAGTACTTTGTTTAAAAACAACCTGAAAGAAGTAGAGATTATTTATAAAAGTGAAGCAGTGTTAGCGGTATCTCCTAAAGTGACTCCCGATGTTCAAAAATTAATAGATACTTTAAAGTTCAGAATTGAATCTGTTTTAAGAGCTAGAAAATCAAAATACATCTTGATGAACGTTCCCAATGATAAAATTGATGCAGTAGGAAAAATTCTTCCGGTACTACGTAGTTTAACAGTCTTACCATTAGCACAAGAAGGATGGAGTAGTGTACATTCAGTTATTGATAAAGATACTTTTTGGGATGTTATCGATCAATTGAAAGAGGCAGGAGCCGAAGGGATTTTGATTTGCCCAATTGAGAAAATGGTACTTTAAGTAATTATTTTTTCAATCTTTTAATTTTTCAATCTTTAAATCAAATTAAATGAATAAAATATACGAACCCACAGCAGATACTTGGTCAGCTTTATTAGAGCGACCTACAAAAACGGTTGACGATATTGAACTTACGGTAAAAGAAATTTTTAAAGAAGTTCAGAAAAAGGGAGATGAAGCTGTAGCCAAATACACTTCGATATTTGACGGTGTAAGTTGTGATAACATAGAAGTTTCTAAGCAAGAAATTGAAGATGCAGTAGCTGTTGTTCCGGCTGAATTAAAAGAAGCGATTCAGTTAGCTAAAAGTAATATCGAAAAATTCCACGCTGCTCAAAAAACGCCTAAAGTTGAAGTAGAAACCGTTGAAGGTGTGCAATGCTGGCAAGAAAAAAGACCAATTCAAAAAATTGGTTTGTATATTCCTGGAGGAACTGCACCTTTGTTTTCAACTGTTTTAATGCTGGCTGTTCCTGCAAATATTGCGGGCTGTAAAGAGATTGTTTTGTGTTCACCTCCAGACAAAACAGGAACTATAAATCCGGCTATTTTATATGCTGCGCAACTGTGTGGAGTAACTAAAATAGTGAAGGTAGGTGGTATACAGGCTATTGCAGCTTTGACTTTTGGTACGCAAAGTATTCCTAAAGTGTATAAAATTTTTGGACCAGGAAACCAATTTGTAACTGTAGCTAAACAATTAGCAACCCAATTTGGCGTTGCTATAGATATGCCAGCAGGACCTTCGGAATTATTGGTTGTGGCTGATGATACGGCTGTACCGGCTTTTGTAGCTTCAGATTTGTTGTCACAAGCAGAACACGGAACGGATAGCCAAGTGATTTTAGTTTCGACTTCTAAAAAGCTAATAGATGCAGTTGAAGAGGAGATTCAACTTCAATTAGAGCAATTAGCTCGTAAAGAAATTGCAGAGAAAGCGATTGCTAATTCCAAATTGATTTACGTTCAAAACGATACGATTGCCTTAGACTTAATCAATGAATACGGACCAGAACACTTTATTGTGTGCACGGCAAACGATGATTTTTATGTCAACGGAATAGAAAATGCTGGTTCGATTTTTATTGGGAATTATACGCCCGAAAGCGCAGGAGACTATGCTTCAGGTACAAATCATACGTTGCCTACAAACGGTTATGCTAAAAACTATAGCGGTGTTAACTTAGATAGTTTTGCTAAATCAATGACTTTCCAAAAGATATCTAAAATTGGAATTCAAAATATTGGTAGCGCCATTGAAATTATGGCTGAAGCTGAGGGATTACAAGCACATAAGAACGCGGTAACGTTAAGATTGAAAGATTTAAAAATTTAAAGAGTAAACGATGAATTTCGATTTAAATAATTTAGTTCGTGAGAACGTCAAAACCATGAGACCGTATTCATCAGCACGTGATGAATTTAAAGATTTTGATGTGGCTCAAATGATTTTTTTGGATGCCAATGAAAATCCGTATCAAAATGGTGTAAATAGATATCCAGACCCACAACAAACTAGTGTAAAAGCAGTTTTGGCAAAACAAAGAAACCTAAAAACTGATCAAGTTTTACTAGGAAATGGTAGCGATGAAGTATTGGATTTATTGTTCAGAGCTTTTTGTGAGCCAAAGGTTGATAACGTCATTACATTACCACCTACTTACGGAATGTACAGTGTTCTGGCTAATATTAATGCGGTAGAAAATAGAGAAGTAGTACTATCAACTGATTTCCAGCCGGAGATTGATGCAATTCTTGGAGCTGTAGACACGAATACAAAAATGATCTTTCTATGTTCGCCTAACAACCCAACAGGAAATTCTTTTGCTGATGAAAGTGTGGTGACCTTATTACAAAATTTTAAGGGCTTAGTAGTTATTGATGAAGCCTACATCGACTTTTCAAAGAAACCAAGTTGGTTGAATGAATTAGACGAATATCCAAATTTGGTTATTACGCAAACATTATCAAAAGCATATGGTTTAGCAGGAATCCGTTTGGGAATTTGTTATGCTTCTGCTGCTGTAATTGCTATTTTAAATAAAATTAAGCCTCCTTATAATGTTAATGAATTAACACAACAAAGGGCATTAGAAAGATTGGCAGACAAAGAAAAAATACAATTAGAAATTGACTCAATTATAATACAAAGAGATGATTTACTTAAAGTATTACAAGAAGTCAATTTTGTTTCTAAAATTTATCCAACGGAAGCTAATTTTGTTTTAATTAAAGTTGATGATGCCACTAAAAGATATAATGAATTAATAGCTGAAGGAATTGTCATCAGAAACAGAACCACACAGCCACTTTGTGAAAATACTTTGCGTCTGACAATTGGAACTATTGAAGAAAATAAAAAATTAATGGATGCATTAGTTGCGATCAGCTAACTGTCAAAAGAAAAATAAAAATGAAAAAAGTACTTTTTATCGATCGTGATGGAACGATTGTTTTAGAACCAGAAGGATATCAATTAGATAGTTTAGATAAATTAGAATTTTATCCAAAATCATTTCAATATTTGGCCAAGATTGCCAATGAATTGGATTATGAATTAGTGATGGTGACCAATCAAGATGGACTAGGAACAGATAGTTTTCCAGAAGAAACATTTTGGCCTACACAAAATTTTATTTTGAGAGCTTTTGAGAATGAAGGGATTCTTTTTGACGATATTTTTGTAGATCGTTCTTTTCCGGAAGACAATGCTCCAACGCGCAAGCCAAGAACGGGAATGTTGACGAAATATATTGACAATCCAGCCTATGATTTGGTTAATTCATTTGTATTAGGAGATCGTTTAACCGATGTAGAATTGGCCAAAAATCTTGGTGCAAAAGCCATTTTTATGAACACGAGCGAAGGTGCTGGAAGTACTGAAATAGCTTCGAAACGTGAGGAATTAAATGATGTTATAACATTGCAATCAACTGATTGGAAGGTAATTTATGAGTTCCTTAAACTGGAAGCTCGTTCAGCTACAATTTCAAGAAAAACCAATGAAACGGACATTTTTATTAATTTAAACCTTGATGGTACAGGGAAAAGTAAAATTGAAACTGGAATCGCTTTTTTTGACCATATGCTCGACCAAATTGCCCGTCACGGACAAATGGACTTAGAAATTCTTGTAAAAGGTGATTTAGAGGTAGATGAACATCATACCATTGAGGATACAGCAATTGCCCTTGGAGAAGTTTTTGCAAAAGCATTGGGAAATAAATTAGGTATTGAGCGTTATGGTTTTTGTTTACCAATGGATGACTGTTTAGCACAAGTAGCTATTGATTTTGGAGGTAGAAATTGGTTGGTTTGGGAAACTGAATTCAAACGGGAGATGGTAGGAAAAATGCCTACAGAGATGTTCTTGCATTTTTTTAAATCTTTCTCAGATGGGGCTAAAGCTAATATCAATATTAAAGCCGAAGGACAAAACGAGCACCACAAGATTGAAGCGATTTTTAAGGCTTTTGCCAAAGCTGTAAAAGTAGCGGTTAAACGTGATACAGAGAAAATGATTTTGCCTTCAACGAAGGGAATGTTGTAAAAATTAGTTCAAAGTTCAATGTTTCAGGTTCTATGTAGAACTTTAAATGTTAAACTTTAAACCTGAAACTAAATACATGAAAATAGTAATTATTAATTACGGAGCAGGAAACATTCAAAGCATTATGTTTGCTATCGAAAGATTAGGATATAAAGCCGTTTTGAGTAATAATCCTGAAGAAATAAAAGCAGCCGATAAAGTGATTTTTCCAGGTGTGGGCGAAGCAAGCTCGGCGATGAAAATGTTGCTAGCAAGTGGTTTAGATACGTTGATTCCAACGTTGACGCAACCTGTTTTGGGAATTTGTTTAGGAATGCAATTGATGTGCAACAGTTCTGAAGAAGGTAACACAAAAGGATTGGGAATTTTTGACGTAGATGTTCTAAAATTTTCTACAAAAGTTAAAGTGCCACAAATGGGTTGGAATACGATTTATAACTTGAAATCAGATTTGTTTAAAGACATTTCAGAAGACGAGTATATGTATTTAGTACACAGTTTTTATGCTCCATATTGCGCTGAATCTATTGCTACCACAAATTACGAAGTCGAATATGCTTCGGCATTACAAAAAAACAATTTTTACGGAACCCAATTTCACCCAGAAAAAAGCGGTGATGTAGGAGAGAAAATTTTAGGAAATTTTCTAAAATTAAAAGATGGAAAGATGTAATGATTAAAAAATTCTGAATCGGGTACTACCAAGTTCAAAATTGCTAATCGTTAAATTCTTCAATTTTTAAATCTTTAAATAAAAAAAATGAGAATAATACCAGCCATAGACATCATTGAAGGAAAATGTGTCCGTTTATCAAAAGGAGATTACAATACAAAAATTATATACAATGAAAATCCGCTTGAAGTGGCGAAATCATTTGAAGCTCACGGAATCGAATATTTGCATTTAGTAGATCTTGACGGAGCGAAATCAAGCAAAATTGTCAATTATAAAATATTGGAACAAATTGCGACTCAAACGAGTTTAAAAATTGATTTTGGAGGAGGATTAAAGTCGGATACCGATTTGAAAATTGCTTTTGAAAGTGGTGCCAATCAAATCACAGGTGGAAGTATTGCTGTAAAAAACAGAGCGATTTTTGAAAAATGGATTGCAGAATACGGAGCTGATAAAATAATTCTTGGTGCTGATGCAAATAATGAAAAAGTAGCTGTTTCAGGATGGTTAGAAGAGTCAAACGAAGATTTAGTGCCGTTTATTCAAGAGTATCAATCTAAGGGAATCCAGTACGTTATTTGCACTGATATTGCAAAGGACGGAATGCTAGAAGGACCTTCTTTTGATTTGTACGCTAAAATTTTGGCGGAAGCCCAAGGAATTAAATTAATTGCATCTGGTGGAATTTCTACTTTCGATGAATTACCTAAATTAGCTGAACTAGGTTGTGAAGGAACTATCATAGGAAAAGCAATTTATGAAGGAAGGATTTCGTTAAAACAGTTGGAACAATACATATTAGAATCTAAATAATTTGAAGATGTGAAAATTTGAAAATGAGATAATGCATTTTCAAATTTTTTAATTTTCAAATTTTCAAATTAAAAGAGATGTTAACAAAAAGAATAATCCCCTGTCTAGATATAAAAAATGGTCGTACAGTTAAAGGTGTAAATTTTGTAGATTTGCGTGATGCTGGTGATCCTGTAGAATTAGCTAAAATTTACTCTGATGAAGGAGCTGATGAGTTGGTTTTTTTAGACATTTCCGCAACGGAAGAACGACGAAAAACATTAGTTAATTTGGTTCGAGAAGTTGCTGCTACAATTAATATTCCGTTTACAGTAGGTGGCGGCATTTCCTCTGTAGCAGATGTGGAAGTCTTGTTGCAAAACGGAGCCGATAAAGTCTCCATCAATTCATCAGCGGTAAAAAATCCACAGTTGATTAATGATTTGGCTGGTAAATTTGGAAGCCAATGTGTAGTTGTTGCTATTGATGCTAAACAAATTGACGGGCAGTGGATCGTACATTTAGTAGGTGGAAAATTACCTACAGAATTAAATTTGTTTGACTGGGCAGTAGAAGTAGCCGAAAGAGGTGCAGGAGAAATACTGTTTACGTCAATGGATAATGACGGAACTAAAAACGGATTTGCTAATGAAGCTTTGGCTAAATTAGCAACATTAATTAATATCCCAATAATAGCTTCAGGAGGAGCGGGGAACATACAGCATTTTGTAGATAGTTTCAAAGTAGGGAAAGCAGACGCAGCCTTGGCAGCAAGTGTTTTTCATTTTAAAGAAATTGAAATCAAAACCTTGAAACAAGAATTGAGAAATAATAATATCGCAGTGCGATTATAGAACTTAGAAAAAAGAACAAAAAGGTCAGATCTAAAAATCTTTCCGTATTTGATTCTTTTAATCATTAAATAAGATAAAATGAACATCGATTTTTCAAAAAGCGCAGATGGATTACTTCCAGTAATTATACAAGACAGCGAAACAAAAACGGTTTTAATGTTGGGTTACATGAATGCCGAAGCATATCAAAAAACAATTGACACGCAAAAAGTAACTTTTTTTAGTCGATCCAAACAAAGACTTTGGACAAAAGGTGAGGAGAGTGGTAACTTTTTAAATTTGATTGCTATTAAAAATGACTGTGATGGTGATACTTTATTGATACAAGCAAAACCTGAGGGACCAACTTGTCATACAGGTGCTGATACTTGCTGGCAAACAGAAAATAAATCGGATTATGGATTTATATCTGACTTAGAACAAACTATCAAAACAAGAAGAGAAAACGCAGATTCTGAAAAAAGCTATGTGGCATCTTTATTCAAGTTGGGCATGAATAAAATTGCTCAAAAAGTGGGTGAGGAAGCGGTAGAAGTGGTTATTGAAGCTAAAGATGACAATGATGAGTTGTTCTTGAGTGAAAGTGCTGATTTGTTATTTCATTATTTAATTCTTTTGCAAGCCAAAGGATTTGAATTGGAAGATGTTGTTCAAGTTTTAAAAAGTCGTCAAAAATAAGAATCTAATACTTAGTTTTTTAAACATAAAACCCAATAGTAAATTGATTTATTATTGGGTTTTGTTTTTCTTTCAAAAGCAATAAACTATATTTACTTAGTATTTTAACACCTACAATTGTTCTTGTACTTGTAAGAACGGATGGTGAATAACTCAATTAAAAGTAAGTATGAAAACAACACAAATAAATAGCTTAAAGGGTTTTTCTGGAACAATCATAATTCCTGTATTTGAAACGACTGCAAAAAACTTGATTCCGATAAAATTTGAGAATGTAGAAATTTCATCAAAAGTTTTTTATGGTAAAATAGATAGTTCTTATTTAGCTGAAAAAGAGGGGAATACCTATGTGTTTTTAGGTTTAGGAAAAGAGATTGACTATAAATCATTAAAAACCATATTTAGAAGAGTAGCATCTCAGCAGAAAGAAGTTTTTACAAAGGCAACAGCATTGGCTTTGCCAAAAGAATTTACTGACGAGCAAGTTGAGGCAAGTCTTTCAGGATTAGTATTAGGAACTTACAATATTGGTCATTATAAAAAACAGGACAAACACCCCTTTTTAGAATCTGATTTTGAATTGCACATATTATCAGAAACCAACTTTTCTACCACCATAAATAAAGCTATTAAAATTGCCAGAGCACAGTTAGAAACCTTGACTTTAGTAGATTTACCTCCTAACTATGTTACGCCAAAATATTTAACTGAGTGGGCAGTAGACAAAGGAAGCAAATATGGTTTTAAAGTGACCGCTTTGGGATTAGAAGCCTGCGAAATAGAAGGATTAGAAGCTTTTATATCTGTAGGTAAAGGCAGTCAAAATGAAATGCAGTTTATCATCATGAGTTATGAGCCAAAAGAACCTGTAGAGGATGTTAAACACATTGGATTAGTGGGTAAAGGTATCACATTTGATACAGGAGGCCTCAATATCAAAACAGCAGGAATGCTCGATATGAAATGTGATATGGCAGGTGGCGCAGCAGTTTTTGGGGCCATGCAATTAATTGCCGACCTGCAACTTCATGTCAAAGTAACAGCCATTGTTCCCTGTGCGGAAAATGCAGTGAGTAGTAAATCCTTTTTGCCAAGTGATGTTATAAAAAGTTATAGTGGAAAGACCATTGAAATAATTGATACAGATGCTGAAGGACGCTTGATTTTAGCTGATGGAATATCGTATATGGTTAAAAATTTTAGTCCTGACTATTTAGTAGACATAGCGACTTTAACAGGAAGTAGCATGGGAACATTTGGTCATGAGTGTGCAGCATTGTTCACTAACAATCAATCAGTATCAGGAGCTTTGCAACTTGCCGGTGATAGCATTGGTGAGCGAATGTGGCCTTTGCCTCTTTGGGAAGCTTATAATCAAGATATTGAAAGCGAAATAGCAGATGTAAAGAATTACAGTGGTAAACCATTAGCAGGGGCTATAACTGCTGCTAAATTTTTAGAATACTTTACTAAAGAGCATACGGCTTGGGCACATTTAGATATTGCTGGAGTGGCTTTTGGTAATGATGAGTTCTCAAAAAATAAACATGCTACTGCTTATGGAGTGCATTTACTTTCTAAGTTCATCGAAAATCTATAATTTAATAACATTCATATCCATTTGTAATGGAAAAAAAGTAAAGTTTCGATCCATGAAAATAAACAATTATTACTTCCTCACTGCTTTTCTAACTTTCAATACGTTAAGTGCTCAAGGTCTTTTAAACAAATCTGAAATGGTTTTTAATAGGCAAGATTCACTTCGCGGAAGCATTACTAAAGAACGTGCTTGGTGGGATGTTAAAAAGTATCATTTAGATATTAAAGTAAATCCTATAGACAGCACCATAACAGGTTCTAACGTTATTCAATATAAAGTATTAGACGCATACAATAACATGCAAATTGATTTGCAAAAGCCAATGGAAATCACGCGCGTTATTCAGGATGGAAAACCATTAGAATTTACAAGAGAGGGTAATGCCTTTTTTATAAAACTACTTTCAAAACAAACAGTAGGCAGTACAAAAGAGCTTGTTGTTTTTTATGGCGGAAAACCCAAAGTTGCTGTGAATCCACCATGGGACGGAGGAATTACGTGGAAAAAAGACGCTAATGGAAAGCTGTTTATTGCCTCCTCTTGTCAAGGTTTAGGCGCCAGTGTTTGGTGGCCAAATAAGGACCATATGTATGATGAAGTGGAAGGAATGACGATAAGTGTAAATGTTCCAGGTGATTTAATGGATGTCTCCAATGGTAGGTTAGAAAGTGTGAAAAAATTAAAAGACGGTACAAAAACTTATACCTGGATCGTGACCAACCCGATTAATAATTATGGAGTAAATATAAACATTGGTGATTATGTTTCCTTTTCCGAAAAATATAAGGGCGAAAAAGGGGTTTTGGATTGCAATTACTATGTTTTAAAGGACAATTTGGCTAAAGCCAAAGAACAGTTCAAGGATGTTCCTAGAATGTTGCAGGCATTTGAACACTGGTTTGGTCCTTATCCTTTTTATGAAGATAGTTATAAATTAGTGGAAGCACCTTATTTAGGGATGGAACATCAAAGTTCTGTGACTTATGGTAATGGTTATAAAAATGGTTATCGAGGTCGTGATTTGAGCGGTACAGGTTGGGGATTGAAATTTGATTTCATCATTATTCATGAGTCGGGACATGAATGGTTTGCTAATAACATTACCTATAAAGATATAGCTGATATGTGGATACATGAAAGTTTCACAAATTACTCTGAAAGTCTTTTTGTCGAATATTACTATGGTAAAGAGGCAGGTTATGAGTATGTACGCGGCATCAGAAAAAACATAGAAAACGACAAACCCATTATCGGTCAGTACGATGTGAATAATGAAGGGTCAAGCGATATGTACTATAAAGGTGCAAACATGTTGCATACCATCCGACAAATTGTTGATAGTGACGAAAAATGGCGCTCTATTTTAAGAGGTTTAAATAGTACTTTTTACCATCAAACAGTGACCTCAAAACAAATCGAAGATTACCTGAGTACTGCTGTGGGGATTGACTTAACAACCATTTTCAATCAATATCTGCGAGATACAAGAATTCCAACTTTAGAGTATTTTATCAAAGGTAATATTGTTAGTTTTCGCTGGACCAACTGTGTTAGTGGTTTTAATATGCCTCTTAAAGTAATGATTGATGGTAACGAGAATTGGTTGAAACCTACTACAGAATGGAATACTACCTCAGTAAAAGACGAAAATTCTCAGCTACATATTGACCCAAATTTTTATGTGGCTGGATTTGATATTACAGAATAATTTTTGCTAATTTTACAAAGGAATTGGATAAACCAACAATACTATTCCAGCTGTTTTATGAAAAATACAATTATTGCATTTTCTCTTTTTTTATTTTCATGTACAATTAGTCATGGGCAAAATAGTACTGATAAGTCAAAATTAAAACCGAATGATGCATTAAAAAATATTGCTACGGTTGAGGCTACAGAAGATTCTTTAGTTTTAACCAAGTCTAGTAAAATGCTTGATGAAGACAGTTACTGGGCTATAATTGCAAACTCATTAAAGCAAACAGATAATCAGGAAGATCAAGAGCTATTTTTAATTTCGGAAATCGAAAAAATGTCCCCTTATGAGATGATAGGTTTTCGTTTAAGAACTGATAAATTACTTTATGACACCTATAATCAAGAATTATGGTGTGCTGCTTATATTATGAATCAAGGATGCTCAGATGGTGGATTTGAATACTTTAGATGTTGGTTGATATCAAGAGGTAAAGAAGTATTTTACGCTTCTAAAGCAAATCCAGACTCGTTATTAAAAGAAGTCGTAAAAGATAAAGAAGTGTATGAATTTGAAGGAATGTGGTATGTAGCAATGAACGCTTTTAAAAATACTACTGGCGAAGAATTGTTTAGCTATATTGATTACGATAATTTTACCACTAATGATGAAAATTATCCAATTTTAAAATTTGCATGGAATGTAGATGAACCAGAAACAATGGGTAAAGTTTGTCCTATTTTATATCAAAATCTTTGGAAGTAAATAATTTAAAAGAGGGATGCTTATTAGCATCCCTCTTTTATTTATCTTAAATTAAATTCTTTTTGATATAGTTGTAACTTGCAGCTGCAGATTCTATAGGATTAGGAAGGTAATTACTTTCATGCTCAAGAAAGAAGCGCTTCATCCCTGACAGTTCTGCTTGTGCGAATATAGCTTTAAAATCAAGTGTTCCAGTTCCAATTTCAGCATTAAAATCAGGGTTAACTTTATCCATGTCTTTTACATGCCACATTTTAAAACGTCCAGGATGTTCCTTAAATAATTCTAGAGGATTATTCCCCGATCGCACCACCCAATACAGGTCCATTTCAAAATCAACTAAACTCTTATCAGTCTCCTTAAGCAAAATTTCATAACCATTAGTAGACCCAAATTTTTCAAATTCGAAATCATGATTGTGATAGGCTAATTTTATTCCGGCACTTTTAAAAATTTCGGCGGCTTTATTAATTTTTAAAGCTAATTTTTTATAATCATCACCACTTTTACCTCTTAGATTTTCAACAATGTAAGGTACCGTGATGTATTCGCTTCCTAAAATGTTAGCAGCTTCGGTATATGACTGTAGTGCATCAGTATTACCATTTTCAATATATCCATTGAAATCAAAATGATTACTCGTTGCCTTTAAACCGTTATCAGATAATATTGCTTTGAAGTCTTTTACTGAGGTACCAAAGAAGCCATTCGTTGGTGAAAAACCAAATGTCTCAACTTCGTTAAATCCTACTTTCCCCACTTGTTCCAAGACGCCTTTTACATCTTTAGGCAGGGTGTCACGTAACGTCCACAATTGAATTCCAATGGCTTTCTTTTTTAAAGAAAATGCAAACGATGGAGCAATGGCTATAGCTCCAAGGGCCAATCCGCTATTTATTAAAAAATCTCTTCTTTTTATCATGAGTTCTATTGTTAAAGTCGTTAAATATCACAAATTGTTATTGCCTTTTGTAGCGATTCAAGCTTATTCTTATTTAATGGTATAAATTCTTGTGCAACATAACCAGTGAATCCAGTGTCATGGATAGCTTTCATTATGGCGCTATAATTCAATTCTTGTGTTTCATCAATTTCATTTCGTCCTGGTACGCCAGCAGTATGATAATGGGCTATATAGTTATGATTGTCCCGTATAGTCCTGATAACATCACCTTCATCGATTTGCATATGGTAGATATCATATAACAATTTAAAATGATCTGAATTTAACCGTTTAGCTAATGCTACTCCCCAAGCAGTAATGTCACAATGGTAATCAGGATGATTAATTTTACTGTTTAATAATTCCATAACTAAAATTACTCCATGTTTTTCAGCAATAGGAAGTAGTTTTCTTAGACCAAGAACACAATTAGTCAACCCTTCCTCATCAGTTTTACCTCTTTTATTCCCGCTGAAGCAAATTAGGTTTTTATATCCCGCTTTGGCCACAAGTGGTATCATCTCAGTATAATTTTGAATTAGCTGCTCATGAAATTGTATGTCATTAAAACCATCAACTAAATTTATTTCGGCTCCATTACACATTGGCGAATCGAGACCATATTTCTGTAGTATTGGCCATTCTTTAGGTCCCACTAAATCAATACCCTTGATCCCCATTTTTTTTACTGCATTACACAGCGTATCTAAGTCAATATCATTAAAACACCAGCGGGCAACAGAGTGGTTAATTTTACCTTTTAAAACTCCCGTATTTATAGGCAACTCTTCCGCAGCTATTGCAAATGCTGATAAACTTGAAGGCACTCCTAATGTCGCCGTACCTGCTATTATACCTTTTATAACTGATCTTCTACTTATAGGTAAATTCATAATAGTGACTTTAAACGGTCCTGATTTCTTTTTCTTTTTTTGAATCAAATAATAGAGCAAAAATTAAAAATACTGCAAATGCGATTCCTGCTGGAATGATCCACACCATTTGCCAGTTAATGGTACCGTCTATCATTTTATAATTATCCGTTATCCAGCCAGCGACAGCAAACCCCACTAACATACCTACACCGTAAGTAGCTAGGGTGATAAGCCCTTGTGCAGCACTCTTGTATTTCTCACCCGCTTTTGAGTTGGTATAGATTTGACCCGAAACAAAAAAGAAATCGTAACAAATACCATGTAAAGCAATACCTATAATAAGCATAAAACTTAATTCACCACCATTCCCATAAGCAAATAAAGCATAGCGAATTGCCCAGGCTAACATACCAACTAAAATTGTTTTCTTAAAACCATATTTTACGAAGAAAACGGGAATTAATAATAAGAATAAAGCTTCTGAGATTTGTCCGATAGCCATTTTACCTGTAGGATTTTCAATCCCTGCGCTTGTTAAGAAAGGGTGGGCGTTCTGGTAATAAAAGGCTAGGGGAATACATATTAGGATAGAGGAGATGAAAAATATCGCAAAATTTTTGTCCTTTAATAATTTTAAGGCGTCTAAACCTAATAAATCACTTACTCTAATCTTTTCGTCTGCAGTTACTTTAGGAGGAGTTTTTGGTAAAGAAAAACTAAAAAGACCTAATAATAGTGCTGCAATTCCAGACAATAAAAAAGTGTTTTTTAATAGTCCCTGTGTTACATTCTCAGAAGAATCCCAATGAAATAAGTAACTGATAGATAATCCAGCCAGTATCCAGCCTATGGTTCCCCAAACTCTAATGTTTGGAAATTCTTTCTCTGGGTCTTTCATCTGGTTGAAAGCAACTGAATTTACAAGTGCTAATGTTGGCATATATAAAATCATATAACTTAAAACATAGATGTAAAACATACCAATATCTACTGACTGGTACATTTGATACATTAACAGTGCTCCAGCTAAATGTAAAATTCCTAATATTTTTTCTGCATTAAAATAACGATCAGCAATTAATCCGATAATAAATGGAGCTATAATAGCTCCCCACGATTGTGTTGAGAAAACAGAAGCGGTCTCTGAACCGGAGGCTTGCAAATTTATCGCTAAATAAGTTCCTAGAGTTACAAACCAGGCGCCCCAGATAAAAAATTCTAGGAACATCATGATAGATAATTTAATTCGGATTGTACTATTCATTGGTTTTAGGTTAGTTAATTATTATTTTTTTGATTATTATAAATTAGTATAATTCTTTGATCATTATATTTCGATACCAAACATGATCTCCATGATCTTGTAAGGCAATTTTGCCTTTCTTGAACGTTCCAAAATCTTTCCACGCTGTAAATTTACTACCTGATACTAACTCCTTCCATTTCTTATCCCAAAGCGTCGTTTTTACAACAACAACTCCATTTAAGATAAAAGTAAGTTGGCCTCGATTACTGATAATTTCTGCAGTATTCCATTCCCCTACAGCTTTAACAGGTTCAGTATCACCTTTAACTAAATCATATAAGTTACCAGCACGATGTTTATCAATTTTGCCATCTGGATGCCCTTCATTATCTAAAACCTGCATTTCTAGACCAGTTTCATAAGTATTAGGATATTTAATGGGATTCTCGTGAACATAAAATATGATTCCGCTATTTGCTTTTGGTGCTACCTTCCAATCTAATTTTAAATGAAAATCAGAATATTCTTTATCTGTTACTAAATCTCCGCCTTGGTTATTTACTTTTGCCGTGGGATCAAAATGTAAAGAACCATTTTCTACTTTCCATGCATCACATGCTTGCGTTTTACCATAGCTGTGCCAGCCCGCGGTAGTCTTACCATCGAATAGAGGTGTGAATTGATCTTGTGCATTTGCTATTGGTATCATGACTAATACTAATAGAGCGGTGTGTATGGATTTTATCATTGGGAACTATTTTAAAATTTAGTAAGACTATTTAAAGTACAAGATTTTTCCAACCTTCACGATAATCCCTTTTTACAAATTGATTAACTTCATCAAAGTTTGTGATTTTCATATTGTCGTTGTCCCACAATAATTTAACAGATCGTCCTGGGTATTTAATTTTGCCATTAATTTCTTTTTGGATATCATATCCTCTAATTGCAAGATTAGCCATTAATAGTGCTTCAGTTAATGGTCCAGCAATTTCAAATGGCGAACTTAATTCTTGCTTACCGTGACCTGCAATACATGCATCAACCCATTGATTATAATGGCCATTTGAACCATCATGAACCCGATTGTATTTGGGAGTAATTTTTAAATTATCATTCTTACTTAATGGTAATAAACGCGGATTTAAGCCATATGTATCACACAACATCTTTCCTTTAGTACCCGTAAATAAAGTTCCATTTCCACCATCACCAAAAATCTCATTAGGTTCTAACTCCAATGGTCTTTCTGGTTGAATACCGCCGTCCATCCAATGCAAAGTCACATCACCTTCAGTCTTATTCGTTTTTGGAAAAGTCAATGTTACATGACTCGAAGGAGGGCAACTTTCTGGAAAATAGCCTCTTTTAAATTCATCCACATATACTGATCCTACACTACATTGCACATCTTTAGCATATTTTAAATTTAGTACACTAAAAGGTGCTTCTATTAAGTGACAACCCATATCGCCCAAAGCTCCTGTACCATAATCCCACCAGCCACGCCAATTAAATGGTACTAACTTGTCAACATATTCTTTATAAGGAGCTGTGCCTAACCACAAATCCCAATCTAATGCAGCAGGGACGTTGCTTTTAGTACCTGGCCAAGGAATTCCTTGAGGCCAAACTGGTCTATCTGTCCAAGCATGTATCGTATGAACATCTCCTATTAGTCCAGCTTCATACCATTCTTTCATGATTCTTGTACCATCATTTGAAGCTCCTTGATTCCCCATCTGGGTAACCACCTTATATTTTTTAGCGGCTTCTGTTAAAATCCGCGCTTCATAAATATCATGGGTTAATGGCTTTTGAACATAAACATGTTTTCCTAATTGCATAGCCGCCAGCGTTTGTATCGCATGATTGTGATCTGGAGTGGCTACAGATACAGCATCAAAGTATTTATGTTCTTTATCGAACATTTCTCGCCAATCCTTATAATACTTTGCTTTAGGAAAAGCATTGATACTTTTGGCTGCTCTTCTATCATCTACATCACATAGAAAAGATATAGATGCTTTACCGCTCTGATCAAACATAGCAATATCTGACTGCCCTTTTCCTCCAACACCAATACTGGCGATTAATAAACGATCACTTGGAGCGACAAACCCTCTTCCTAAAACATGACGAGGAACAATCATAAACGCCGCAGCTGTTATAGCACTCGTTTTTATAAAATCACGCCTATTCTGGTTGATTTTAATTTTTTTTTCTTGTTCTTCTTTCATGTTTGCTACTTATGAGAGTTATTTACTATTTTTAACAACGTCAATGAGGGAGGGAGGTTTTGCCTTAAAAAACCTTTACATACAACAATTACTTTTTTAATGATAGAATGTATTTAACCATTGCTTTTGCTTCGTCCTTTTTAAGTGATGCATGTGCACCCATTGGTAAACTGCCCCATACACCAGAACCTCCTTTTATTATTTTTTCAGATAAATAATTAATGTTCTTATCATTTGCAGCATATTTATTTGCGATGTCAACATAAGAAGGACCTACCACTTTTTTGTCCTTGTTATGACAACCAATACAATCTGATTTAGCTATTAATTTCTCTCCTTCTGAATTTTGTACAGTTGAACTGTGTATCACTAAAGTTTCAGTGTACACTTCCTTGTTAGATTCATTAGAAAAGGAGGTTAATCCTATCATAGCAATAGCTAGCAATACATATTTAATTTTCATTTTTAATCTCTTTAAATTTTACAATCCTAGAATTTTTCTATTAAAAGTTTGACTACTATCCACTGATGCGAAATCATCAAAAGCTTTGTCAGTCACTTTTATAATGTTGTTTTTGATAAATTCGGCTCCTTCACGAGCACCATCTTCTTGATTCTTAATGCAACATTCCCATTCCATTACAGCCCATCCTTTAAAATCATATTGCGATAATTTGCTGAAAATCGTTTTAAAGTCTACTTGACCATCTCCAGGAGAACGATAACGTCCGGCTCTGTTTAACCAACTTTGGTACCCACCAAAGGTTCCTTGTTTACCCGTTGGATTGAATTCGGCATCTTTAACATGAAATGCTTTAATTCGTTCGTGATAAAAATCGATATACTGGATATAATCTAACTGTTGTAATACAAAGTGCGATGGATCATATAAAATACAGGCTCGAGAATGATTATTTACAGCCTTTAAAAACATTTCATACGTTTCTCCATCAAATAAATCCTCACCAGGATGAATTTCATAGCAAACATCCACACCATTTTGATCAAATTCATTCAGTATAGGCATCCAACGTTTAGCTAATTCAGCGAATCCCTCTTCAACTAAACCAGCTGGTCTTTGCGGCCAAGGGTGGAAGTATTGCCATAGTAATGAACCACTAAATGTAGCATGGGCGTTTAATCCAAGATTATTTGAGGCTTTAGCAGCATATTTTAATTGTTGTACAGCCCATTCCTGTCTTGCTTTTGGGTTTCCATGTACATTTGTAGGAGCGAAAGCATCAAATAAGTCATCATAAGCAGGATGAACAGCAACCAATTGCCCTTGTAAATGAGTTGATAATTCCGTTATCTCTAAACCATAAGAAGCAATCTTGCCTTTTAGTTCATCCGCATAGGTTTTACTTTCAGCTGCTTTTTGTAAATCAATAAAGCGAGCATCTTGTGTTGGCATCTGGATTCCTTTGAATCCCAAATCAGCGGCCCATTTACAGATTCCGTCTAAAGAATTAAATGGGGCTTCATCACTTATAAATTGGGCTAAAAAAACCGCTGGTCCTTGTATTGTTGTCATTACTTATATTTTAAATTTTAAAATCAAACCATTTTTGATCAGATTTACCTGAGGCAATTACATTTTCAATAAAAGCCATCCCACGAACACCATCTTCCACAGTAGGGAAATCGAGCATTTCATTAGTTGGTTGTTTTCCTTCAATTTTAGCTGATATTGTCAAAGCAAAATTCCTATATAAATTAGCAAATGCTTCTAAGTATCCTTCGGGATGTCCGCTAGGAGTGCGAGAATTGAACTGCGCACTTTCTGACAAATAATTATTTCCTGCTCTATAGATTTGAGCGGGAGCGTCCGGCCACTTAACCACTAAAGTGTTGGGTTCCATTTGATGCCATTCAAGACCACCAACTTCGCCATAAATCTTAATTTTCAAGCTATTCTCTTCTCCTGCTGCAATTTGTGAAGCTACTAAAATACCATTGGCTCCATTATTAAATTTTAATAAAACGTTACCATCATCATCGAGTTGTCTACCTGCAACAACGGTATTAATATCAGCACATAACTGAGTGATTTGCAAACCTGAAATATATTCGGCAAGTTGTGCGGCGTGTGTTCCAATATCGCCCATGCAACCGCTGATACCACTTTTTGCAGGATCAGTTCTCCAAGCTGCTTGTTTGTTTCCGTCCTTTTCGGTCAAAGTACTTAGCCAGCCTTGTGGGTATTCTACCATAACTTTACGTATCTTCCCAAACTTATTTTCAGCAACCATATTTTTGGCCTGCTTCACCATTGGATAACCAGAGTAAGTATGGGTTAGACATAAGATAAGCCCTGTATCATATACTTTTTGTTGTAGCTGCTTAGCTTCATGAAGACTTAAGGTCATAGGTTTGTCGATCAAAACATGGAACCCATGTGCTAAGGCCATCATAGCAGGGGCAAAGTGGGCGAAATTTGGCGTAACAATAGATACAAAATCCATTCTTTCTCCTAATGGCAATTTACTTTCAGCAGTAATCATTTCTTGATAAGATCCATAACATTTTGAATCCGGAAGAAATAAATCACGGCCAGATTCTTTAGATGTTTCTGGATTAGAACTAAAAGCCCCACAATGGAGTTCTATTAATCCATCCATATTTGCAGCAATGCGGTGAATTGAGCCAATAAAAGCATTTTTCCCACCACCAATCATGCCCATTTTTAATTTTCTCATAGTGATGCAATTCCTAAATATTACCTTTTTTTAATTCTTTAACAGCATAGTCAGCTGCGCGGGCTGTCAAAGCCATAAAAGTCAATGAAGGGTTTTGGCAAGCGATAGAAGGCATGCACGATCCATCAGTTACAAATACATTACTCACTTCATGCATTTGATTCCATTTATTTAGAACCGAATCTTTAGGATCATTTCCCATTCTAGCAGTTCCCATTTCGTGAATAGCCATACCTGGATAACATTCGTTATCAAAGGTTTTTACATTTTTAATTCCGGATGCTTCTAACATTTCAGCTGCATCGTTCATCATATCAATTCGCATTTTTTTTTCATTCTCTTTGTATTCACAGTCAATTGCTAAGACAGACTGTCCCCATTTGTCTTTTTTAGTATGATCGATATAAACTTTATTTTCATAATAAGGTAACATTTCACCAAATCCTCCTAATCCCATACTCCAAGTATCTGCTGGGAAACTTAACTTATCTTTAAAATCACCACCAAACTCTAATTCGGCAACTTCTTCATGCCAGGAACCTCTACTAGCACCACCTTGGTAACCAAATCCTCTCAAATAATCTCTTTTGTCATTGCCAACATTTTGATATCTAGGCACATATATTCCATTGGCTCTGCGGCCATAGGTATATTTATCTTCAAATCCTTCAGCACTTCCAGAAGCGCCACAACGAAAATGATGATCCATTAAATTATGTCCTAACTGCCCACTAGCATTTCCTAATCCGTTCGGGTGAGCTTCTGAAGTTGAGTTTAATAGAATAAAAGTAGATCCTAAAGTGGAACCGTTTACAAAGACGATTTTAGCATAAAATTCCATGCTCTCATTAGTTTCAGCATCAATAACCATTACCCCTTTAGCTTTTTTGGTGTCTTTGTCATAAATGATGTGATTTACAATAGAGTAGGGCCTCACGGTCAGTCTTTTTGTGGCAACTGCCGCTGGTAGTGTAGAAGATTGTGTACTGAAGTAAGCTCCAAATGGACATCCACGGCTACATAAATTACGATACTGGCAGCTTCCTCTACCTTTGTGAGGAACAGTTAAGTTGGCCGTACGTCCTATCGTAAGTATACGGCTTTTGTTATAATGTTTTTCTATACGTTCTTTCACAGATTTTTCGACACAGTTCAAATCCATTGGAGGTAAAAATTTACCATCTGGTAGTAAAGGCCAGTTTTCAGCTTGTCCACTTATACCTGCAAATTGCTCCACATAATCATACCATTTAGTAAGGTCTTTGTAGCGAATAGGCCAGTCATTACCATGACCATCTTTTTTATTGTCTTCAAAATTGTGATCACTAAAACGGTAGCTTTGTCGTCCCCACATTAAGGACTTACCTCCTACATGAAATCCTCTATACCAATCAAAACGCTTGTCTTCAGTATAAGGGCACTCTAAATCATTTACCCACCATTTTTCATTAGCTTCCTGATAAGGATAATCTCTTGTTTGTACAGGATGTGTTCTTTTTTGTTCTTCTGTTAATCTACCTGCATGCTCGAACTCCCAAGGAGCTTTCATTGCTGTATCATAATCTTTTATATGTTCTATATTCATGCCGCGTTCTAACATCAACACGTTTAATCCTTTTTCAGTTAGTTCTTTTGCAGCCCAACCGCCACTAATACCTGATCCAATTACAATTGCATCATAAGTATTTTGTTCTTTTAAATTGGTATTTATATTCACTTTCCTTATTTTTTTAATTGATATCTCTATATTTCTAATTGATCAAATGGTGACTAGGTAGCCCAAGCCTTTTGACCTGGTTTATAATCAGCACTTCCATCATATCTACCAGGAATAGGTAGGTATTCACGTGCTTGGGTACATCCAATCTCCGAAGAGAAGAAGCCTAATAGCGTTAAATCTCTACCAATTGTAAAGAAAGAATAAGGTTGTTTTTTTGCGATTGTTTCGGTTCTTAAATCTTGTACTAGTTTTTGTTTTTGGTCTGTAGTAAGAGACAGGAAATTTGCATTATAATCCTTTAAAGATTTATTTTCCATTTCCTTTAAACCTTTGGCAAACTCATGTTGCATTGTAGGGGGATAACATTCTCTAACCATCATTGGGATAAATGTTCCTACACCAGCTGCTTTTGCTCCTGGAGATAATTTTGTAGTGGGAATAATTACATCCGCAAATTCTGCTAGAATTTCTTCATCTGAATTAGAAAAAAACACTTGGTTTCGTTCCTCCTCGGGAAGTGTAAAATTTTCAAATAAAACTCCAATTGTAGAGGAGGAGAGGGCAGTTCCGAGTAAAAATGCCACGTTTTTAAGTGCTTTTCTTCTATCCATTTGCTAAATTATTAATAGGATTAATTATTATTACATAATATTCAATTATTATAACTATACAATTATAAATAAAAATAAATTACATTCACTTTTTTCGAGTTAATTTATTGATATTATTAAGGATTTTTCAATAAATTTCTAATATACAGCAAAGTTTATGCAATAAAATTAGCAATGCAAGAAAAATTAGAAAAATACTGTAACAAAAAAATTTTATCTTGATATAAAACGATACTAAAAATTATTATTTTGTAAGTAAAAGATTATATTTAAAGAATCAAAAAGCGAGTATTTCAAGTTCAATGCGTTAAAATGACATATTATAGCTACACAACGCAATTATTTTGATTTAAGTAATTTAACCAATAGTCTTTTGAACGAGAAAAAACGAAAAAACATTCTGTACTAAACAAAATCAAAAATTAGATTGTTCAAAAATTAGTTGTTCAAACTGAATGTAAAGAGTGAAAATTTACTGTTTACATTACTTCTCTACAGAATGTATCTGTAATAAATCCATCTGGTTCTTCAATCTTTCGATTAACATCGCCATCATGCGTTTATTTATATTTGAGGTGTTCTGGGTATAAATAGTATATTCATGTATGGTGAATAATCCTACAATCATGCCTTTTAATGTATTTCTATATTTAGTGTCTTTTTGAAGACTATTACTTATAAAAGCATTTTTTTTATCGATTGAATAATTAGCAAAATCAGCTTTGTTTTTTGCAATATAATTTTTTAATGACGCAAGAAATAATTCATTTTGCAATTTTAATATAGGTCGCAAAACTTGATTCTGAAATTGTTCATCTATAGAAGATTGCGAACTTAAAGATCCTATAGTTTCTCCTCTAAATTCTGTAATAAATTCGTTCCTAATGCTCATTTTTTTCTTTAAAATTAAAGAAAAATAGGCATGTAAATGTTACTTTAGCATTATTAAATAAAAAACATGAGATTTCATACAAGAAAATGGGTTAAACCCGAAGATTTAAATCCTAACGGAACACTATTTGGAGGTCAGTTGTTAGCTTGGATTGATGAAGAGTTAGCGCTATATACCATCATACAATTAGAAAATTCAAGGGTAGTCACTAAACATATGTCGGAGATCAATTTTAGAAGCTCTGCACGACAAGGAGATATTATAGAAATAGGAATTGATGTAGTAAAGTTTGGTAACTCTTCGTTAACGCTTAAATGTGAAGCAAGAAACATGATGACTCGTGAAACTATCATTAGTATCGATAGTACAACCATGGTCAATTTAGGAGAAGACGGAAAACCTAAAGCTCATGGTAAGAGCGAAATTGAATATGTCAAAAACAGATTATAATGTAAATAAAAACAGATAGCTCAATGCTATCTGTTTTTATTTATATAGTATCTAAAAAATATAACTATGCAGGAATATTTTAGTGCAAGTTTAAATACAATTACTCATGTGAATCCTCTTAACCAACAAACTGATTCTTTGATGGTAGTTCAAAAATTTCTAAATCAAAGTATTTAACTGAAGCAAAAATATGGTCAAATACGTCTGACATTACGTATTCATAATTCTCCCATCTTTTATCACTTGAGAAAACATAAATTTCGATAGGTACACCATGAGCAGTAGATTGCAATTGACGACACATCAACAACATTTCCTGATTTAAAGCGGGATGATTGCGTAAATACTGAGTAATGTACTTTCGAAACAAACCTAAATTAGTCATGTTTCTACCATTGATGGCTAAAGATTTATCGATCGCATTATCAGTATTGTATTTTTCAATTTCTATCTTCCGTGTGTCAATATAGGCACTGATTAAATTAATGTTTTTTAGTTTAGTTAGTTCCGCATCCGATAGAAATCGGATACTACTGGTTTTAATTAAAATATGCCTTTTAATACGTCTCCCATCTGACTTTAACATCCCTCTCCAGTTTTGAAATGAGTCAGAACTTAAACTATAGGTAGGAATGGTCGTTGTAGTATTATCAAAATTTCGCACTTTTACCGTGGTTAAGTTAATTTCGATTACATCTCCATCAGCACCAAACTTATCCATCGTAATCCAGTCGCCAATTCGTACCATATCATTAATGGAAACTTGTACACTAGCCACAAATCCAAGAATAATATCTCTGAAAATTAAAATGATTAAAGCAGAAACCGCTCCTAATGTGGTCAACAGCTCTTTGAATTCAAAGTCGAATAATTTAGAGATGATTACGGTAACACCTACCATCCATAGTACAATCATAATTACCTGAATGAAACTATCAATAGGTTTATCACTATACCGTGGTTTTTGTTTCAAATAATCTCTTAGTGCATTAAAAACCGTCCTGATAATCCATAAGACAAGGAAGACAATATAAATACCTACTAATTTACCAAAAACACTTTCCCAATACTCAAATTTATCCAGAATAACGGGAACCGACTTATAGATGAACATCAAAGGGATCAGATGCGCAATGTATTTGGCGGTTTTATTGGTTACCAAAAAATCATCAAACTGTGTTTTAGTGCGTTGCGCTACAAACACAATAATAGTCACTAAGATTAATCTAAAAATGACATAGATGCTGTACGCTAATAAACACAACAAAGCAATGTTTAAGATCAGACTTAAATAAGAAGAGACGCTATAGGACATTCCCCATTTCCTAAATAAAGGATATAAGAAACTGAATATTTTCCCAATGAATTTAAACATTGTTTAGATTTTTCTGTTCGGTTTTAAGGTATTTGTATTCTACGTAAAAAGTACCAAATGGAATTAAAGAGGCTGCTAAGATAATTCCAAAGGTTTTTAAATCCCATTGCATTTTGTTTTTTAATAAAATAGCAAGTAAGATGTATGCAATAAACAATACTCCATGACTCATACCTATAGGGTACAACAAGCTATGATATAATTCAAAATGAGTAGGTTTTATAAAAAGCATGTTTGAAAATAAAGCCAAATAGGAAATTCCTTCTAGGATAGCAGTAATCTTAAAAATCTTAAGCATGTAAATTGTTTTAAGTAATAATGGACAAAATTAAGTATTATCATTCATTATATAGGTATTCATAACCAAAGTAATTTACTTTTGTATTGGATAAAAGGAACGATTATGAGTAAACGCGATTTAAAAAAATATTTAGCTGAGTTAAATAAAGAGCAGCTTGAAGAGCAATTAATTGAATTGTACGAAAAATTCAGTCCCGTAAAAGTCTATTATGATTTTGTTTTCAACCCAAAGGAGGAAAGCTTGCTACAAGAAGCCAAGTTGAAAATCTCTCACGAATATTTTCCGATACAAACCGGCCGAAAAAAGAAAAAGCCGAAAATGCGACGATCTGTTGCACAAAAAATTATTAAACATTTTATACTGCTTGGGGTAGACCCTTTTGTAGTAGCTGATATCATGCTGTACAACATTGAAATTGCGCAAACCTTTGCTTCCGGTAACACCATAAAACAAGAGCTTTTTTTTAAAAGCATGCAAAATTCATTTGAACAGGCTACTCAGTATTTAATAGCTAGTGGAGTGTTAAATGATTTTAAATCAAGGCTTGTTGGTATTTACAATGAAGCAGTTAGTCAAAAATGGAAGAATAAAGATCAGTTTAAAGCTATTTTAGAACGTCTGTAATTGTAAAACTGCCCATAAATCAATTTTATTTAATGTTCCTACTATATTTTATCGAAATTTCCATAGATAAACTGTTTTTTCGGTGTATTTTTGCAAAAACCCAACAAAAACAATGTTTGAAAATACTATAGAAATAGAAAAAGAAGACAAAAAAGAAGCAAAAAAACAACTGTATGCGTACCAACAAAATGACATAGACGCCATTTTTGAACGTATAGACAATGCACCAAAACAGCATCACTTACTTTATCAACTGCCTACAGGTGGTGGTAAAACAGTAATATTTTCTGAAATTGTACGTCGTTATTTATCACATAATGATAAGAAAGTAGTTGTGCTTACACACCGTATTGAGTTGTGTAAACAAACCTCAAAAATGTTGAAAGGTTTTGACGTAAAGAATAAAATAATCAACAGTAAGGTAAAAGAACTTCCAGATCAAAACGAGTATTCTTGTTTTGTGGCTATGGTCGAAACTTTAAAAAACCGTATCAATGATGAAAAACTGCACCTAGATAATATAGGTTTAGTAATTATTGATGAGGCTCACTATAATTCATTTAGAAAATTATTAAGCTCATTTAAAAATGCTTTCATTTTAGGAGTGACAGCAACTCCTTTGAGTTCAAATATTAAATTACCCATGCATCAAAGCTATGATGAGTTAATCGTAGGGGATACAATTAGTTCATTGATAGAAAATGGTTTCTTGGCAAAAGCAATAACCTATAGTTATGATGTAGGTCTTACTTCACTAAAAGTTGGTATCAATGGTGATTATACCGTAAAATCATCTGATGATTTGTATACAAATATGGCTATGCAAGAAAAACTTTTGCACGCCTACACAGAAAAATCATTAGGTAAGAAAACCTTGATTTTCAATAATGGTATCAATACCTCTTTATATGTTTATGAAACCTTTAGAGAAGCAGGATATCCTATTCGTCACCTAGATAACACTAGTAGTACTGAGGAAAGAAAAGAAATATTGCATTGGTTCAAACACACCTCAGATGCTATTTTGACTTCTGTGGGGATTTTGACCACTGGTTTTGATGAACCGTCAGTTGAAACTATCATATTGAATAGAGCAACTAAATCATTAACCTTATATTATCAAATGATTGGTCGTGGTTCTCGTAAATTACCTAACAAAGATATATTTACTGTAATTGACTTGGGTAACAACGCAGCACGTTTTGGTTTATGGAGTGAGCCTGTGAACTGGCAACATATTTTTAAATCGCCTGAATTTTATTTAGAAAACTTGCGTGATGATACTGAGATTGAACTGTATTTTAAGTATTCAAT
The DNA here is from genome assembly GCF_052113625.1 of Flavobacterium sp. W21_SRS_FM3. Classification (NCBI taxonomy): domain Bacteria; kingdom Pseudomonadati; phylum Bacteroidota; class Flavobacteriia; order Flavobacteriales; family Flavobacteriaceae; genus Flavobacterium; species Flavobacterium sp. W21_SRS_FM3. The sequence continues at coordinate 159,651 of NZ_JBGQOD010000005.1, read as the reverse complement.
GCCCCCTGAATTACGCGCAAAATTCAGTAAAACTGCCGAAGTGACTTTTGATGTAGATGAAGAGCACAAGCTTGCCATTGCACAAAACTTACGTTCTAAAGTGGTGCTTGAAAAATCATTAGAACAACATGCAGCGATGTGTGTTGACAATACCGAAACTTTGCAAGAGGCAAAATCCTTATCAAAAGAACTTGATGATGATATTGATTGCCGCATCAAACGCTATTCTAAATGCTTAAGCCAGTGTAGTAAAAACTACCGTGAATGGCTTGTTGACGATTATAAATTAAAAATGACTTTACTTATTGGTAAAAAATACCGTGAGAAAATCATGAATGAACCTGACGAAGATTAATATTCATTAGGAGCTATTTCCTGCTATCCGCTGTATCTCTTGTGTTCGCTAACGCTACCACAAGAGGATGCCGCTGCTATCAGGGCTAAAAGCAAAATGCAAAACAACTATTTTTTATAAAATAATACATCCAAAATAATGTCAAAACAATTCTCAGATTTAGGAATTGAATCTCCTATATTAAAGTCGCTTACCGAATTGAAAATTGTTACTCCAACAGAAATTCAACAAAAAACAATTCCGTTATTATTGCAAAATAAAACAGATTTAGTTGGATTGGCAAAAACAGGAACTGGTAAAACAGCTGCGTTTGGACTACCACTTTTACAATTAATAGATAGTGCTGCAAATCATGTACAAGCGATAATCTTAGTTCCAACTAGAGAACTTGGACACCAAATATTCAAGAATTTAGAGGATTTTGCTAAATATTTACCTGAGGTATCAATCGCAGCAACTTGCGGTGGAATCCCAATCAAACCACAAATGGAGCGCTTGTCTCAACCTACACATATTGTTGTAGCTACACCAGGACGTTTAATCGATTTGATTCAGCGTAAAGCAATCAACTTAAAGGAAACTAAATTTCTTATTCTAGACGAGGCCGATGAAATGGTATCTATCTTAAAAGAAAGTTTAGATGAAATTATAGCCGAATTACCAAAAGAACACCGTACTTTTTTATTCTCAGCTACTTTGCCCGGAACGATCAAGCAATTAGTGCAAAATTACTTGAACAAAAATGTCGTTCAAGTAAGTGCTAACATGGAAACGGTAGGAAATCAAGGCATCGATCATGAATATATCGTAGTAGATCCTATTGAAAAACTAGATGTTTTAATGCACTTCTTAAATTCAAAAGAGGGCGAACGCGGAATTATATTTTGTAAAACAAAAGCCGCGGTCAATAAATTGGCTAAAAACTTAGCAATTAACCGTTTTTCATCGGGAGCTTTACACGGGAGTTTATCTCAAGGGATTCGTGACCGTATCATGGAGCAGTTTCGTGAAGGACATATCAATATATTAGTAGCGACTGATCTTGCTGCTAGAGGTATTGACGTAAAAGAAATCTCCTACGTAGTCAATTACCATTTGCCTGATGCTTATGAAGCTTACGTGCATCGTAGTGGTAGAACTGCTAGAGCAGGAGCAAAGGGACTTTCATTGACAGTTTTACAAGCTGAAGAGGAAAAAGAAATAGCCGACTTCGAGAAAGAATTAGGAATTAAATTCAGCAAATTTAAAAAGCCTAGCGCATCAAGTATCGAAGACAACAACACCTTGCTTTGGGCAAAGCAAATATTCAAGACAAAACCAAACCACGAGGTGGATGCCGAATTGAAAACTAAAATAAAAACAGTTTTTCACCATTTGACTAAAGATGAGCTAATTGAAAAATTATTAGCTAATTATTTGTTACAAAATAAAAATGAACCAGCAGAAAAACCTGTTAAAAGACAAAAAATGAAATAAGATTTTAGTCTTTTTTTAATAATTCTAATTTTAATAGCACCGATAAAAGACGTACTTTTATCGGTGTCGTTTTTTTAACAATAAATTAAATTATATGGAAATCGTTATAATTGGAGGAGGTTTTGCAGGATTAAACTTAGCAAAAGAGCTATTAAATCATAAAGGAATACATGTCACTTTAGTAGATAAAAACAATTATAATTTCTTTCCTCCGTTAATATATCAAGTAGCTACGGCTTTCTTAGAGCCATCCAGCATTAGCTACCCGTTTAGAAAATTCTTTGCTGGAAAGAAAAACTTACAATTTAGATTGGGAGACTTGAAACAAGTTGTTCCTGAAGAAAATAAAGTGATTCTGCATAATGGTGAGCTGCATTATGACCAATTGGTTTTTGCTACTGGAGCTGAAACAAGTTATTTTGGAATGGAAAATGTCAAGAAAAATGCCATTCCTATGAAAACCTTGAATGATGCCATAGAAATGCGTAACACTATACTTAAAAATTTAGAAAAAGCCGCAATATGCAAAGACATGCGTAAACGACGTAAGTTGTTAACTATTGTCGTTGCTGGTGGAGGACCTACAGGAGTAGAAGTTTCAGGAATGTTTGCTGAGATGAAAAAAAGTGTTTTCATGAAGGAATATCCTGAGTTAGCCACTGCTGTTAGTAATATTTATTTGATTGATGGCGGACCCGCACTGCTTGCGCCCATGAGTGAAGATTCTCAAAAGGATACGCTAAATGCTTTGACGGACCTAGGCGTCATTGTCAAGTTGAACAACAGGGTTACTGATTATGTTGATGATACAGTTTTCTTATCTAATGGAGAAACCATTCAAACTAAAAATCTAATTTGGGCAGCAGGAGTTTCAGCTAAAACCTTTGAAGGAATTCCCGCCGAAAGTTATGGCCGCGGAAGAAGGATGGCAACAGATGCTTTTAACAAAGTACATGCTACTGAGAATATTTATGCCATTGGAGATACTTGCATTCAATTAACGGATAAAGATTTTCCAGAAGGTCATCCTCAAGTAGCTCAAGTGGCGATTCAGCAAGGGCTTAATTTGGCAAAGAATTTCAAATTAATGGTAGAGAAAAAACCTTTAAATCCATTTCATTACAATGATAAAGGGTCTATGGCTATCATTGGTAAAAACAAAGCAGTGGTAGATCTACCAAAACCGAAGATGCATTTTAAAGGTTTCTTTGCTTGGATTATCTGGTTGTTTATTCACTTAATTTCGTTGATCACTTACCGTAATAGAATTAAGACTTTTTACAACTGGATGATTGCCTACTTAGCAAAAGATCAATCGTTACGAATGATTATAAGACCAGAGAAAAAAAATAAAAATATGCCTAGTGAATCAAGCTGTTAAGCTTGGTTCACTAATGTTTTACTTTAATATTTTTCCTTCCTACATTTAGCACAACAAAAGCTGTTAAAGTAGAGACAGCCATGATGATCACCATAGGAATCATGGAGTCTTTCACAAACAAACCAACCGCGAAAGAGGCTAGAGCACCCAAACCTAATTGTATGGCTCCCATTAATGCCGAGGCACTTCCTGCATTTTTAGCAAATGGAGCTAAAGTTAAACCTGCAGTATTGGGATTTGAAATTCCCAAACAAGCTAGAAACACAAATAACATTCCTATCGTTTCATACAAGCCCAAAAGATTATTAAGAGCTAAAATCAAAAACAAACTAACAATAATTGATTGTATTACTAAGGCACTGTAGATCATTTTCTCACTAGAAAACCAGCGTAGCAAAACCGAGTTCAATTGACTAGCTAGAATAAAACTTAATGACATAAAAGCAAAGATCCATCCATAAGTTTTTGGATCAACTTTAAAAATATCCATAAATAAAATAGGGGAAGCGGCCACGTACGTAAACAAGCCAGAAAAAGCGATGGCTCCAGTAAAAGCGTAGGTATAAAATTGCGGTTCTTTTAAAACAGTGGCAAAATTCAATAAAATAGGTTTGGGTTTTAAAGATATTGACGTATCTGGTATATAACTATTGGGTAAACCAAATTGCGCAGCTAACATAATAATGATTCCAATTCCCATTAATATTAAAAAAACCATATGCCATCCATAGGCATCAGTCACATAGCCTCCAACAGTTGGGGCAAGCATGGGTGATAAACCCACAACCAACATTAGTAACGAAAACACTTTAGGAATGTCGCGCACAGGAAATAAATCACGTACCATAGACACGGATGCTACGGTCGCAGCACAACTTCCTATAGCTTGTATGAATCGTAAGCCAATGAAAGTATCAATATCTGTAACAAAAGCGCAACATAAAGAGGCTACAATGTAAACTAATAAACCAATAAATAAAGGCTTTTTTCTTCCATAGCGATCCAATAAAGGGCCGTATAACAATTGGCCTGCTGAAATTCCAATAAAATAACTAGACAAAGTCATCGCTACATTAGCAACAGTTGTATTTAAATCTTTTGCAATACCTGCAAAACCAGGTAAATACATATCAATAGAAAAAGGACCTAGTGCGGTAAGTGATCCCAGAATAAGAATTAATTTTATATAGCGAGCTTTGGACATGAAGGTTGGGGCTTTAATTTTTTGCAAAGGTAAATAATTAAACTCCCAAAGTCTCCACTTCATCGAATATAAAACAGAGCACATGGACTAATAATCTCTTAATAAAATAGTCACAGAATGGTGCTGATGATGTTGTCTTTCTCCGTTAACTTATCATAGATATCTTTACTAAACATATAAAGTTTAGATGGTTTTTTAGAAATACCTATTTTTTTCTTATCTTCAAGAGGTACAATAAATGGTTTGTGAATGGCTTTTTTTCTGAAATTTCGATTATCAAGTTCAATGTTCAACGTAATTTCAAAGGCACTTTGTAATTCGTTCAATGTGAATTTCATAGGCACCAAATCAAACATGATCGGTTCAGTCATGATCTTACTTTTTAAATCATCATAGGCATCTGTGATAATTGTCTGATGATCAAATCCTATTTCCGGCAAATTCTTGAGAGGAAACCATTGTAAGTCTTCATTATTTTCAATTGCAATGGCTTCTAGAGGCAGCGCCAAGTAGTAAACAACAGTGAGATTTCTAGATTCACCGCCTTTACTTCGTATCCACAATATATCTTTATCCGTATTTACACGACGATTACTTCCGTACGTTCTAAATTGTTTTTTATTGGTTAACGGCTTTTTAGTAATCGCTTTTAAAACACTATCGGCTGATTCAGCTAAATTATTACTTTTATAAACATGCTGTCCAGGAAGCATCCAGTCATCAATAATGGGAAAATTATCGTTGTATAAGTTAAGCGTTCTTTTGTGTAGCAAAACATTCAGATTGTCAGCGTCTAAACCAAAAATCACACATTCTACCGATAGGTTATTTATTTTTCTAAAATCCATAGTTTGAGTTTGACATGAAAGCAATGCATTACAAATATAAAGAAATTATGCAGGAAGTGATTACGGGACAGCGCTTCTTTGCCCTATTAAACATTATTTTTTAACAGCTAAAACTCTAGTTAAAAGTAGGACCCAACTTTAATTATAAAAGCGTATTTTTAAACATTGAAAAAATGATCAATAAATAAAGATTAAGCAAAAATATGGCAAAATTTTATTATCTCAATGCCGAAAATTTAGAAATGTTACCTGCAAATGTTAGCGTTCCTACCTACGATAGAGACGCAATCAAAACCAGTATTTTACACATTGGAGTCGGTAATTTTCATCGCTCACATCAGGCTTATTATATTAATGAACTCATTGATAAATACAAAGACTTGAACTATGGTATTTGCGGCGTTGATTTATTGGATTCTGATCGAAAAATGTATAATATTTTAAAAGACCAAGATGGTTTATACACGCTTTACACAAAAGAAGCCAATGGCGCACACAAAGCAAAAATTATAGGATCTATAGTCGAATATTTTTATGGACCTGAAAACCCATTAGCGGTTATTGAACGAATGGCAAGTCCCGATATTAAAATTATCTCACTTACCATTGCAGAAGATGGCTATCATCTAAACGAAATCACTGGTGCTTTTGATATTAATCATCCTGCAGTGACAGAAGATATTAAAAATCCTTTTAGTCCTAAAACAGTTTTTGGCTATTTGACCCAATCCTTTAAATTGAGAAAGCTCCGTGGTATTGAAGGTTGTACCGTACTTTCATGTGACAACATCAAATCTAATGGAGATACCATGCGTCAATCATTATTAGAATACGTGAGTAAAGTGGAACCCGAACTAGTGGAATGGATTAAGGAAAACACAACATTTCCCAACACGATGGTCGATCGTATTAACCCAATTACGAGTTCAGTGGATCGCAACACTTTAAAGGAAGATTTTTCAATTGATGATCAGTGGCCTGTTATTGTTGAGCCTTTTTCGCAATGGGTTATAGAAGATAAATTTGTACACGAAACTCCAGCTTGGGAGCGAGTAGGAGTGCAGTACACCGATGCGATAGGTCCTTTCGAAAATTTAAAACTTAAAATTTTAAATGCCAGCCATACAATTTTAGGAATTTTAGGAACACTACACGGTTATAAAACAGTTTACGAAGTCACAAGTGATACTGATTTTCTAACTTTTTTAGAAGCGTTTTTAGATGATGAAGTAACGCCTACATTGCAAGATTCTAATTCCGATACCATTGAAAAATATAAAAAAAATATTGTGTCAAGATTCAAAAATCCGCATATAAATGACCAATTATTCCGTATTTGTCAAGAGAGCTCTGCTAAAGTTCCGCTGTTTATTTTACCTACAATCAAGTCACAATTGCTTTCGAATAAAAATATTGAAAAAGCCGCTTTGATTATTGCAGCTTGGGCAAAATACAATGACGGAATTGATGATAACGAAAATAGTTACGAAATTGTAGATACAATGAGCGGCACTTTAATTAGAACAGCTGCGCTTTCGATACAAAACCCAATGAAATTTATTGAAATTAAAGCTGTTTTTGGAGATTTGGCCCAGCAAGCTGATTTTGCAAAAGCCTATTTAATCGCTATCGAAAAAGTGCGCGATAAAAGTATCAAACAATGTATTCAAGATGTCAATGCACAGTAATAAGAGGCTTTAGCTACCACTGTAAAAAACAAAAAAGCTTCCTAAATTAATTATGAAGCTTTTCTAAATTATACTACAAAAAAACTAAGATCAAACGCATTTTTTCATACAAACAGATCTATTATTAAGCGATTGTTTTCCCTATCAGGTTGCTAATATCATCAGCTGAAATAACTGGATTGGCGCCTTCTCGACTAGCCACTAAAGCACCAATTGCACAAGCATGATCAATTGCTTCTTGCGGATCGTCGTTATTCATTAATTTACTTGTTATCGTTGCTAAGAAAGAATCTCCTGCACCTACAGTATCTACCACTTCAACATGGTATCCTGAGTTGTAATAAAAATTGTTATCCACATAAAGCACAGCACCTTGACTACCTCTAGTTACACAAATACATTTAGCATTTGTTTTTTCAGCAATGAACAAAATATTTTGATCAAATGACTGATCTGTGGAGCCTAAAAGTGTTGCAACTTCGTATATTTCATCATCATTGAATTTAATAAAATCCGCTTGACTCATCAAATTTTCAAGTACTGCAACAGTGTAATAGGGCTGGCGTAAATTAACATCAAATATCTTGTATTTTGCAACTTTCAAAAGTTCGTTCAACGTTTTTGCAGAAGTCTCATTGCGAGAAGCCAAACTACCGTAGATAAAAATATCAGCATTTTTTACAACAGCAATCGCCTCATTTGTTAGTTCGATATTATCCCAAGCTCTCGGTTGCATAATATCATAAGAAGCCGAACCTTTATCATCAAGCGTAACCTTAACTTTACCCGTTTTATAATAGTTGTCAACTTGAACACGACTAACAGCTACCATGTTTTCTTCAAGAAAGTCAATTAATTTTTTGCCTTTTTTTCCTTTTCCTACGCGACTTATAATCGCCACTTCATTACCCATTGATGCTAATCTAATAGCAACATTAAGTGGTGCTCCTCCAATTTTTTTGTGAGTAGGGAAGACATCCCATAATATTTCTCCAAAACAAGTGGCTTTTATCATAACTTTAAATTAATGAATTGCTGTTCAATTCGATTATACATTTTTCAACTCCATAAGCGGTAATATCATTGTATGCTTTTGTATAAATAGAAACGAAAGCTTCTGAATGGCTTAAATTACCAAAAACAGCTTCCATCTGGATGAAGGCAACTGGATTTGTTTGCGCTAATTTAGCTTGTGCAAAAAGAACTTCTTGCATAGCATCTTTGATATTGATCCTTTCTTTCTTCTCATTAACACCCAAACTGTAAATTGCCCAAGCAGCAATCACCAAGGCAGCATGTGATACTGATCTATTAGCAGCAAGCTGTCCTTGAACGGTAGGCATTATAAATTTTGGCATTTTTGCAGATGTCTCAGAGCAAATGCGTTCGATTTGATCTTTAATATATACATTGCTAAATCTAGCCACTAAGGTTTTCTTGTATTGCATTAGATCCACACCCTCAAGATCATTCAGTGTAGGTGTCACTTCGTTATCTAAATAAATAGCCAGGAATTTAGCAATTTCTGGATTGTGAATGGCCTCATCAATAGTATTGTATCCCATTAAACTACCTAGAATACCTATCACAGAATGTCCTGCATTTAACAATCCTAATTTCATTTTTTCGAAAGGAGCAACATCTTTTACAAATTGCACTCCTACAGCCTCTAGATTAGGACGGCCAGCAATAAAATCATCTTCAATAACCCATTGTTGAAAGGACTCACATACAACAGGCCATTGATCCTCAATTCCAGAAGTTTCTAATAATAATGCAATATCCGAAGGAACTGTAGCAGGTGTAATACGGTCAACCATACTATTAGGGAAAGAAACATTCGATTCTATCCAAGGCAATAAATCTGGTTGTGCAAGTGCGATGTATGACAATAACATTTTTTTAGTTACATATCCGTTTCCTTCAATGTTATCACACGATAAAATAGTGATTGGGCCGTTGTTATTTTCTTTTCTTAATGCTAAAGCTTGCGTTAAATAACCAAAAATTGTTGTAGGCTCAGTTGGATTATTTTTATCATGAACGATTGTTGGATTTTCATAATTGAATTCTCCAGTCGCTTCGTTCAAATTATATCCACCTTCAGTGATGGTAAGCGTAATAATCTTTGTTCCTTGATCAGCCATTTTTTCAATTACCGCTTTTGGGCTATCAGGAGCAAATAAATATTCTGTAATTGAACCGATAACTTTCTTAGTTAAGCTGCCGTCTAATTCTTTAATTACTAAAGTGTACAAACCGTCTTGTTCTTTTAAAACGTTGTAGATTTTTTGGTCAAAATTAAGTAGAGCCACACCGCAAATACCCCAGTTAGCATTCGCTGCATTTTCAAGTAATTGATCAATGTACATTGCCTCGTGTGCCCTATGAAAACCACCAACACCTACATGTACGATACCGGTTGTAATATCTTTTCTATTATAGTTTGGTACAGCCAAACGTTCAGCGATTGCTGGCAAGTTGGTGTTATTTAATTTGTAATGTTTCATTATTTATTGTTTTTTTCCTTCGAATTTTTGAAATAATACTGCTAATATGATAATTCCTCCTTTTACAACTTGTTGTGGGTAAGATGGAACATTCAATAGATTTAAAATATTACCTATTAATCCTAAGATTAGCACTCCCATTAATGTATTAATCGCAGTTCCTTTACCACCATTTAGACTTGCTCCTCCTATAACTACTGCTGCAATAGCATCTAATTCCCATGAAACACCCATATTCGGCGAACCTAAGTTAGTTCTTGAAGCGGTGATAATTGCTGCAATGGCCGCTAGTGATCCCGAAAGAGCATATACTAAAAATTTATATTTATTGACTTTGATACCTGATAGGCGAGAAGCTTCTTCGTTACTTCCCATTGCAATAACTAAACGACCAAATACATTGTATTTTAACATCACAGATGCCATGGCCACAATAATAAAAAAGATAATTGCGATATTGGGAATACCAATTGTTGCATTATTTGCAAAATCAGACATAAATACACCACCAGCTGAATCAAAAGTCACTGGTGATCCTTTTGCATAAATGAAACCTAATCCTCTCGCGATCGTCATCAATGCTAGTGTAGCAATAAAGGGTGCCATTTTTTGGTAGGCTACTAAATATCCAGAAACGCTACCTAAAGCAAATCCCATAATGATAGTTAACAAAATAGCGGCCGGTAGAATAACAACGTTTATTAATAGTGCGAATGTCACAGCTAATAAAGCGACAAGCGAACCAACAGATAAGTCGATTCCTCCAGTTAAGATTACAATAAGCATCCCAATGCTAATAATTCCAATTCCAGAGACTTGCTTTAATAAATTAGATAAGTTTGTTTGCGTGAAAAACACATCAGAAATCAAAGCTGAGAAAATCATTAGCAATACAAAAATGACAATTGTATTGTGCTTAATTAAAAACTTTAGAATTCCACCTGGACTGCTAAGCTGTTGTTTTATAGTTAGATTCATTGCGTTGTATTTAATATTATTTAAAATTTAATTTTTCAATTCTTCACCAATAGAGTACCTCAAAATATTTTCTTCAGAGAATTTATCTTTAGGCAGTTCCCCAAAAATGCTTCCTTTGTGCATAACTAATATTCGGTCTGCAATTCCCATGATTTCAGGCATATCAGATGATATCACTACAACAGCAACACCTTTTTTGGCCACTTCATTAATCAGGTTGTAGATTTCGACCTTAGCACCTACATCAACACCCCTTGTAGGTTCGTCAATAATGATTAGCTTACTGTCTATACTCAACCATTTTGCTAATGCCACTTTTTGCTGATTTCCACCTGATAAATTTTTGACATCAATTTCAGAACTTGGTGCTTTGATGTTGAGTTTAGCAATTAAATTATCAACATTAGTGTATTCCTTTTCGTTATTAATAAAACCTAACTTGCTGGAGATAGGTTTAAAACTAGTAATACTTATGTTTTTTCGAATAGACAAAGGAAGAAAAACACCTTCCTCTTTACGATCTTCGGATACGAAACCTATTTGTTGTCTTACTGCTTCAACAGGATTTTTGGTTTTAATAATTTTACCATTTAAAGTCAAAGTTCCCGACTTCTTTTTTTCAGCACCAAAAATTAGTTTGGCCACCTCTGTACGTCCACTTCCTCCTAAACCGGCAATTCCTAAAACCTCTCCAGCACGAACAGAAAATGAGACATCTTTTACAAAACCATCGTCTCCGCTTAAACCTTGAACTTCAAAAACTGCTTTTTCGCTGACAGTCACATTTCGAACTGGAAATAAATCTTCTAGTTCTCTACCAATCATCAAACGAATCACGCCATCTTTATCTATATTTTCAGTAGATACGCAGCCTGTGTCGATTCCGTCCCTCAAAACAGTGATGGTATCAGCAATTTTAAAAATTTCCTCAAGGTGATGCGAAATATAAATGATGGACATACCGCCTTTTTTTAATCGTTCTAAATTTGCAAAAAGCTTCTTAGCATCATTTGGATCAAAAACAGTGGTGGGCTCGTCAAGAATCAAAACTTTGGTGTCTTCTGATAATGCTTTGGCAATTTCGACTACTTGTTTTTGGACAATACTGAGATCTCTAACGATTGCCGAAGCATCTATTTCGAAACCCAAAGAATTAATTAACTCTTGTGCATCCTTAGTGATTTTTTTCCAATTCATCCAAAATTTGCTAGCACCTAACTTGTGTAAATAAATATTCTCGGCAACCGATAAATCATTTACTAAAGAAAGTTCTTGGTATACCACACTTATACCTAGCAATTGACCGTAGTGTGTGTTTTTTGGATTAATTTCTTTACCATTAAGTAGTACCGTTCCGCTGTCCTTCTGATGTACACCACTTAAAATCTTAACTAACGTTGATTTCCCTGCACCATTCTCACCAAGCAAGGCATGAATTTCTCCATGTTTTACTTTTAGATTGACACCCTCAAGAACAGAAACAACTCCAAAACTTTTAGTTATTCCGGTCATTTCAAGACGGTATTCGCTTTCTGAATTTCCCATTTGAGTACTTTTTTTTATTTTTAGAACAATGCTTTTGGATTGTAATATTGAGCAGCATTTTCTTTAGTAATTAATAAAGGTGCTGTGTAGGATTTTATAGGAAAATCTCTTTTCCCATTGATATACTGTATCGCACATTCAACAGCATTTCGCCCTATTTGAACTGGGCTATTCATTGCTGTACAACCGTAGAAATCCGTATCCATAATGTATTTTATTGCCTCTTTTTGACCATCTGCAGCAGCAACAATCAAGATATCGTCTGTTTTACCAGCTTGAGCAATCGCTTTAATGGCACCTAAAACACAAACATCAGATTCTGTAATTACTACGTTGATATCTGGATGCGCTACTAATACATCTTCCATAGCTTTCAATCCACCAGCATACGTCCACTCCGTGTACATTTGTGTAGCTACATTGAGATTGATATATCCTAAAGTTCGCAATTGTTCTTCAGTAATACCTTGTAAAAGCCCTTGTTTGCGAGTTAGCCCTACGGGGTTTCCTGCATTACCACTAAGTAAGGCAATCTTCATTTTTTTAGTACCAAATTTCTTAGCAACCCATGCACCAGCTAGTTCACCATTAGCTAAATTGTTTGATTGGATTGTAGTCACAAAATCAGCAGATGGGTCAATCGAACTATCAATAATAAATACAGGAATACCTGCGGCTTTTGCTATCTTCGTAACCGCTACAAGTGCCATGGGATCTTTCGGGTTTAATAACAAAGCATCAACTCCTTTAGTAATTAAATCTTCAACTGCTGCAATTTGTTTGTTGATATCACCTTGACCATCAGCCGATAAAAATTCCATCCCATTAATTTCAGTATTTTCTTTAATACTCATTAATAAAGCTTGGTAATAAGGAGCGTCTAGGGAAGGTGTACAATAACCAATTTTCATTCCCTTTAAATCCTTTGCACTTTCAATCTTAGTAACTGCCGCAGTACTAGATTGAACATTTGATTTTTTATTTTCACCTTTATCAATACAACTAGTTATGCTTAACATAACTGCTAACATCAAAAAGGGTTTAAGTGTTTTTTTGAAAATTGTTTTCATATTTTAATTTTTAAGAATTATATCGAATAAAAGGATTAAAAAAGAGCTACATCAACTTGTAAGATGGCTTTTTGTTTTTCTGGATTCCACATCGCAGTCATTTCTATGGGAAAAGAAAAATCACCAGCTTTTACGGTTCGTGCATAGATAGCACCTACATTTATGATGTTTGCTTTTTGATCTGTATAAAATGTTTTATCCGTAAGGAAAGAGAAAGCTCCCCCTGTGAATAAGGTTAAACTGTTATTCTCCTTTTCCCAAACTTTATGTTTTACTTCAAGATAGTGAGTGTATGAATCTTTTAACGATCCATCAGTTTGCACTTCATAATCACCAGACCTACCTGCTAAAATTGTTGCTAAATACAACGAAGTTTTATTAGTTACTTGATAACCAAAGTTTAAATCTACAAAATTATATCCTTGTGTTTTCTTATAACTCCAGTAATGTAACACATCGCCTCTTTCTTCAACACCAGTATAATTATTATGTGAAACTGCTTCAATAAAGAATTTATCAGTAATGTGATATAACGTATAAATCGATAATTCTTTGTAATTAGCATTTACACGATCTCCATCATTAGTCCTTATTGGATCTCCAGAAAATCCTGCACCTCCCCATAAACCAAAAATAAATTTTTTATTTTTCGAATTGTACTCTAAAGACGTAGCAACCATGGGACTGGGAGTTACTACAAAACCGTGCCATGTATGCATGTTTTTTAAATGCAAGTGTATATTAAATGGCTTGTAATCATCATATGGAGTAACTATATTTTTAACTTCATGATTAATGCCATCTTGCGCATAACCTGCGGCTTGAGATAATAATAAACTCACAGTAAGTATTGTAAAAAAAAACCTCGAGGTTGGTTTGCACTGATGCAGTATAGAAACAGTAACATTTGATTTAAATAGTAATAATTTCATGGTTTACAGTAATTGGGGTTGTTTTTATAAAACGTATTACTTACGTTTTATAAAAACAAATGTATATTATTTTTAACCATAAATAATTTATTTATAGAATAAAAAAGCGATTATTTTATTTATTTCAACACAATTTTAAATTATTATCATTAAAACTTATATATTTTTACACATTTATATTACGTTAATTTAACGCTTTATTGAATTATATTAAAAATATTGATGGAAATTATACTTTAATATGCAAATAATTCAAAAAGACAATTCTCTGAGAAAAAAACTAATTAATAGTAACTATATCGTTTTTTTAGTAAGTTAAATAGTATAAATAGTAGGCTACTGGTCGACATTTGCGCTTTCGCAAACGATGTATCTTGGTTATTTTAGCTATTAAAAAAGAGTTTGCTATTAAATTTTGTACTCTTTATTTTAATTTAATTGTAACAAATGGGAAGAATATTTGATTAAATAATTAACTTTAGAACGCTACTATTTAAAGAAATAAAAATAACATGATATTAATTGCTATTATTTTCCCTACACTGTCCTTTTTTTTAAGAGGCAAAATTTTGACAGCAATTTTATGTCTGTTATTACAAATAACAATTATTGGTTGGCTTCCCGCTTCTATTTGGGCAGTACTCTCTTTACAAAACTCAAGAGCAGACAAGCGTAACAGAAGATTAATACGTGCTATCAATAGGAGGTAGGCAAGTGGGATGGAGCTATAGTTACTTTTTTTTACTTACTATTAAAAGAGAAATCAGTTAAAAAATAGATATTTGGGAACTTATAAAGCGTGCTTTTTAATTCATATTAATTTTCGAAAAAAATAAAACAAAAAAAAGCCTGACAGATTTATTCCGCCAGGCTTTTTAAATAGTATAATGCGTGATTACTCGGTAATCTCAACAACTTCTAGATCAAAAATAAGATCTCTACCAGCTAGTGGGTGATTTCCGTCTAAAACAACAGTTTCTTCTCTAACTTCAACAACCATAAGATTCATTTCTTGACCTTCTGGAGTTCTAGAAACTAATCCCATACCAACTTCAGGAGTCATTTCTTGTGGCAATTCGCTTTTTGGCACTTCGATAATCAAATCTTCACGAGGATCACCGTAAGCATCATCTTTTGCAATGTTTATTGTTTTTTTCTCATTTAATTTCATATCAATAAGGCCTTTTTCAAAACCAGGAATTAAGCTTCCTTGTCCTAAGGTAAACGCTAATGGCTCTTTTCCTTCAGAAGTATCAAATACTTGTCCGTCTGCCAATTTTCCTGTGTAATGTACTTTAACCGTGTTGTTCTCTTTAACTTGAGTCATATTTTTTAATTTTAAAGATCTTCTTTTTTGATAAAAAGATCTTAGTTTAAACTTAATTACCAGGTTTATTACCAAAACTGAGCCAAAAACACCTTTTTCAAAAGAAATGCATAGAATCTCTTGCGATCGTTTGTCACTTAAGGGCTTAACTGAGTTTCAGTAAGAAATCGGTAATTATGTCAGGTATCGATATTTTCATCTTAAATGTATTTAATATTTAGTATATGGTATTTAAGTATTTGTTTTATAGCATGATTATCAAATAATGTTATTTATGACTTTATAGATAACCCATAGTAGTTAATATTAAACCTCATAGACATATTTATCCAATTATATACCCAACTTCTATAGTATACAAATGAACTATAATTTATATTATGTAAAATAGAATATATAATAAACACCACTACTTACTATTTTGTAACTGATAATATGCAGCATCATAAAATTATTTGTAGCTATAATTTAAATATTCTGCAATCTAAATTCTATTTCATCAACCGATTAATAAATAATTA
Organism: Flavobacterium sp. W21_SRS_FM3; assembly: GCF_052113625.1. Taxonomy (NCBI): domain Bacteria; kingdom Pseudomonadati; phylum Bacteroidota; class Flavobacteriia; order Flavobacteriales; family Flavobacteriaceae; genus Flavobacterium; species Flavobacterium sp. W21_SRS_FM3. The sequence goes on along the minus strand of NZ_JBGQOD010000005.1, from coordinate 143,816 downwards.
ATCACCAAAACGCTTTTATGTTTGTGCTTAAAATACATTTTTAATAAAACAAACGTTTAACTACAATAACTACTATTTTTTAACTCTTTAATTTATTAATTTTGCTACTTAAAATTTTAACACCATGAATACAATTGCAAATCATATTGCTGATTTTCTTAAAGAATTTGCTCCTTTTAATCACTTGACTTTTCAGGAATTAACTGATATTGCTACTAATATTCGTGTCATTAATTTAGAAATAAACAAAACCTTATTTCAAATCAACGAACCGCTACATGATTGTTTTTATGTTGTGGCTTCAGGATTAGTAAATCTATCTGTAATTTCAGATGCCGAAGACACTATTTTGAACAAATGCCATGAAGGGGCAATATTTGGTTTACGCCCATTTTTTGCTAAAAACAGCTATATGATGACTGCAAAAGCACGTGAAGAAAGCGTTGTTTATGCTATTCCAATAGCCATTTTTAGGCCTTTCGTAGCTAATAATACCGATGTTTTGAACTTTTTATTAGAGAATTTTGCTATAAATGCCCGTAATTCTAAAGATAAAGAGAGCCTCCACAGTAATCTTATTTCGGATACTGTTTTTTATACTGGTCAACAGTCGGAAATGCAATATTTTCAAACCTTATCTTATAATAATCATCCTCTAACTGTATCCAGAACAGCAATTGTTCAGGAAGTAGCGCAATTAATGGCTGAAAACAGAACAAATAATGCGTTAGTTTGTGAGAATGACATCCCAGTAGGAATTGTTACAGATATGGATATGTCATCTAAAATTGCGACTGGACGATTTGCCATTACAGTTCCTATCGATAAGATTATGACCTCTCCCGTTATTACTGTTTTAGAAAACGTCTCATTAGCTGAAGCACAATTATTGATTTTAAAAAACAATGTATCTCACCTGTGTGTCACTCAGGATGGTTCTAATAAATCAATCGTCAAAGGGGTGGTTTCTGAACATGACTTGGTTGTGGCTCAAGCCAATAATCCTGGTGTTTTAATTAAAGAAATTAAGCGTTCACAAACCGCTAAAGAACTTAAACAAATTAGATTGCGCTTAGCTGATTTGATTCAGACTTCCATACAAAAAAACATACCGCTTACACATATTACAAACATTGCCAGTGAAATTAACTTTGCTATTTTGAAACGTGCCATCGAGCAATCCATTTTAGAAATAGGCTCCCCTCCTGCCCGTTTTGCGTGGTTAAGCATTGGAAGTCAAGGAAGAAAAGAACAATTATTGCCTACAGATCAGGATAGTATTCTTATTTTTGAAGATGTTATCCCTGAAAAGTACAGAGCTGTCAAAGATTATTTTTTGGCTTTAGCCAAAAAAACCACTACTACTCTTGAAAAAGTAGGTTATGAATTTTGTCCAAACGGACATATGGCTAGCAACATGTTGTGGTGCAAATCACTGTCTGATTGGACTAAACAATACAATAGCTGGATGAATACTCCTGGTGAAAATAGTAATGATCTTAGTAGTATTTTCTTTGACTATGAACTGGTTTATGGAGAGCAAAAAATAGAAGATGCCATAAATAACATCGTTTTTACCAATGCTGAAAACAATACGTTATTTTATGATTTCTTAGGAAATGATGCGTTGCGTAAAAACTCGCCATTGACCTTTTTCAAAAATTTTCATGTGGAGGAAGAAGGTCCTAATAAAGATAAATTTGATATCAAAACGCGAGCGTTAATGCCACTTATTGACGGGGCACGATTGTTCACAATGAGCTTTAATATTAAAGGGATTAATAATACTTATGTACGATTCAAACAACTAGCAATTACTGATCCTAAACATTCTGAAACCTATTTAGAATGCGCTGAGGCCTTTTTAGTTTTGTCTAAAATACGTACTTTAGAAGGTTTAAAAAATGATAATTCAGGTCAATATATTAATTTGCAGGAACTATCAAAAATTGACAAGGAAAAGCTTAAAAATGCTTTGGCTCCAATGAGAGATTTGGAGGAATTAATTAAAAGTAAATTTCAACTGACACAATTTTCATAATCATGCTGGACTGGATTAAAAATATTAATAAAGAATTTCCCGAGTTCTGGAAAGCCTACCTATCAAAATTTAGTAAGAAATCAAACCGCTATGTGATTTTGTCTACTGAAACTACTGGGTTGAATCCAGAAAAAGATGTTATTTTGACTATCGCTGCTTTTGGCGTAGTAAACGATAGCATTCTTATAGGTGACAGTTTTGAAAATGTTTTATTGCAGTACAAGTACTTTCATGACAATAAACTTTCTAATGAGTTTATTATCGAAAGTAAAATGGACAAATTAGGAGAACCAGATGCCATAAAAGCTTTGGTAGAATATCTTGGAAACGCGGTGTTAGTGGGGCATCATATTGATTTTGATGTCGAAATGATTAATGCTGCGCTAGAAAGGTTAGACTGCGGACGTCTGAAAAATGAAGCTTTGGATATTGATATTATGTACCGAAAACTCCAGGATATCAACGATAAAGAATTTTCACTAGACGAATTATCGGATGCTTTTAAGATTCCTAAAAGTGACCGCAATTCTTCGGCAGAAGATGCTTACAGAATTGCTTTACTATTTCTAAAACTAAAATCTCGATTGGGACTTAAATAATCTGCCGTATTCTTACACAAGCATTATAGCGACCATGGTTACTGATTGATATTGGAATTTGTTTTTGCGAAATAGGATCTTTATAAAACGGAATTCCATTTGTTTTCTGAATTGAAACTGGTCGTTCCAAGAATTCTATTTGACTTAAATCTTCTTTATTGGACACTGCAACCGTGTGAATTTGGTCTCCTATAATCATCGTTTTAGTAAAAAATTGATTCCCGAGACATTTTACTGTTCCTGAATCTTCATTTTCATAAAAACACTCTAAAAGATGGGGAATATACGCCCGAATTCCTGTGATTCTATTGTATATTTTGTAAGCTGCTTCTTTCCTACTCCACAAATTCCAAACGAGAATTTCTGGATTTTTACTGGATAAAATTAAAGTTATCTCCCTTTCTGTAAATATTTTTTGTAAAAAACCGGGCCGTTCCCAATTGCTTTCTATATTGGCTACAGCCAAATCAATGATGTCATTACCAATCATTGATCGGCTAATTTATCTTCGATAATAGCCAATGTAGATTTTACATCAATCATTTTTTCCATAGACTCATTGTCGATATGAATTCCAAAAGCATCCTCTACATCTAATATGACGTCTACTAAATTAGCCGAATTGATATTCAAATCTGCTATAAAGTCAGTATCTTCTGTTAATTGCTCAAATGCCTCCTGATTATTTACAAATGGCTCAATGATACTTTTTAATTTTTCAATTGTTTCTTCTTTATTCATAATCACGTTATTAAACGATAAATTTTTTAAATATAACACAGCTATTTACATCTCCAAAACCAAAACTTGCTTTAGCGATGATATTCAAATCTTTGTCAATTAGTTCTTGTGGTATTCGAGTGGGGTCAATTAAAGCAGTAATATCTGGATTCAAATCTTCACAATTGGTGTTTTTAAAAATAAATCCATTGTACAATTGCAGTACTGTTGCTACGCTTTCAATACTACCCGAAGCCGATAAACAGTGACCTACCAACGATTTTAGTGAATTAATATAAGGAAAATCAGCTCCGCTTCTTTGTAAAGCTTCGCACCAATTTTCTATTTCGAGAGCGTCTTTTGAAGTAGCTGTTAAATGTCCGTTGATCGCATCGATGGCTGATGCATCAATATTTGCATTGGCAAAAGCATCCTTAATACATCTTTGCACCGCTATAGGATTAGGCGCCGTCATACTTCCCAAACCGCGTTGCCCACCTGAATTAATATTTCCACCAATAATCTCACCATAAATGCGGGTTCCTCTTGCTAAGGCAGATTCTAGATCTTCTAGTACAAGCGCTCCAGCTCCACTACCGGGGACAAACCCTGAGGCGGTTGCACTCATCGGTCTGGAACCTTGTTCAGGATCGTCATTATGCTTAAAAGTGCATACCCGCATCGCATCGAATCCTCCCCAAATATAGGGTCCAGAATCACTGGTGCTGCCTACCAGAATGCGTTTTGCCTGACCCGATTTTATACGTTCGTAACCCATTAAGATGCTCTCTACTCCAGTTGTGCAAGCAGAGGAATTAGTAGTGACCTGATTTCCTAGTCCTAATTTCCCACCCAAATAAGCGCTCACACCGCTATTCATGGTTTGTGCCACGGCTGTGCTACCTAATCGACGGGTTTGTAAATCATCGATTTTATATATGCTTTCGCGAAATTTATCGATTCCAGAGGTTCCTGTTCCAAAAATAGTACCACTATCCCAATCTGGTTCATCATCAGTACAAATCGATAATCCAGCATCTTTCCATGCATCTAATCCAGCAATCACACCATATAGTATTCCGGTGGAATTAAAATTTCGAAGTTCTAATTCAGTAAAATATTTCAGTGAGTGGTCCATGCTAATTTCAGGCTTAGCCGAAATTTGACAAGAAAACTGCAGTCGTTCAAGGTCGGCATCTTTTTTAATCCCAGAAATTCCATTTTTAATAGCATGTGTAAATGCCTCCAGCCCTACTCCATTTGGAGCAACAACACCTAAACCAGTGATTACAACTCTTGTTTTCATTTTTATTATTTTTGAAACATCATCCCCGCAATTTCACCACGACATACTACGTCGCCATCTTCATTTTGCATGGACACTTTACATTTTAATTTACCAAACCTAAAATACATTTTCTCAGAAGTAACTACCACTTTCTCATTTGGATAAACAGATTTTATAAATTCGATATCTGTTGATGTTAAAGCAATTGCATACTTTATACTATTGTTATCATTTAATAGATAGATGCCTAAAGTCACCAGTCCTACCTGGGCCATCACCTCGGTTAAAATAACTCCTGGAGTCACTGGGTTATCTTTAAAATGGCCTTTATAAAAGTCCAAATTTTCATCAAATGTATAGCTTCCTGTTACTCCGTTTTCATCAATTGCACTTATGGCGTCAACAAATAAAAAGGGTTTTGTGTAGGGTAGTAATGCTATAATATCAGAGTGCTTCATTTTTACTTTTATTAAAATTGCAACAAGACGCGCTGTGCAGAAAAACCAGGACCAAAGCTCAGCATAAGTCCAATATCACCTTTCTCAGGTTGATCATCCATTATTCTTTCTAAAACGTAAAGCACGGTAGCGCTAGACATATTACCATATAAACGGAGTACTTCTTTAGTATCATTGATATTTTTACCTAAATCTGAGAACAAGTCTTCAACAGTTTGTACTATTTTCTTTCCTCCTGGATGAAAAATCAAATGATCAATCGCTTCAATCTTCAAATTATTCTTTGCTAAGAATGGATAAATAATAGCTGGAAAATGAGAAGCAATGGTATCAGGAACTTCTATATCCAAAACCATTTGAAGTCCTGAATTAGTCAGTTTAAATCCCATCATATGTTCGTTATCATAAAAATGGTACATTTCTTCATCCAATATTTCAGGCCCTTCATCGTCTTCATGAGAGGAAAGCATAACACAAGCTGCACCATCACCAAAAATAGCTGCACTTACAATATTTGCCATCGAAAAATCATCTAGCTGGAATGTGGCAGTCGGACTCTCCACTGCAATGACAGCGGCACGTTTTCCTGGGTTCGCTTTAAGAAAATTCTTAGCGTATATAATGCCCGATACTCCAGCTGCACAACCCATTTCTGTTACGGGGAGGCGCACAATATCTTGTCTTAATTTCAATTTATTAATCAAGTAGGCATCAAGTGATGGAATCATGATGCCAGTGCAACTTACGGTTATGATATAATCTAAATCTTCTGGTTTCCAATTTGATTTTAAAAGTGCCTTCTCCAGTACTTTTACACCAAGGTCTATTACTTCCCTAATGTAAATGTCATTCCTTTCCTCAAAAGAGGTTTTTGTAAACACTTCGATTGGATCCATTATAGAGTAGCGCTTGTCAACCGCAGCTCCTTCAAATATTTTTTTTACTTTTCGAATAAATCGATCATCTTGATTGATGAGCCACTGATCTAAAAACGGTAAAATTTCATCTGTTGTCCTCGAATATTTAGGCAGTTGCTTGCTAACTGAATTTATTTTTACGCTCATCTTTTTGAAATTATCCATTGGTATCTAAAAGCCCATTTCCATAGGACAGTATAATTGTTAAATTCTAATTCTTTTGAAAATTGAATTAAATCTTTCTTTTTAAATCCTCTCAAGATCGAAATTAAACCATCTTCCCTTGACATGTTATTTAGCCGAAAAACAAAACACAATCCTTGAAATAATCGATATGCGACAGCGCTCCTTTGTAAATCGTTAATCACTATTCCCAATTTGGCATTTTGGTAAAAAACAGTCATGATTTGCTTAATTGCTACATCCTTAAAATGATGTAATGTTAAGGTACACAAAACAATATCATATTTTAACTCTCTAAAAGATTTATCAAAGATATCCTCGCAACGATAAGATATATTATTATATTCACAAGACAATTGGCGGGCATGATTCACCGTGAAATTATTAGCATCTATTCCTATTAGCTTGAATTTTAAGTGTTGTTTTAAGCCAAATTCTGCTAAAGTGCGCAGCATGTCGCCATTGCCACAACCCACATCTACTATAGTTATCTCACTAGTAGGATCAACCTTTTTTAACAACTGCTTTACTCCTAGTAAAGTTAGTTTGTTTCCTCCAAGAAGCTGATTGATATTGGCAATTTTATCCAATGCATCTTTCAAAATAGGACCTTCCATGGCAAAGTCATCCATAATCTCCTCCTCATCAGTTCTGTATTTAGTGTTTATTAGCATTATTAATCGATTGTAATAGGTTGGCCATGTGTACTTTTAATTATTTTAGGTAGAATAAAAGGCATTATAATAACGATATGCAGCAGCACAGCAGCTAGTTTTTGCTTTTGTAAAATTTGAGCTAAAATTCTTCCCATTTTTAATCTTTTTTTAAAATGAAAATCCCACTGCTGTTTGTATTTTGCTTCTAATTCCATTAGAGACTGCTCTGTATCACTACAATAATCAACAACTAGTTCAGCCGCAATCTTAGCGCTATGAATGGCCATTGCCATACCGTTGCCACATAAGGGATGTATCAGCCCTGCAGTATCACCAATCATTAGCATGTGATTTTCTACAGCCTCTTTTTTATCAAAAGCAATTTGACTGATGGTCAATGGCTTATCAAAAAGTATTTGGCATTGAGCAAATATTTGCTTTAAGCGCGGATTTTTGGTGACAATTGCTTGCTGGTATTCTTCAATATTTTTAAAATTCTTAAACGTTTTATATTCTGCTAAATAACAAATATTGATTCGGTTGTTTTCTACTTTAGACACCCCACAATACCCCCCTTTGAAATTGTGAAGACCAACTAAATCATTCGGAAAAACACCTGTGTAATGAGCCTTTACAGCCAACCAAGGGGATTTCTTTTGAATAAAGGTGCGATGTAACTTTTGGTCTATTATCGATCTTTTACCATAAGCTCCAAGAACGATATCTACTTGTAAAACATTGCTGGCGTTTGTTATTATTTTAAAACTATTGTTATTAAATTCTATATCCTCAACTAGACCTTGTATTACTGTACAGCCATTTGCTACTGCTTTTTTGTACAAATAATAATCTAAAGCATAACGACTTATGCCAAAGCCACCCAGCGGTAAAGGACATTCAATCTGCTTTCCGTCCTGAATAGAGAACTGCAACTTATTAATATAACTCGGTTGTAATTCAGCAATATTTAAACCCAAGTAATCTAAATAAGGGAGTACTTCATTCGAAATGTATTCTCCGCACACTTTGTGTTTTGGATATTCATTTTTTTCAATTAGCGTAACTTCTAAACCCATTTTGGTTAAGTGAATAGCAGCAGTGAGTCCTGCTAATCCACCACCAATAATAACTATAGAAATTGATTTGCTCATAGGTTACTAATTTAGGTAATTTCTTTCAAATAAAACTTTATACCCAAAAAAAAACTGCTTCTAAGTGGAAGCAGTTTCTTGGTTGGTTATTTAATAGTAAGTGGTTATTTTCTTTCATTTTTAATTTCGTCAACTATCTCAGGGTTTAATAAAGTCGTTGTATCTCCAAAATTAGAAAAATCACCTTCTGCAATTTTTCTCAAAATCCTACGCATGATTTTTCCAGAGCGTGTTTTAGGTAAGCCGGAGACAAACTGAATTTTATCCAGCTTTGCAATAGGACCCACGTGATCAGAAATATGTTGATTGATTTCCTTGAACAAATTTTCTTTGTTTCTAATTTCTCCTGTTTCTTTTAATATCACATAACCATACAAAGCTTTTCCTTTGACATCATGAGGGAAACCAACAATAGCACTTTCTGCAACAGCAGGATGCTCATTAATGGCATCTTCAATAGGAGCTGTACCTAAATTATGACCTGAAACAATGACCACATCATCGACACGACCTGTAATTCTATAATAGCCTACTTCATCTCTTAATGCACCATCTCCAGTGAAGAATTTTCCAGGAAATTCAGAAAAATAAGTGTCTTTATATCTTTGATGATCACCCCAGATAGTTCTTGCAATACCTGGCCAAGGAAATTTAATACACAAACTACCGACTACTTGATTTCCTTCAATTTCGTTGCGTCTTTCATCCATTAACACAGGTTGAATACCCGGTAGAGGAAGAGTCGCATAAGTAGGTTTTGTTGGGGTTACAAACGCAATTGGAGAAATCATAATACCTCCTGTTTCTGTTTGCCACCAAGTATCAACTACTGGACATTTTTTAGCCCCAACATGGTCATTAAACCAGTGCCAAGCTTCCTCGTTAATAGGTTCTCCAACAGATCCAATGACTTTCAATGTTTTTAGTTCGTATTTATTAACGTACTCTAAATTTTCTTTAGCTAATGCTCTTATGGCTGTAGGCGCAGTATAAAATTGTGTGATTTTATGTTTTTCGATAATTTGCCAAAAACGGCTAAAATCTGGATAAGAAGGTACACCCTCAAAAATTACTGTTGTCGCACCGTTTAATAATGGTCCGTAAACAATATACGAGTGTCCAGTAATCCATCCGATGTCTGCAGTACACCAGAAAACATCATTTTCTTCGTAGCTAAAAACATTTTTAAAAGTATAAGCCGTTTGTACCATATAACCTGCGGTAGTATGCACCATTCCTTTTGGCTTTCCTGTAGAACCAGAAGTATATAAAATAAATAAAGGATCTTCAGAATCCATAATCTCCGCTACAGAATTGTCTGAAGCCTCATCGAGCAATGGTTGTAACCAAATATCTCTACCTTCTTTCATAACTACAGCATTATTAGTCCTTTTAACGACCAAAACGCTTTCTACTGAGGCACATTTCTCTAAGGCCTCGTCTATGATTTCTTTTAACTCAATGGTTTTGTTACCACGGTAACCTCCATCAGAAGTAATTACCATTTTGCATTCACTATCATTGATTCTTGAAGCAACAGCTGATGCTGAAAATCCAGCAAATACAACAGAGTGTATTGCTCCTATTCTTGCACAGGCTAATATTGCTACTGATAACTCAGGAATCATAGGTAAATAGATGCAAACTCTGTCTCCCTTTGTAATCCCTTGTTCTTTCAACACATTGGCCATTTTACATACTCTCTGATGCAATTCATTATAAGTAATATGTAAAGCGGTTTCTTCTGGATTGTTGGGTTCAAAAATAATAGCTGTTTTCTCTCCTCTTTTATTCAAGTGACGGTCAATACAGTTTTTTGTAATATTTAATTTAGCTTCAGTAAACCATTTGATGTCTGCTTCAGCCATATTAAAATCGACAACTTTATCCCATTGCTGGTACCATGTGAAATTTTCTTCGGCAATTTTGCCCCAAAATTTTCTTGGCTCTCGAACAGATTTGTTATAATGTTTAAAATATTGTTCTAAATTATCAACTTTATAGTAACTCATGCTTTTTAATTTTTTATAAATGTATTAAAACTATGCCTATTCTTAAAATTATTTAAATTATAAATTAGCATGAAAAATTAAATATTTAACAGCAAAATTACTGTTTGATTATAAAATCTTTAAAAAGAGATTAGCATAGCCATTTTTAACCATAAAAAAAGGCAAAGTAGTTTTTCTACTTCACCTTTTCTCTTAACAATTATTCTAACAATTTATGTAGTAACAAATAAAACAAATCCAAATATCCGCAATTTTTGAATTTTTAGTGCTTTACCTACAACTATAACTTTGATGGCACATGGTCCCTCTAATACTATATCCTATTTTTATGCGGAGTCAAATTGTATGTATTATATTAAAGGAATTACTTCACTTAACTTCCTTTGACAGAAGCTAAGTGAATGTAATGTGCAACCATATGCATTTTTTAAAATTTTAATATGTTGTTTACTAACTCAAAATATAGAAAAACAAATGATACAGTGCAACTTTCAACACACCCTCTGATGTGGCAATTCCTATTTTTAATTATTTATCCTATTTTTTTCATTGCTGTCATCGAAGCTCTTAGCCATTCCCCTATTTCTTCAATGGGGTGCTGACGGATGCTTTTATTTACAGCAATTAACACAGCATTATCAACACTATTTGACGTTGAAAAAGGTTTACCAATAATGTTTGTTTCTACCGTTTTCATAAAGTCAGTTAATAACGGTTTACAAGCATGGTCAAATAAATAACAACCATATTCTGCTGTGTCCGAAATAATTCGGTTCATTTCATATAATTTTTTTCTTGCTACAGTATTTGCAATTAAAGGAAGCTCATGCAAAGATTCATAATAGGCTGATTCTTCAATAATACCAGTCTCAGTCATGGTTTCAAAGGCAAGTTCAACTCCTGCTTTCACCATAGCAATCATTAAAACACCGTTATCAAAATATTCCTGTTCTGAAATTGGCGCTTCTTGTGGTGCCGTTTTTTCGAAATTTGTTTCGGCTGTCGCAGCTCTCCAAGTCAATAAATTAACATCATCATTTGCCCAGTCAATCATCATATTTTTTGAGAATTCACCCGAAATGATATCGTCCATGTGTTTTTGAAACAACGGACGCATAATATCTTTTAATTCGTCAGCTAATCTGTATGCTTCCACTTTAGAGGGATTAGAAAGGCGGTCCATCATATTGGTTATTCCACCATGTTTCAATGCCTCTGTTACTGTCTCCCAACCGTATTGAATTAATTTTGAAGCATAAGCTGGCTCAATACCTTTTTCAACCATCTTATCAAAACATAAAATAGATCCTGTTTGCAACATACCGCAAAGAATAGTTTGCTCCCCCATTAAATCTGATTTTACTTCGGCTACAAAAGAAGAGTTTAAAACTCCAGCTTTGTGACCACCAGTGGCTACCGCGTATGCTTTAGCCTGAGCAAAGCCATCTTTTTTAGGATCATTTTCTGGGTGAACGGCGATTAATGTGGGTACTCCAAAACCTCTTTTATACTCTTCACGAACCTCAGATCCAGGACATTTAGGTGCACACATAATTACAGTAATGTCTTTACGAATTTGCATTCCTTCCTCTACAATATTGAAACCATGTGAATAAGCTAATGTTGAACCTTGTTTCATCAATGGCATGATGGCATTTACCACTGCAGTATGCTGTTTATCTGGTGTTAGATTACATACTAAATCTGCTGTAGGGATAAGTTCTTCATAAGTGCCAACTTTGAATCCGTTATCAGCAGCATTCATATAGGAAGCTCTTTTTTGATCAATTGCTTCTTTACGCAAAGCATAAGATATATCTAAGCCAGAATCTCTCATGTTTAATCCTTGGTTCAAACCTTGAGCTCCACAACCAACAATTACTACTTTTTTACCTTTTAATGCGTCTATTCCATCCACAAATTCTGATTGATCCATGAATTCGCAAACGCCTAATTGTTCTAATTGTAATCTTAGTGGTAATGAATTGAAATAATTTGCCATTTTTTTATTTTTATTTTTGTTTTAATTCTTCTAATAATGCTGAAATTTCCATTTTTTCTTTGGAAATAGATATTCTTCCTGATCGCACAAATTGCATGATTCCGAAAGGTTTTAATTTTTGATACAACTCTTCAATTTCAGAACGCTGTCCTGATTTTGAAATCACAAAAAAGTTACGAGAAACAGTGACAATCTCAGAATTGCTCTCTTTAATAATATTTTGAATTTGTCTTTCGTCGAATAGTAAACTAGACTCTATTTTAAATAGTGCGTTTTCTAGAAAGATAGTCTCTTCATCAATGTGATAAAAAGCTTTGATGACTTCTATTTGTTTCTCTATTTGACCGACAATGTTTTGCACCCATTTTTCGGTTGTATTGACAACTATAATAAAACGAGATACACTTTCAATCTCTGACTCTGAAACATTTAAACTCAGTATATTAATGTGACGCTTTAAGAATATACCTGATATCCTGTTCAATAGTCCTACGTTATTTTCTGAATAAACAGAAATGGTGAATGTTTGATTTTCCATACAATTAACTTAATCTGATATCAGAAACAGATGCTCCTGTGGGTATCATTGGGAATACATTATTTTCTTTTTCAACCATAACTTCTAAGAAGTACGATTCTTTTGAAGCCATCATTTCTGCAACAGCAGCATCTAGATCTTCTCTCTTAGTTACTTTTCTTGCTTTGATGTAATAGCCTTCTGCAATGGCAATAAAATTTGGGTTAATCATTTCAGTGGATGCATATCTTTTATCAAAGAATAATTGTTGCCATTGACGCACCATTCCTAAAAATTCATTATTCAATACCACAATTTTCACTGGTACTTTTGTTTGAAAAATGGTTCCTAATTCTTGAATAGTCATTTGAAAACCTCCATCACCAATAATTGCAACAACTTCACGATCTGGTCTACCCATTTTAGCACCAATAGCTGCCGGTAAAGCAAATCCCATGGTTCCTAATCCGCCAGAAGTTACATTACTCTTAGATTGATTGAATTTAGAGTAACGACAAGTAAACATTTGGTGTTGCCCTACATCAGAAACCATTATAGCATCTCCATTCGAGTGTTTATTGATCATTTCAATGGTTTCTCCCATAGAAATCCCTTCTTTCTTAGGTTTTAACTCTTCGTCAATCACTTTTTCACATTCTATTTCATATAATGCTTTGAATTCATTATGCCAAGACTCATGTGATTTACTTTCGATTAGAGGTAGTAACGCTGCTAAAGATTCTTTGACATCTGCTAACACGGCAACCTCCGTTTTGACATTTTTATCTATTTCTGCAGGATCGATATCAAAGTGAATTACTTTGGCTTGTTTTGCGTAGGTTTCTAAATTTCCAGTAACACGATCATCAAAACGCATTCCCAAGGCAATTAAGACATCACATTCATTGGTTAGAATATTAGGCGCATAATTTCCATGCATCCCTAACATCCCAACATTTAAAGGATGATCTGTAGGTAAAGCTGAAAGACCTAAAATGGTCCAAGCAGCAGGAATTCCTGACTTTTCAATAAATGCTTTCAATAATTCTTCGGCCTGTCCAAGAATAATTCCTTGTCCAAAAACAATCATTGGTTTTTTGGCCTTATTGATTAGAGCAGCCGCTTCCTCTACTTTCTCCTTTTTTAGTTTGGGAACGGCAACATAACTTCTAATTCCTGTACATTTCTTATAACTAAATTCCATTTCATCGAATTGTGCATTTTTTGTAATATCGACTAATACCGGTCCTGGACGACCTGATTTAGCGATATAGAATGCTTTCGCCATAATTTCTGGAATTTCAGATGCTTCGGTAATTTGGTAATTCCACTTAGTCACCGGAGTAGAAATTCCGATAATATCTGTTTCTTGAAAAGCATCTGAACCTAATAAATGTTTCCCTACCTGTCCAGTAATACACACCATAGGAGTAGAATCAATCTGCGCATCTGCAATTCCAGTTACCAAGTTAGTAGCACCAGGGCCCGAAGTTGCAATGGCAACCCCCACCTTTCCTGTGGCTCTAGCAAAACCTTGCGCAGCATGTGTAGCACCTTGTTCATGACGCACAAGAACATGATGCAACTGATCTTTAAATTTATATAACTCGTCATAAACTGGCATAATAGCCCCACCAGGGTAGCCATAAACCAAGTCTACTCCTTCTTCTAATAAGCATCTAATAACGGCTTCAGCGCCTGATATTTTATTTGTTCCCATTGGTATCTTTTTATTCGCTTGGAGCGCTATGCCTCTTTGCTTTATTTGTCAGTTACACAGCCTGTAGATGCACTTGAAACTGAACGTATATATTTTAGTAAAACTCCTTTTTTCACTTTTAAATCGGGTTGAACCCAATTTGCCTTACGTGCTGCTAACTCTTCATCAGAAATCTTCAGATTAATCGTGTTTTTTACAGCATCGATTGTGATTGTATCTCCATTCTTGACGAGTGCAATTCCGCCTCCTTCAAAAGCTTCTGGAGTGACATGTCCTACTACAAAGCCATGAGAACCACCAGAAAATCTTCCATCTGTTATTAGTGCTACTGAACTTCCTAATCCCGCTCCCATTATAGCGGATGTAGGTTTTAACATTTCTGACATTCCAGGACCTCCTTTTGGACCACAATATCTAATGACGACTACATTACCAGGTTTTACTTCCCCAGCCTGAACTCCTGTAATGACATCAAATTCATTTTCATATACTATTGCCGTTCCTTCAAAATATTCTCCTTCTTTACCACTAATTTTTGCTACGCAACCTTCTTCGGCAAGATTTCCGTATAGAATCTGAATGTTTCCTGTAGGTTTTAATGCTTTTTGAATTTCATGTATTACTTCTTGTCCGTCATTTAAATTGGGTACTGCTGCTAAGTTTTCAGCTATTGTTTTTCCAGTAACTGTCAAGCATTCGCCATGTAAAAATCCTTCTTTCAATAAATATTTCATTACTGCAGGAACACCACCTACGTTATGTAAGTCTTCCATTAAGTATTTACCACTTGGCTTTAAGTCTGCAAGCAACGGTGTTTTATCACTGATATCTTGGAAATCTTTCAACGTAATTTCGATATCAACAGAGTGTGCCATTGCAATTAAGTGCATCACCGCATTTGTTGATCCTCCTAAAACAGCTACAATCGTAATTGCATTTTCAAAAGCCTTGCGAGTCATAATGTCTCTAGGCTTAATATCTTTTTCTAATAATATTCTAATTGCTTTACCAGCATCAGCACATTCTTGTTTTTTTTCAGGACTTAAAGCAGGATTAGACGAACTATAAGGCAAACTCATCCCAAGAGCTTCAATAGCCGAAGACATGGTATTTGCAGTGTACATTCCTCCGCAAGCACCAGCTCCTGGACAAGCATTTTGAATAACTCCTTTAAAATCTTCAGGGGTGATAGTACCACTGAATTTTTTACCTAATGCCTCGAAAGCAGAAACAATATTCAGATCTTCACCTTTCCATTTACCTGGATGAATGGATCCTCCATAAACCATAATAGAAGGACGATTGACTCTACCCATGGCCATCAAAGCACCTGGCATATTTTTATCACAACCCGGTACCGCAATTAATCCGTCATACCATTGTGCTCCCATTACTGTTTCAATAGAATCTGCGATAACATCTCTAGACACTAAAGAAAAACGCATTCCTTCATTCCCATTAGAAATACCATCACTAACTCCGATGGTATTAAAAATCAAACCGACTAAATCTTCTGCCCAGACACCGGTTTTAATATCTTTTGCCAAGTCGTTTAAGTGCATGTTGCAAGTATTTCCTTCATACCCCATACTAACAATTCCAACTTGTGCCTTTTTTAAATCTTCTTCTGTTAATCCAATGCCGTACAACATCGCTTGTGAAGCGGGTTGCGTTTCATCTTGAGTTATAGTTTTACTGTATTTATTTAATTCCATTATATGATTTTGTGTCTGTATTTTTAATTTAATTTTTGTTTTAAACGATTGTTGATTGCCCTATATGAACATTATCATTATTGAAGTACAATAAATCATCTTTGTTCAAAATGAAATTAGAGACAAACTCCCCTACTTCATTCGTTCCAAAACTAGTTCCAGGATTCAGGTCAATCGTGACTACATTATATTCAATCGCTTTTTCTACCGCTTCATGAACTAACTTAGCCTCCTCATGAAGACCAAAATGTTCTAGTAACATCGCAGCCGAAGTAATGGAAGCAATCGGATTGGCGATATTTTTTCCTTTGGCTTGCGGAAATGATTTGTGAATAGGTTCAAACATTGCTTTTTTAGTGCCAAAAGAGGCTGATGCCAGTAAACCTATTGAACCTGTGATTGCACTCGCTTCATCAGAAAGGATATCACCAAACAGATTTTCAGTCAATATTACATCAAACTGTTTTGGGTTCAATACTAATTGCATTGCGGCGGTATCAACAAATAAAAAGTCTAATTCCACATCTGGATAATTATAACTTACTTTTTGAACCACATTGCGCCACAAACGAGAAGTTTCAAGCACATTAGCTTTGTCTACCATGGTTAGTTTGTTTTTTCTTTTTTGGGCAGCTTGAAAAGCTAAATGCGAAATTCTTGTAATTTCTTCTTCTGAATATTCGCATACATCTGAAGCTTTGGTTTTTTCTTCATTTAATGTTTTATCTCCAAAATAGATTCCGCCTGTTAATTCTCTGAAAATAATAAAATCAGCACCTTCGATAACTTCTCTTTTTAATGGAGAAGAATTTAAAAGTGTCGTATACGTTTTTATAGGTCTTTTATTGGCAAAAAGTCCTAACTCTTTTCTCAAACGCAATACACCTTGCGACGGACGCTTTTGAGAATCGGGATTATTATCATGTAAAGGATTACCATCTCCTACAGTGCCAAACAATACTGCATCTGTATTTAAACATAAATTTAATGTTTGTTCTGGTAGAGAAGTCCCTGTTTTATCAATAGCGACAGCTCCCACAAGGGCATCTTCAAAAACAAACTCATGATTAAACATCACACTAATAGCATATAATGCTTTTTTTGCCTGTAAAACTACTTCAGGACCTATTCCGTCTCCTGATAATACTGCTATTTTTAAATTCATATCTCTCGCTATTGGTTAATTAGATAAATAATTTAGTTGTGTTATTTGGTCTAATAAAAACAGTTATACGGTTACACTTTTACAAACTTCAATTATTTGATGAATATCTTCATCTATGACTTCTTTTTTAATATCTGCAAATTTTAAGAACTCAGCATATACAATATCTAATTGCACTTTTGTTAGTTCGTAACCTACTTTTTTTGCTCTGTAAGCTAAGGCTGCCCTACCACTTCTCGCAGTAAGTACAATTGAAGATTCATTTACTCCTACATCAAGTGGATCCATTATTTCATAAGTCGCTCTGTTTTTGATTACACCGTCTTGGTGAATACCCGAACTATGAGCGAAAGCATTAGCACCTACGATAGCTTTATTGGGTTGCACGATCATTCCCATACTTTCTGAGACTAAACGACTCATTTCATTCAACTGTTTCGTATCAATATCAGTATACAGGTTTAAATATGGATGCTGCTTAAATATCATTACCACTTCTTCTAGTGCCGTATTTCCAGCTCTCTCACCTATTCCATTGATTGTACATTCAATTTGTCTAGCTCCGTTTACCGCTCCTGAAATAGAATTTGCGGTAGCCATTCCTAAATCATTGTGGCAGTGACAAGATAAAATCACGTTTTCAATGCCTTTGACGTTTTCTCTTAGATACTTAATTTTGTTTCCGTATTCTTCTGGTAAACAATATCCTGTTGTATCAGGAATATTAAGTACGGTAGCTCCTGATTTAATCGCTTCCTCACAGACTCGAGCCAAAAATTCATTGTCAGTCCTCCCAGCATCTTCAGCATAAAACTCCACATCTTCTACGTACGATTTAGCATGTGCTACAGCAAATTTTGCTCTTGCTATAATATCTTCACGAGTAGTGTTTAATTTATATTTTATATGTGATTCAGAAGTACCAATTCCTGTGTGAATTCTAGGATATTTAGCATGTTTTAAGGCTGCTGCGGCAACATCAATGTCATTTTTAACTGCTCTGGTTAAACCACAAACAGTTGCGTTTTTTACAATTTTACTTATTTCAGAAACAGATAAAAAATCACCTGGACTAGATACAGGGAAACCAGCTTCGATAATATCAACACCCATTTCATCCAGTCGATTTGCAATCACTAGTTTTTGTTTGGTGTCTAATTTACATCCTGGAACCTGTTCTCCGTCTCTTAAAGTGGTGTCAAAAATTTGAACTTTCTCTCTATTCATTTTCATTTATTTAATGTAATTTCACATTTCAATAACAAAGTTAGATTTGATTCCTACAAACTAAAACCAGATCTAGCTAAATATACTGCTTATAAAGCAATTTTAAACTACTTAACTTACTGATTACCAACAAAATAAGCTTTACAATTTTACAATGGCTAACCATCAAAAAGATTTTTTATTCGTATTAATTAAATCACTCTCCAAGTCTGAAAAGAGGCAGTTCAAGATTTTTGCTAGTCGGCTTGAGACCAGTTCAAATACAAAATTCATTGAATTGTTTACTATTTTAGATAAGTCTGAGAATTACGATGAGAAGTTAATATTGAAAAGTGGCGCTATTAAAAAAGTACAGCTTTCTAATTTAAAATCGTATCTGTACAAACAAATCCTAGTAAGCATTCGGTTAAATATTCCGAGTCAAAATATTCGCTACCAGTTGCGCGAGCAAATTGATTTTGCCAGTATATTGTATAATAAAGGTTTGTATAAACAAAGTTTGAAAATACTGGATAAAACTAAAATTCAGGCTTTAGAAAATGATGAAAAGTATATGGCTTTTGAGATTGTAGAATTCGAAAAATTAATAGAATCTCAATACATTACGCGCAGTATTCAAGGACGTGCTGATGAATTAGTAGTTCAAGCCAAAGAGCTTAATTATCGCAATACCATTTCTAGCAAATTGTCCAACCTGTCTTTGCAACTGTACGGCATCATGCTTAAAACGGGTTATGTTAAGACTGATGAAGAGTACAAATACATAGACGATTATTTTAACAAGCATATCGCCAAGTTAGATGAAAGTAAATTTGGTTTTAGAGAAAAATATTGGTTTTATAATGCTAATTTGTGGCGAAGTTTCTTAGTGCAAGACTTCTTAGGGAGTTACAAATACGCCTATAAATGGGTTACGTTGTTCTACGATAATCCTAATATGATTTATCTAAACCCTGTTTTTTTCCTTAAAGGGAACCATTATTTACTGGAGTCGCTGTTTATGTTGAAATACAAAACAAAGTTTAAAAAATACTTGTTATTATTAGAAGAGACTATCAAAGATCCGCGTTTTCCTGTTAATGATAATGTTGCCTCATTATCGTTCTTGTATTTATATAATAACAAACTTAACTACCACATTCTTGAGGGTTCATTTGAAGAAAGCGAATACCTAATTCCAGAGATTTTACACAAAATAAAACTACATAGTGATCACTTAGATGAACACCACGAAATGCTCTTTTATTATAAAATTGCTTGTATTTATTTTGGTACAGAGAAATATGCCGAGTCTATTTTTTATTTAGAAAAAATTATAAATAATAAAAATCTCAGCATGCGCGAGGATTTAATGTGTTTTGCGAGATTATTATATTTAATCGAACACTATGAAATGGGTAAAGATTTTAATTTAGAATCCCAATTAAAAAGCACTTACAAATTCCTTTTAAAAATGAATGACTTACATGAAGTTCAAAAGGAAATTATTCGGTTTCTGAAAAACTTAAATTCATTATATCCAGCAGATATTAAAAAGGAATTTATCAAAATGCGGGCTCGCTTTATAGAGTTAGAAAAAAACACTTATGAGAAAAGAGCTTTTCTTTATTTAGATATCATTTCTTGGCTAGAAAGTAAGATTGAAAACAGAAAAATAGCTGATATCATGAGAGAGAAAGCCAAATTGATCAATCGTTAATATATAAAAAAAGTCCGTCTTGAGCAAACGCTCAAAACGGACTTTCTCACTCTTAAGGCTACATTATTTAAAGTCTTTACGGCCTCTGATGATATCTTCAAAAGTGCAGCATTTTGCAAATTCCTGCTCTCCATCAATCATAAAAGGTAAATAAATGGTTTCGACTTCTGATACGTCTTCTTTCAAATAAAAGGCTATATCATCAAATTTATAAAACCATTCTTTATCATATTGCACTTTATTTATAGTAGCATCCTTGCGGATATTCTTTTCATTTAATGGTTTCATGCTCAACGCCACTTTAGGATTCAAATTTTTCCCAAATTTACATTTAAAATCATTGTTTTCAAAGCATGAATTTTACCACTTATTTTGCCACTTAAGCTATACGGTCAGTACGGTACACTTTTATAGGTTCTTCTAATAACAGCTTTGTACTTTCAAAGAAATCTCTTAAATATTCTTTATTATTATGTAGCTCTAACCCTTCTTGATTCTCCCAAGTTTCATGTAAAACAAATAAGGTTTCGTCTTCTTTACTTTGATGTAATTCATATTGCAAACAAGCCTTTTCTTGAGTGCTTTGATGAACCAAATCAATTATTTTGCTTCGAAGAGTAGCTAGATTATCGGTATTCGTTTTTAGAATGACTGTTAAATTAATTTCCATAATTAGTTAATAAAAATTTTGGTTAAGTGTGCTTTATAAGATTGCAGGTCTTTTTGAACATTCGCATTTTTTTCAATATCATGAAAGTGGATACTTTCTAAAGGTTCCATACCCGTAAAGGCATTCATGCGATGAAAACCAAATAACGCACCTTGATCCACACTATGCTGATTAAAAAATTCCCCTGGTAAAGTAAATGCTTCTTTTGGTGCATTCCAAGAGCTAGTTACCATATATTTTCTCCCTTGCAACATACCTCCTGTTCCGTAATTTATGGCTGGATTTTCTGATGAACGGCCATCGCTTTTGTAAATTCCTTTGGCATGACCAGCAGTAAACACCACGTCAATATATTTTTTAAACCCGTGTGGCAATTGAAACCACCATATGGGAGTATGGTAAATTACCACATCTGCCCACACGAATTTTTCTACTTCTAAAGCTGGATCGTAATCAGTATTAATATCTGTAGTTTGGATTTCGAATCCTTCTTTTTCTTTAAAAAATAGCGCAGTTTCATTAGCTATTGTTTCATTAAAACGCCCACCAGAATGACCAAACTTTTGCCCGCCATTAATTATAAATATTTTTCTCATCATCTTTCTTTTAATTGATGCTGCAAAGTTAGCGCGGTTTTACCTATTATTAAAATAACATAATTCATACCTTTGTATTATAATTATAATAGTTATGGTAAACTTAGAGTGGTACCGCACTTTTAAAGCGGTTTATAAAACGGGAACATTAACAAATGCTGCAGAGGTGCTTTTTATATCTCAACCGGGGGTGAGTTTGCACTTAAGCTCCTTAGAAAATTATGTAGGCTACAAACTCTTTGATCGTACGGGTAGGAAAATGGTTCCTACAGAACGGGGCAAGGTTTTGTACAACTTCATATTGGAACCCTTATCAAAATTAGAAGAGGCTGAAAAGAATTTTCAAAGAAGCACAGAGATTAATACACCAACCATTAGTGTGGGAATGTGCTTTGAAACCTTTCAAATTACTTTAGAGCAGTACATTTCTACGTTGCCTTTTAATGTAATTATTCAGTTTGGGGAATATCCTGAAATGGTTGAAAGTTTAGAGAAAGGAATATTAGATCTGATCATTACTCCACAAATGGTAGTAAAAGACGGAATAGAATATCAAGAATTTTCTTCAGAAACTATTGTACTGATTGGAGGGAATACCATTGATGAAGAAACGTTTAATCAACTTGCTGAAAAAGAAGATATAACAGAGATGGAACATTGGCTCAAACAGCAAAAATGGTACGGTACCACTGGTGATATGGAACACTTACGCCGATTTTGGCAACTGAATTTTAATAAGTATCCCGAATTTAGACCCAATTATATAGTACCTAATATCAATTCGATTATCCGGTGTTTAAGCAGTGGAAAAGGTTTGGCAGTAGTACCTGATTTTTTATGCAAAAAAGAAATTGACAGCGGCCAAGTTAAACTTGTCTGGGAAGGAAAGACGCCTTTAAGAAATATCCTTTATTTTGCAACGAGGAAAAAAACAATGTATGAAAAAGAAATTAAGCTAATTAAAAAGCTCTTCCTAGAATTGCAGTAAAATGTATTAATACATGATTTAACCTTGTAATCGCCAATGAAGCGGTTATGTTTCAAAATTAACGCATATTATATTAAGATTTTACTGTAAGGCAGTATCGTATGTATTATTAGTTTAATTTTAATAAAAAAAATAAAAACTAACTAAATACTGAAGCTATGAACGGATTTTTTAAAACATTACTCGCGGGTTACGGAGCAAAAAAATTAGGTGGTGGTTGTTTTGGAACCATCATCCTATTTATAATTATATATTTTATATTGGGATACTTTTAGAAGTATATTAAATAACCCAATTGGTTTTTCCAATTGGGTTATTTTTTTGTCTTATTTTTTTTCTTTTTTCACTTCCTGCAGCATTAGTCCTTTAATGTATTTTACAGGAGCACTGCCATAACTCAAGAATTTTTCATGAAACTGTTTTAAATTAAAAGCCTCCTTTTTTTCTTTTTTAAGCATTTCTCTAAAGTCATAAATTTCGGTATAACCTGTAAAATAAGAAGTCAACTGCACTTGTGATAACGTTACTCTCTTCCACTTCCCTTCCGCTTCTGCCTGCTGTTGAAAAGCGTCAACAATCAATAAATGCATAGCGTCTTCAAGACTCATCTCTTTTGTATGAACGCTGTAATCTAGAATCATATTACAAGTCGTCCTAAGATTCCATTTGTAATACATCAACCACATTTCATCTGAGTTTTTATATCCACTTTCTAGCATCATTAACTCTGCATAAACAGCCCAACCTTCAATCATAGCACCATTACCTAAGATTGATTTAATAATACTTGGTGACTGGTTACTATAAACTAGTTGTGTATAATGTCCTGGAATGGCCTCATGAATATTTAAAATTTGCAAGATGTAATCATTGTATTCTCTTAAATAACTTTCAGATTTTTCTTTGTCCCATCCAGCCATACTACCTACATTGTAATAAGTATTAGCATCTTTATCATAAGGTCCAGGAGCTGATATGGATGCGCCTGCAACTCCAGCCATATAACTAGGTTCTTTTCTAACCACTAATGGTTTTGATGGATCGATGTATAACAAGTCCTTCTCCTTTACATACGCAACAAGCTCAGGAATCTGCTTTTCTATTTCCGACTGAAATTTGGCGGGAGTAGTATGTTGTAAAGAAATTTTATCTATAACTGCTCTAATTAGAACCAAACTATCTACTGGTCTATCTTCAGCTTTTTTATATTTATCCCATAATCGATCAGCAAGTACATACATCTTTTGATGTAAATCTTTCTTATGCTGTACTGCTTTTTTATAAATAGAATCTACTTCAAAACTTGACTGGATATCTAAATCAAACTTTTTAGCATATAGCTCCTCACCTAATCTGAATGAACGTGGCGTTTTGTTGTCCAATTCCTGCAGCCACTTCACATATGACTTCACAGCTGCTACGGCAATTTTAGCTTTTTCTTTAATCTCTTTTTGTTCTGAAGCAGCTAATTTACTTTTGCTTAAAGCCGAAAGTAAATCAGTTTGAAAGACAGAAACGCCACCAGAATTTTGAGCAATTGCAAGATCCGTATGTTCTATAGTTGGATTTTTAATGTTCTTTTTGGCTGCTTCATAATAAGCAGGTATGGCATTCATTTTTATATTAAAACTATGTAAACGTGCTTCCAGTGAATCGTATTTTCCATTCAAAATCTCAGCAAAAGAACCACAAACATTGTACTCAGCTGGATTCCATTCTTCAGATTTTAATTTATCGATTCTGAAAATGGTACTCTTTAACTGATTTTCGATTAAATGCAAGTCGGTTTTATTATTATCAGAAAGACTTTCCAATGGATAAGCTCGCAGCGAATCTAATTGGACATGAGCAAAGTCCAATTGTCTCTTTTTAAATACTGAATCTGATACTACTAAAATACTATCGCCTTTATGATAGCCCTGACTCGCGGCCCAATCAGGATATATTTCCCATAGGTCCGTGATAAAATTTTGTTTATACTTTTCGAATTTTTCATTCAAATTTTGTGTTTCCACCGCTTCTTCTTTCTTTTTGCAAGAAACAAGAATACTCAAACATATAAAGGAGAAAATAATCTTTTTCATCATTAGTATTTTAAAAAAATAAAGATAAAAAAAAATGCTGGGCAGCAACTATTATTCTAAAATCCTTTTTATAAAATGAGTTTGAATATAAAAATCCCTAAGCCACTACAATTATGGCTAAGGGAAATTATGTCTCATTTTTGGACGAATTTAATAGTCTAAGAGGGCTAGTAATTCTTTTTCGAATCGGCCCTTCGGTAAATATTGATCTTCTAATGCTTTGGTAAACGGAATAGGAGAATCGAGACTAGCAACACGTTTCACTGGAGCATCAAGATACTGGAAACATTCTTCCATAATCATAGCGGATATATCACTAGCCACACCACCAAACAAGGAGTCTTCCTGATAAATAATAGCACGACCTGTTTTTTTCACAGATTTAAAAATAGCTTCAGTATCTAATGGTTGTAAGGTTCTTAAATCCAGCACATCTGCTGAGATGGCACTATTTTTATCTAAAGTATCTAGTGCCCAATGTACTGCAGCACCAAAAGAAATAATGGTGACCTCTGTGCCTTCTTTTATTAAGGCCGCTTTTCCTAACGGTAAGGTATAATAATCTGTTGGCACTTCCTGATAAACAGAACGGTACAACTGTTTGTGTTCAAAAAACATCACCGGATTGGGATCGTTAATCGAAGCGTTTAATAAGCCTTTTGCGTCATATGGAAAAGCCGGATAGACTACTTTTAAACCTGGAGTTTTAGTAAACCAAGCTTCATTAGTTTGTGAGTGAAAAGGTCCTGCCTGTGTTCCGCCACCGCAAGGCATGCGTACAACAACATCTGCCTTTTCGAGCCATCGATAATGTGATTTAGCTAACAAATTCACGATAGGATTAAAACCCGTTGAAACAAAATCAGCAAATTGCATTTCGACTATTGCCTTGTATCCATTAATAGATAATCCCATTCCTGCTGATACTACAGCGCTCTCACAAATAGGCGTATTAATGACGCGCTCCTTGCCAAATTGCGCTACAAATCCATCTGTTATTTTAAAAGCACCCCCATATTCAGCAATGTCTTGCCCCATAATAACCAAGTTATCATGTCGCTCCATGGACTGTTTTAAGCTAGTAGAAACAGCATCTATAAAGCGAATCTTTTCCTTTTCACTATTAGGCTTAATTTCTTCATATACAAAAGTTTTGTAAATATCATTTAACTCTTCACTTAATGAAGCCTCTATTTCAGGTTCGGCATTGGCCATAGCCAAACTTTCATCTATAGCTGCCTTAATTTCAGCACGGACCCTTTCATCAAAATCGTCTGTAAGTATTTTATTTTCTTTTAAAAATTTTCTGTAATTTTCAACAGGATCTTTGATTGCCCATTGCTCCATTAATTCTTGCGGAACATATTTAGTCCCACTCGCCTCTTCATGACCGCGCATTCTAAAAGTTTTGAATTCTAATAAAACAGGACGCGGATCTGTTTTCATCGAGGCTTTCAATTCTGAAACTAAATTATAGACTTCAAGAATGTTATTCCCGTCAACAATATGACTTTCCATTCCATATCCTTTTCCTTTATCGGCTAAATTTTCACAACGATATTGCTCATTAGTGGGTGTTGATAGTCCGTAACCATTATTTTCAATAATGAACAATACTGGTAATTCCCAAACTGATGCAATATTTAATGCTTCATGAAAATCCCCTTCGGACGTTGCTCCTTCACCTGTAAAGACGGCTGTAACTTTACCGTTTTTCTTTAATTTATTGGCTAAAGCAATTCCATCAGCAATCCCTAATTGAGGGCCGAGATGCGAAATCATTCCGATGATCTTGTATTGCTGTGTGCCAAAGTGAAAACTACGATCCCTACCTTTTGTAAAACCATTCGCTTTACCTTGCCATTGTGAGAATAAACGATATAAAGGAATCCCTCTCCCTGTAAATACACCTAAATTCCGGTGCATCGGTAAAATGTATTCGTCCTCATCTAAGGCAGCAGTAACACCAACAGCTATAGCCTCTTGACCAATGCCCGAAAACCATTTTGAAACCTTTCCTTGCCGAATCAGGATTAACATCTTTTCTTCAATAAGTCTTGGTTTGAGAATACTTTTATATAGATCTAAAAGTGTTTGGTTAGAAAGATTTTGAGTGTCAAAATTCATATTAAAAATGGTTAGTTTGTAGGTATCAAATGTAATAAAAATAACAAATTAGGCGTTAATTGTTATATTTTTTATTTTAGATGTTATTAAATTTTTTAGTTCAATACAAAATTAAAAACGTTTTAATATTTTTAATAAAAGTCAAAGTTTTTTTATTACTATTTATATTTCTATTTTTGTATGAACAACTCTTAAAATATTCTTAATATATTTTAAACCTTAAATTTTATTTATTTGATGAACGCAATTAAAATTTTTTATGCTGATGATGATGATGATGATTTGTTGTTTTTTAATGATGCTGTAGAACTTATAGCAGGTGATAGCGACAAAATGATTAGTTTAGTAACTTATAAAAATGGGGAAAAACTAATTGAAAACATCAAATGTAATGAGGAAAAAAATTCGGTGTTGTTTTTAGATATAAATATGCCTTATAAATCTGGTTTTCAATTGTTAGAAGAGATAAGAATGCAACCTGATTTGGATAAATTTCCAGTGATTATGTACTCTACGAGTGCTGACGAAGGGAATATTGTTAAAAGTCAAAATCTGGGAGCTAACTATTATGTGGTAAAACCGTATGATTTTAATGACCTCATTAACATGATTAAGTCTTTTATAACCATAAATTGGGATAATCATATAGCTGATTTTAATAATTTTGTTTACAAATAATAGTTTAAAAATTTTAGTACACCTTAATGAGTTTTAAAAACATCGTAAATAATAGTCTAGTAAATTTAAATAATTGCGAAGATGAGCCTATACATATTCCTGGATCCATCCAGCCACATGGTTTTTTAATCTCAATTGAGTCAAAGACAAACATTCTGTCAGTTTGTAGCGAAAATGTATCCGAATTTGTGGGTACTCCCTATGAACAATTACTTGGAAAAAATGCGGCTACTATTTTTGATCAAAAGCTTGTAGATGAAATTAGTCTCTTCAAAGAGAGTAGTAACCATGTTAAAACATTTAATTACCGTATTAACAATATTGACTTTTCAATTAATTTGCATTCTAGCAATGACCAGATTATTATAGAAGGAGAACCATTGCGCCATCAATTTAATGAAAACAACGATTTATATAGTTCATCAAGACAACTGTTGAGTTATATTGAGGGAACCTTCACATTAAAGGAATTAGCTGATGTTGTAGCTGTTGCAATCAAAAATATTACCCAATATGATCGTGTAATGGTTTATCGATTTGATGACAATTATAACGGTGAAGTTATTGCCGAGAGTAAAGAAAGCCATTTACAGTCTTATCTTGGATTGCATTACCCACACACTGATATACCAGTACAAGCTAGAGAATTGTATATTAAAAATCACTTGAGAATTATAGGAGATGTAAGTTACACTCCAGTTCCTCTATACAAATTAAATACAGATAAGTCTGAAACATTAGACCTTAGTTTATCTGTATTAAGAAGTGTCTCCCCTATTCATATTGAGTATTTAAAAAATATGGAGGTAGGCGCAACTTTAACCATTTCTCTTATTCACAAAGGGAAACTATGGGGCTTAATTACTTGTCATCATTATTCCCCAAAATTTTTAAGTCACGAAATTAGATCTGCCGTAAAGTTGCATGGACATTTTATAACTTCACAAATTGATGTACGTATCATAAATGAAGAGTTTGAGATTGCTACTAAAACTAATAATGCCTTAAACGATTTAATATCAAAAAAATTAGATGCTAAAAGAGATTCGATAACAGACCTACTGCGAAACGAATCCATTTTAAAACTCTGCAATAGTGTTGGATTTACCGCTGTAATTGCTAATAAAGTTTACCATTATGGAACCACTCCTTCTGATGAAAACTGTAAAAGGCTTGCTGTATTTCTATCTGAATTCACAAACGAAGAAACACTGCAAACGGATTCTCTAATAAAAATTTCTACCGATTTAACTTTTATCTCTAATGATTTCCCCGGTATTAATTTCTATTCCCTGAAAAATGATTCTGACTGCCTTATTTGGTATAGAACACACACTATTAAAGAGATTCATTGGGCTGGAAACCCAGACAAAGCTATTGAAAAGATAAATGATAGACTGTCGCCAAGAAAATCCTTTGCTCTATTTACGGAAAGCGTTAAGGATTCGAGTAGAATGTGGTTAAAGTCTGAAATAAATGCCTGCAATAGTTTTTATAATTATTTCCAAATACACTTGCGCTCTATATTATTAAACGAAGAAAAAGAGATCCAGAAGAAATTAACTGAAATCCTAGAAGAAACTAACGCTGAGCTAGAAAATATTAATTGGATTAGTACGCACGACCTTCAAGAGCCACTGCGTAAAATTAGAATGATGGCTTCTGTTCTTGTGGGAGGAAATGAATTAAAAGTATTGCCTGAGGATGTACAATCAAAAATTGTAAAAATTCAGAATTCAGCAGAAAGAATGCAAAATCTGATAGCAGATATTTTAAAATACACTAAGACTGGATCTCAAAATTCTAATTTTGAAGATATTAGTTTAAATAATTTATTGTCAGAACTACGAGAAGAACTTGATAGTACTTTAATCGATTATGATACAACATTAATCATTGAAGATTTACCTAAAATTCAAGGTATTCCATTCTTACTGAAGCAACTATTTTTAAACATAATTAACAATTCACTTAAATTCAGGAGCCTAACTAACAAGCCATTAATTAAAATCAGTGACAAATCTAGTTTAAGTCCAAATAAATACACAATTATTCAAATTGAAGATAATGGTATCGGATTCGATAATGAATATAAAGACAAAATATTTAAAATTTTTGCTCGCTTAAACAATAAAGATACCTACGAAGGTTCAGGAATTGGCTTGGCTTTATGTAAAAAAATCATGATTAAACATAATGGTCTAATTACTGCAGATGGAGAACTAGGAAAAGGAGTAAAAATTACATTGTATTTTCCAGTTGATTAATCTTTAGTCAACCACATCTCTAATTTCTCAAAAGTTTCTTTAGCCCCTTCTACTACACTATTTTCATCGATAGTTAATAGAATGATGTCGTAATTATTTTTGAAAGAGCTCCACATACTCATTGTTTTTTCTCCGTAAGACAAGAAATAACTTAGTTGATTGTTGTTTAGAGATGGTATTTGTTTTTTAAGCATCGAAGCTATGATTTGACCACCTAATGTTGAGCCTTCAATGACATACAGCACTCCTATAGCCGTTGATATCGAATCGATAGTTTCAGCAAAAGGATTTTCAATGTTTTCAACTGTACGACCTAAAGAATTCAAATCAGATTTTAAATTTTCAACATGCTTCCTTTGACTAATATCAGGTACTATTGAGGAATTAATTAAGGAATGAACAGTTGCTTCAACCGTGTTGTAAAACCCGTACAGCTGATAGAGTAATGTAGCGTAATCTTCTTTACTAGATAAATTTTTAAGTTTGCGAACAAGAATTTTTTCAACACTACTATGATGACTTTTTGTAGCCTGTTTGATGGTTTCTAACAAAGGAATTCAATTTAATTAATTAGCACAAAAATACTTTTTTTATTTATTGCTTGCCTAATTAAACAGCAATTAATGATTTTAAAAATTATCAAATCTTTAAAAAAGGAATACAATTATAATTATTATATTTACACCATAAAATTTAATATACCATTTATATTAAAAAATATTTTAAAGTATGCAAAACATTCCTAGTGTTGACTTGCGTGATTTCCTGTCGGATGACCCGGCACGTAAACAAAAATTTGTAAATGAAATCGGAAGTGCATTTGAAGATATTGGCTTCGTAGCACTAAAAGGTCATTTTTTAAATGATCAATTGGTAGAAGAGTTGTATGGTGAAATTAGAAATTTTTTCTCTTTACCCCTAGAAACAAAACGTGGTTATGAGATTCCAGGTATTGGAGGTCAGCGTGGATATGTTTCTTTTGGTACTGAACATGCAAAAGGAAGAAAAGAAGGAGATTTGAAAGAATTTTGGCATTTCGGTCAGTATGTGAGCGAAAACTCAAAATATGCTTCAGAGTATCCTGAAAATGTAGAAGTTAAAGAATTACCTCGATTTAATGTTGTTGGTAAAGAAGCGTATCAAATGTTAGAAAAAACAGGGGTGTACGTTTTAAGAGCTTTAGCGTTGCGTTTAGGTTTAGATGAATTCTATTTTGACAATTATGCCAAAGACGGAAATTCGATTTTAAGACCTATCCACTACCCACCTATTACATCAGAACCTGCTAATGCTATTCGTGCTGCTGCTCACGGTGATATCAACTTGATTACACTATTAATGGGAGCGCAAGGAAAAGGTTTACAAGTTCAAAACCACAACGGAGAATGGATTGACGCCATTGCTGAACCGGACGAATTAGTAATTAACGTAGGGGATATGTTATCACGTCACACGAATAATAAATTGAAATCAACAATTCACCAAGTGGTTAATCCACCTAAAGAATTGTGGGGAACTTCAAGATATTCTGTACCGTTTTTTATGCATCCTGTTAGTGATATGCCGTTAAATTGTTTAGAGAACTGTATTGATGCAGAAAATCCAAAACAATTTGAAGACATTACTGCTGGAGATTACCTATACGAACGTTTAGTAGATTTAGGATTAATCAAAAAATAATTCCTAATTTTACTTCTAGTAATAAAAGACATTGAGTTTACTTAATGTCTTTTTTCTTTTTACTAATATCAGTTAAAAAAGAAATGGAATAATGATAGCAAAGCTTTTACATATTATTATAGATTAAAAAATTAAATCTTTGTTATCTCCGTTCAACAAAAACATTAAAATATGGACTTACAAGACCAATTAAAAAACCTGTTTCCTGATCACGAACCTGGTCCTGAAGAAAAAATAGAAGAAGTTCCGCATGAGTTATATGTTCAAAAAGAACCTATGATTTGTAAATTCGAAAAAAGAAAAGGCAAAGCAACTACTATTATCGAAGGCTATGAAGGAACGGATGAAGACTTTAAAATCCTAGCCAAAGAGATCAAAAC
Organism: Flavobacterium sp. W21_SRS_FM3; assembly: GCF_052113625.1. Taxonomy (NCBI): domain Bacteria; kingdom Pseudomonadati; phylum Bacteroidota; class Flavobacteriia; order Flavobacteriales; family Flavobacteriaceae; genus Flavobacterium; species Flavobacterium sp. W21_SRS_FM3. Next base: position 112,276 of record NZ_JBGQOD010000005.1, on the reverse strand, counting down.
AAAACTGAGTGTAGGCGGGAGTTTCAAGGACGATTCTATTATCATTCAAGGGGATTACCGTGATAAAATAATGGAAATTCTTAAATTAAAAGGATTCAAAGTGAAACGTGTGGGCGGATAGCCCCCTAACCTCCATAGAGGGGAGGAAACGGAACCAGTAAAAATAAAAAAAATTGAGGCAGGTTTCCTCATAAAGGCCTCCTCTAATATAAACAACCATGCGAACTTTGCGTATCCCGATAGCTATCGGGATTGCGAATTTTGCGGTTAAACAAAAAAATACATGATACAATCATCAGAATTAATATTAAACCCAGATGGTAGTGTTTACCACTTGAATCTGAAACCAGAGCACATTGCACACGACATTATCTTTGTAGGCGATCAAAATCGTGTAGAGAAAATTACACAGTTTTTTGATAGCATCGAGTTTTCTACTCAGAAAAGAGAATTCAAGACGCAAACCGGAATTTTTAAGGGAAAGAGAATTACAGTAATGTCAACCGGAATAGGTCCTGACAATATTGACATCGTAATTAACGAATTAGACGCATTAGTCAATATCGATTTAGAAACACGCCAACCAAAAGAACAATTAACAAGTCTAAATATCATCCGTATCGGTACTTCAGGTTCTTTACATGCTGATATTCCTGTAGATAGTTTTGTGATGTCTAAATTTGGGCTAGGTCTGGATAATATGCTACGCTCCTACTTGATCGACGAAGTGTCTAATACCAGTATTGAAGAAGCTTTTGTAAACCATACTAATTGGGACATTCGCAAAGGAAGACCGTATGTAATTGCTTGTTCTTCAACATTAGAAAAAGTAATCGAAAGTGATAAAATGCATAAAGGGATCACAGCTACAGCGGGAGGTTTTTACGGTCCACAAGGACGTGTATTGCGTTTGAATATTCAAGATGAAAATCTGAATTCTAAAATGGATAATTTTACTTTTGAAGACAATAGAATTACTAACTTAGAGATGGAAACAGCTGCCATATATGGGCTTTCGGCGCTTTTAGGACACAACGCCTTATCGCTTAATGCTATAATTGCAAACCGTGCTTCGGGAACTTTTAGCGCTGATCCTTACAAAGCCGTAGACGAGTTAATCGCTTATACATTAGATAAATTGGCTACTAATTAATTTTAGGAGCCAATTCCTGCTATCCGCTGTATCTCTTGTGTCCGCTACCGCTGCCACAAGAGGATGCCGCTCCTATCAGGGCTAACAAACCAATCATGAGCATCATCATCGAAACCGAAAGATTACTTTTAAGAGAAATTCTCAATACTGATCTAGAAGGAATGTTTGCATTAGACAACAATCCTAAGGTTCATGCTTTTTTGGGCAATAAACCTGTAATTTCGATTGAAGAAAGCAGCGCATACATTCAAAACATTCGAAAGCAGTATGATGAAAATGGAATTGGTAGGTATGCAGTTATTCTTAAAGAAACCAAGGAGTTTATAGGATGGTGCGGTATCAAGTACATCACAGAGCCAATTAACAATCATGTAAATATTTACGAAATAGGCTATCGATTTATTGAAGATTTTTGGGGAAAAGGATTTGGATATGAGTCAGCCAAAGCATGGCTAGATTATGGCTTCAACACCATGAATATTAAAACCATCTATGCCTCGGCACATTTAGATAATATAGGTTCGCGTCATATTCTTGAAAAAATAGGAATGCAAGCTAAAAACAAATTTGATTGGAATGGTATTCCTTGCATTTGGTATGAAATGGATAATAAAACAATTTAAAAATGACAACAATAAAAATAGCTGGAGTTCCAGAACACTTTAATTTACCTTGGCATCTATCCTTAGAAAACAATGAATTTGAAGCTCAAGATATCGACTTGCAGTGGACCGATGTTCCTGAAGGCACCGGAAAGATGTGCGAGATGCTACGTTCTGGAGAAACGGATATTGCAGTGATATTAACAGAGGGAATTGTAAAAGATATTGTTGCAGGTAATCCATCTAAAATTGTCCAAGTTTATGTGGAATCCCCACTAATCTGGGGAATACATGTAGCTGCTAATTCTAGTTATAAAACCGTAGCCGATTTAGAAAACTCTAAAGTAGCTATTTCGCGTTTAGGTTCTGGCTCTCAATTAATGGCTTATGTAAATGCGAATAATCAAGGATGGAAAACAGATGATTTAGAATTCGAAATTATCAATACCATTGATGGAGCTGTGGAAGCACTGACTGCAGGAACTGCTGATTATTTCATGTGGGAACGTTTCATGACCAAGCCATTAGTTGATAAAGGTGTTTTTAGACGTGTTGGCGACTGCCCTACTCCTTGGCCTTGTTTTGTAATAGCTGTTCGTGAAGAAGTTTTGCATAAACAACCAGAGATTATCAAAACGATTCTAGAAACGATCAATAAAAAGACTAAATCTTTTAAAAATATTCCTAATATCGACCAAACATTGGCATCCAAATACCATCAAAAGAAGGAAGATATTCAAGAATGGCTTTCTTTAACAGAGTGGTCTCAAAATCCATTGTCTAAAAATTTGTTAAACAATGTCCAAAATCAGTTATTTGAGCTTCAAATTATTGATAAAATAGGTACTTTTGAAGAAATTGTAAAAACAATATAGTTCTTACATTTTTTGCTAAACATGATAAACTTTAAAAATATTTCTTTTCAGGATATAAAACAAAAACTACGGGTGAAGAAGCCGTGGGATGATGTGATTATATTTGTATTGAATATTTTAATTGCTGTTCCCGTTTTTATCATAGCACACCAGAATTTAATTGAATTAAATTGGGATTTTAATCTTGATCGAATTCTTCTTTTTTTGATTCTGGTCATCGCCATTCAACTAATCTTACGACTTCTAAGAACGATCATCATCATCTGCATCTTGCTGTACATTTTGATTTTGTTTTACGGGACTGTTTTTGGCAATTATGGTTTTAATAGTGTGTATGAAGATTATGATTCAATGATCTATACCATGTCAGATAATCCCTATCCACAAGACATCATCATTTCAAAATTATTGCCTTTTCCTAACAAGTCTAAAATTTTGAATGCTATTGAGTATAAAAATCCGCAAGTGAGGAATTTTGCTATTATGGCAACTTCTAAAAATTTCAAGGATATAAAAGGCTATTCTGATTACAGAACGATCATTCAGTGCTTTGCCGTTTTTAAAGAAATAAATAGTCGTTGGAATTATGTAAATGACCCTAAAGACACTGATTATATTGCCACAGCAAGTGAATCACTAGATTACTTTTCAGGAGATTGTGATGATCATTCCATTTTGATGGCTGCAGCAGTTAGAGCCATTGGCGGAACTCCGAGATTAATTCATACTAAAGGACACATTTACCCTGAAATATTAATTGGTACACTAAACGATTTAGAAACCGTCAATTTTTTAATCAAAAATGTACTTTTTGTAAATGAAAGTTATAAAAAGCAATTGCATTATCATATTGATGAGCGCAATCAAGTTTGGTTGAATCTTGATTATACGGCCAGATATCCTGGTGGACCATTTTTATCTGAAGAAATTTTAGGAGCGCTTACACTTAACTAAATAATGTAATACTCTTTGGGTGGCGGGATAGCTTCTATTGTTTTGTTATCTATTTCGGCCAACGTATTTTCAATCATTGCAGCCATTGCTTCTAAGGCCAAATCATTTGGCTGGACACCAAAAGGATCTTCTAATTCGTCCGCTATGGCTTCCAGAGCCACAAAAGTGTAGGCAATAAAAACGATGACAAATGGTGTTAACCAAACCATAGTTTCTACAAAACCAAAAGGCAATAAAAAGCAATAAATATAAACAGTACGGTGCAGTAAAATACTGTACGTATACGGTATAGGCGTACTTGCAATACGCTCACAACCGCCTATTATATCAGAAATCTTATTTAGGTTGGTATCTAAGTTGGCTTGCGTTATGGTATCAATCCTACCAGAAACTTTTGCTTTATTGACCCATACGCCTAATTCCTTCAAAATCATAATAGGCTTAAAAACTACAGTTTTAAATCGGTCACTATCCGTACTTGATAACAAGCGATTAAAATCCTTTTCAGTGTCTGTTTGTCTTAATTGATGTTTTAATGCATGAACTAAAGCAGTTAGCAAATGAATAAAATGGGATCGCTCCTTATCATAATCATTTCCTTCTACTAAGGTGTGTGCTTGTCTTGCTAAAGATCGCGTGTCATTTAATAAGGCACCCCATAATTTCCTTCCTTCCCAAAATCGGTCATAACTTACTGTGTTTCTAAACCCGAGAAATATAGCCAATGCAATACCAAAAAGGGTGAAAATGGCTGGATTAATATATAATTCAAAGCCTAGTATTTCATCTCTAAAATACACGATCAACATGGAATAGCAAAAGAGGATAAATAATCGTGGTAATAACTGCGGTAGCACAGATCCATTCCACTCAAAAAGCATTCCGAACCAGTTTGTTTTTTTCTTTGTAATCATAGTGCAAATTTACTGATTAAAGAATGATTTGAATATAAAGCAAAAAAAAACTTCTCAATTTCTTGAGAAGTTTTGTGGGCGATGAGGGGTTCGAACCCCCGACCCCCTCGGTGTAAACGAGGTGCTCTGAACCAGCTGAGCTAATCGCCCTATTTTCACAATTCGAATAATTTCTTGTCCTTATTGCTGGTGCAAATATACACCTAGAATTGGTATTTACAAGCGCTTTTTTAAAATAAATTAATATTTTTTCACAACTTTTTTCTTTGTTCCTCAAGCACAGCTTATTAATAAAAAAGCCACTCCTATTATTTTTTTGTAATGAATTCCTATAGTGGTACATTTGCAGCATAAACAACATAATAATGGCACGGTACAAAGAAAATGATTTACCAAAATCAAAAATTACTCGTAGTTCTCTTAGTAAAGCAACACTTATATTTAAATATGCTGACACCCATCGCTGGAAATTCTATGTAGGTTTACTCTTTTTATTGCTTACTGGTGCCACAGCACTAGCTTTCCCTAAATTGATGGGAATGTTAATTGACTGTGTTAAAAATAAAAGCTATACACAAGCTAATAATATTGCACTGTTACTAATAGGTATATTGTTCATGCAATCTATATTTTCTTTTTTCAGGTTGTCTTTATTCGTCAATTTTACTGAACATACGTTGGCTAACCTGCGCTTATCCTTATATAGTAATTTGGTAAAACTACCTATGTCCTTTTTTTCCCAAAAACGCGTGGGAGAATTAAATAGTAGAATTAGCTCCGACATTACGCAAATTCAAGATACTTTAACTTCAACTATTGCTGAGTTTCTTAGACAATTCATCCTTATTATCGGTGGTGTTGCTTTATTGGCTACCGAAAGTTTCAAACTTACCTTACTAATGTTATCTGTAGTACCGTTAGTAGCTGTAGCGGCTGTGATATTTGGTCGCTTTATTCGAAAATTCTCCAAAAATGTGCAAGATCAGGTTGCTGAGAGTCAGGTTATCGTAGAGGAAACCATGCAAGGGATCAGTATTGTAAAAGCTTTTGCTAATGAATGGTATGAAATTGCCCGCTACAATGGAAAAATTAAAGAAGTAGTAAAACTTGCTATTAAAGGAGGAAAATACAGAGGCTATTTTGCTTCGTTCATCATCTTTTGCCTTTTTGGTGCCATCGTGGCCGTTGTTTGGTTTGGTGTTCGATTGAGTATTAGTGGCGAAATGAGCGTGGGACAGCTGATCTCCTTTGTGTTGTACTCTACTTTTGTGGGGGCCTCTTTTGGTGGGATTGCTGAATTGTATGCCCAAATTCAAAAAGCCATTGGTGCAACTGAACGTGTCTTTGAATTATTGGAGGAAACTCCAGAAAAAATCATGTCAGAACAAAACATAGCTACTTTACAAAAAATAAAAGGGAATGTCAGTTTTAAAAATGTTGCCTTTAGTTATCCTACTCGAAAAGAAATTACTGTATTAAAGGATGTTAATTTCACAGCAAGTTTTGGTCAAAAAATTGCCATTGTCGGACCTAGTGGAACCGGAAAATCAACTATAGCTTCGCTACTACTGCGCTTTTACGATATTGATAGTGGAGAAATAATCATAGATGGCAAAAATATCTATGATTACGATTTAGAAAATCTTCGTGGAAATATGAGTATTGTTCCCCAAGACGTAATATTATTTGGAGGAACCATCAGAGAAAATATAGCTTATGGGAAACCAAATGCTACTGAAGACGAAATCATGATAGCGGCTAGACAAGCCAATGCTTTGAATTTTATCGAAGGATTTCCTGAAAAATTTGAAACCATTGTGGGTGAAAGAGGAATTAAGTTATCAGGTGGTCAAAGACAGCGTATCGCCATTGCTCGTGCCTTATTAAAAAACCCAAGTATATTAATTCTTGATGAAGCAACTTCTTCATTAGATAGTGAGAGTGAGAAATTAGTACAAGAAGCTCTTGAAATATTAATGCAGGGACGTACAAGTATTATTATTGCGCACCGTCTCTCTACTATTCGTAGTGCTGATCAAATCTTAGTCTTAGATAATGGTATCATATCTGAGCAAGGTACGCACCAGGAGCTAATAGCACTTGAAAACGGGAAATACAAAAATTTAAGCAACTTACAATTTACCGACTTTTAATTACGAATTATTCCATGAAATCAAGATTTACTAAAGCAGCTAGCCTACTATTTATAATGCTGTTGCCCACTTTTGCAGCTCAAGCTCAAGAAACCAAAAATCCATTTAAAGTAAACTTAACTGAAGACGGAAAAAAATATATAAAATTTGGTGCTAATTTACAATTATGGGCACGTTATACTGAACTGAATCCGAATAGCAAAATTGGAGATAATGTAGTTTCAAAATCTTCTGATATTGTTATCAGGCGTTTGCGTTTACAAGCAATGGGGATGCTTACAGATAATGTTTATTTTCATATACAGTTGGGTCAAAACAACATTAATTTTAATCAGAATACTGGTCCGTCAAATGCCCCTTTATCCCTATTAGATGCAATAGGAGAATATCATTTTAATGAAAAGCTACATATAGGTGGTGGATTAACAGCTTGGGGCGCGGGAACCACACGCTATTCTGCTAATAGTTCTTCTTCTCAACTAACACTGGATGCTCCTATTTACCAGCAAAACATTAATATTTCTTCGACTTTTGGAAATAGAAATTTAAGTATTTATGCTAAAGGAATGCTTGATAAACTAAGCTACCGCATTGCAATTACAAATCCTTATCGCAATGTGACAAATACGCTAAATAGTAATGCTACAATTAGTACGCATACACCCAAAGCTCAGTATGCAGCAATGTTGACGTATGCTTTCGCAGATAAGGAGACTTATACAGAACCTTATAACAAAGGTACCTATTTAGGAACAAAAAAAATATTCAATATTGGTATGGGATATTTAACACAGTCGAAGGCCATGTGGCGAGTAAATCCTGCAGATGCTGCCGCTCCTATTTATGAAGATATGAAAGTTTTAGGTATTGATCTTTTTTATGATAAACCTGTTAGTACCAGAGGAGATGCTTTGACACTTTATGCGGCTTATAATAATTGTGATTTTGGTAAAAATTATACTAGGGTTATCGCTACACCTAATCCCGCTGTTGCTGACGGTTCGTTAGTAAACGGATCAGGAAACGGTTTCATAGGTATTGGAACAGGAAATAACTACTACGGACAAGTGGGATATTTATTTGCTAAACCTTCCAATCCAGCCATTAAAGGACGAATTCAGGCTTACGCGGCGGGTCAAATTGCCGACCTAGAAGCGCTTGATAACCCCATGAGTTTGTATGAACTGGGTGCCAATTATTATTTGACAGGATCGCTAGGACCTAAATTAAGTTTAGGATGGCAAAACAGAGCTATATTTGAACGACCAGTAACAGGTAAATACACACAAAGTGATCGTAAAAACATGCTAATGATGCAGTTTCAAGTGTCCTTTTAAAATAGGAGTTTGTAAATAATACAAAAGGTTTCGCTGTACTAGCGAAACCTTTTTTTATAAATATAAACTAACAGAAGAATTATGCTTTTTTTCTTCTTTTACGTTCTTTTTTAATCATTTCTAATTCGCGACTAGTTTGTCCCGCTACAGAAGTATTTTCTTCAGCTCTACGTATTAAATACGGCATCACATCCTTAACTGGACCAAAAGGCAAATATTTAGCTACATTATATCCATTTTCAGCTAGATTGTAACTAATATTATCACTCATACCATACAGTTGACCAAACCAGATTCGGTTATCATTGGAAGCTATTCCCGTTTGTTTCATTAACTCCATTAACGCATAAGTACTAGACTCATTATGAGTACCAGCAAAAATAGACATCTGATCTAAATGATCAAGCATATATTGAACTGCTGTATCATAATTCAAATCTGTTGCTTCCTTTGAAGCACATATAGGTGTTGGGTAGCCCTTTTCTTCAGCACGGCTATTTTCTTTTTCCATGTAAGCACCACGGACTAATTTCATACCTATATAAAATCCTTCCTTTTTTGCTACTTCATGAATAACTTTTAAATAATCCAAACGGTCCCAACGATACAATTGTAAGGTGTTAAATACAATCGCTTTCTCTTTATTGTATTTGCGCATCATATCAGTAACCAAATCGTCAGCTGCATCTTGCATCCAACTTTCTTCGCCATCTATTAATAACGCTACATCTTTTTTATGACCTTCACTACAAACTAAATCAAAACGAGCCACTACTCTATCCCACTCTGCTTGTTCAGTAGCAGTTAGTGTTTCTCTTTTCCCAATTTTTTCATACAAGGCAAAACGCCCCAAACCAGTTGGTTTAAAAACAGCAAAAGGTATCGCTAATCGTTCTTTAGCAAATTCGATTGTTTTGAGTGTCATTTTTAAAGCGGCGTCAAACTGCTCTTCTTCTTCCTTCCCTTCAACAGAATAATCTAAAACTGATGATACTCTTTTGGTAAACATTTTGTCAACCACTGATAAACAGTCTTCTTCATTAACTCCACCACAAAAATGATCAAATACGGTTGCTCTAATCAATCCTTCCACTGGAAGATGCGCTTTTAAAGCAAAATTAGTTACGGCTGTTCCAATTCTTACTAATGGCTCATTTGCAATCATTTTGAATAAAAAATAAGCTCTATCTAGTTCAGTATCACTCTTTAATGAAAAGGCTACTTGCGTATTGTTAAATATTTTTTCCATGTACTGGTTTTTTTACGCAAATATAGATATACTTTGATTTTTCTTTGACAATTTCTCATTAAAATAATCAAAATGTTTTTTTATGATAATTTGAACATTATAAAGATGATAAAATTAACTATTTGATAAATTTTAAGTTCCAAATTTTAAATATAAAGTATGGCTTATAAATCTTAAAACTTGATCAAGTTTTGAATGCTCAAAAAGCTTAATGGTGAATCATAAGTTTTTTTATAGATCAATAGCAAAAGATTTTATATCTTAATCTTCGCATAATAACTAGACTACACATTACTTTTTTTAAAATAAAAATAGGCTCGATTTGATCCTTTAAAATATTGTCAACGAAGCAAAAAATCTATTAATAACACAGAAAGGACAAATTTGTTATTTTAAGCTAAATCAATTTGAAACGGCTATATTTTATTTAGAAAAAACCTTAAATTCGCAACTCTTAAAAGGTAGACATGTTGAGATGTACTCAATCCATCTTTTGTAGTATCAAAAATAAACCAAGAAAGCTTTAAGTATGAACACTGTAGCTTTATCAAAAATTTATCCTAATGCTAAAAATTAGCACTAGAATATAGTAAATAATATATTATGTCAAATCCGTTACCAACTATAGAAGCACAAAACCCAATCCATTTTAACGAGAAAGGGTACGAAGCTTTGAACCAGCATTTAGCAGCAACAAAATATTCTACTATTTTCATTATTGTTGATAGCAATACTAATGAATATTGCCTTCCCAAGTTTTTACCCACTTTAGAAACTGATGTTACGATTGAAATAATCGAATTTGAGAATGGTGAAATCAATAAGAATATTGAAACCTGTGTCGAAATCTGGAACGTTTTAACTGAGTTAGGCGCCGATAGAAAAACCTTGGTAATAAATGTAGGAGGTGGTGTAGTAACTGACTTAGGAGGATTTGTTGCTTCTACATTTAAAAGAGGAATAGACTTTATCAATGTTCCTACAACATTACTGTCCATGGTTGATGCTTCAGTGGGAGGAAAAAATGGTGTAGATCTAGGAAACCTAAAAAATCAAATAGGGGTATTTAATTTACCTATCATGGTTATTATTGATAAAGACTATTTAGAAACATTGCCACAAAACGAAATGTGCTCTGGCCTAGCTGAAATGCTAAAACATGGTTTGATTTTCGATAAAAATTATTGGGAACAGTTTATCAATTTAAAAGCAATAGACTTTGCTGATTTTGATGCTTTGATTTACCGTTCAGTAGCAATTAAAAACGAAATTGTAACTTTAGATCCAACTGAAAAAAATATCCGAAAATCATTAAACTTTGGACATACACTAGGACATGCAATAGAAAGCTACTTCCTTGAAAATGAGAATAAAACTACTTTGTTGCATGGGGAGGCTATTGCAGTAGGAATGATTTTAGAAAGTCATGTCGCATTCAATAAAGGTTTACTTACTTTAGAAGAATATAAACAAATAAAGAGCACAATAAAAGCTATATTTGATGATATTAGCTTTGAAGATCGCGATATAGAACCAATACTTGAACTACTGATTCACGACAAAAAAAATGAGTATGGTAGTATTCAGTTTGCGTTGATTGAAACTATTGGAAAAATTAAAATAAATCAATTGGTTGAAAATGAATTAATTCTTCAGGCTTTTGAAGATTATAAATCTTAATTTTTTTTTAGCAAAAAGGATTGCATTACGTATATATTATTTTTTACATTTGTCCCGATGAAAAACCAACAAAACAAAGAGAATTACCACAGCAATCGAAATGAAAACAATAGCTCTTTTTTAAGATTATTGAGACGTTTCTATTCGATTATAGGCGATTCAAATTTTGACGTTTTTCAATATTTAAAAGTGGAACAAGAGAAATTACAAATCATTTATGCCAATATAAGAGTTTGAATTATAGCTTAATTTCGTTTCAATTTAATTAATCTATAATACGCAAAGCTAAATGAATACTAAATATTCCGACTTAATCAATCAAACCTATTATTTCCCACAAGAAGAGTTCACCTTAAACAAGGACAACTTATCATTTCACAATATCGATTTGATGAAATTAGTTGAGAAATATGGAACACCTTTAAAATTCACCTATTTACCTCAAATTTCCAACAACATTAACAAAGCCAAGACTTGGTTTCGTAAATCAATGGAAAAGAACAATTATGACGGTAAATATTTCTACTGTTATTGTACTAAAAGTTCTCATTTTGAATTTATCATGAATGAAGCTTTTAAAAACAATATTCATGTAGAAACATCATCTGCATTTGACATTAATATTGTCGAAAATTTAATGGCAAATGGTAAGATAAATAAAAGTACATACGTTATATGTAACGGTTTTAAAAGAGACCAGTACATTGAAAACATAGCTCGTTTAATTAATAACGGACATAAAAATACTATTCCAATTATTGATAACTATGAAGAGCTTGATTTACTGCAATCAGAGATAAAAGGAAAATTCAAAATAGGAATTCGTATTGCTGCAGAAGAAGAACCAAAATTTGAGTTCTATACTTCTAGATTAGGAATAGGATATAAAAATATTGTGAGTTTTTACAAAAAACAGATTCAGGAAAACGACAAGTTAGAACTGAAAATGTTGCACTTTTTTATCAATACAGGAATCAACGATACAGCCTACTACTGGAATGAATTAGTAAAATGTATTAAAGTATATATTGCCTTAAAAAAAGAATGTCCTTCCCTTGACGGATTAAATATAGGTGGTGGTTTTCCTATCAAAAACTCTTTAGCTTTTGAATACGATTACCAATACATGATCGACGAAATCATCAATCAAATTAAAATAGCTTGTGATGAAGCCGAAGTAGATGTACCTAATATATTTACAGAATTTGGTTCATTTACTGTTGGTGAAAGTGGTGGAGCTATTTACCAAATTCTTTATCAAAAACAACAAAATGATAGAGAGAAGTGGAACATGATCGACTCTTCATTTATTACTACTTTACCAGATACTTGGGCAATCAACAAACGTTTTATCATGTTAGCCGTAAATCGCTGGAATGAAACCTACGAAAGAGTACTTTTAGGTGGTTTAACTTGTGATAGTGATGATTATTACAACTCAGAACAAAACATGAATGCCATTTATTTACCAAAATACAATAAAGAGAAACCTCTGTATATTGGATTTTTCAATACCGGAGCTTATCAAGAAACTATTGGTGGATATGGAGGATTGCACCACTGCTTAATTCCGCAACCAAAACATATTTTAATTGACCGGGATGAAAACGGAATATTAGCAACTGAAGTCTTTTCAGAGCAACAAACATCTGATGATGTATTAAAAATTTTAGGTTACAATAAAAAATAAATAATTACACAATTAGTCAATTTAAAAATTCAGTATATTTGAAAACACACATTTTTTCAAATGATTCATTTTTAAATATTTAAATCCAACAAAATGAGTAAAGGACCTATAAGTCAGTTTATAGAAAAACATTATCTACATTTCAATTCTGCGGCTTTAGTAGATGCAGCAAAAGGCTATGAAGAACAGCTTGCTAATGGAGCTAAAATGATGGTAACTCTTGCTGGAGCAATGAGTACTGCCGAAATCGGAAAGATCTTTGCAGAAATGATTCGTCAAGACAAAGTGCAAATTATATCTTGTACAGGTGCAAATTTAGAAGAAGATATCATGAACTTGGTTGCTCATTCACATTATGAAAGAGTACCTAACTACCGTGATTTGACTCCAGAACAAGAATGGGATTTACTGGAAAGAGGGTTAAATCGAGTAACAGATACTTGTATTCCTGAGCATGAAGCATTCCGTCGTTTGCAAAAGCACATCTACAAAATTTGGAAAGACGCAGATGACAAAGGTGAACGTTATTTACCGCATGAATTTATGTACAAAATGCTTTTATCAGGCGTTTTAGAGGAATATTATGAAATTGATTTGAAAGACAGCTGGATGTATGCCGCTGCAGAAAAAAACTTACCAATTATCTGTCCTGGATGGGAAGATAGTACTATGGGTAATATTTTTGCTTCCTATGTTATTAAAGGAGACTTAAAAGCCTCTACGATGAAATCTGGAATAGAATACATGACGTTTTTAGCAGATTGGTATCCTAAAAATTCTGCTAATGGAGTTGGATTCTTCCAGATCGGTGGTGGAATTGCAGGAGATTTCCCAATTTGCGTAGTTCCGATGTTGTACCAAGATATGGAAATGCCTGAAACACCTTTTTGGAGCTACTTCTGTCAAATTTCTGACTCTACAACCAGTTATGGTTCGTATTCAGGAGCGGTACCGAATGAAAAAATTACTTGGGGTAAATTAGACATAAAAACACCTAAGTTTATTATTGAGTCAGATGCTACCATTGTAGCACCATTAATTTTTGCTTATTTATTAGACCTATAGAATATCAATATGAAAAGAGTAATTGTTGATTACGCAAAACTTACAAACGAAATCTTAAATCTTTTAGTAGAAAGATTTCCTGACGGATATGATGACTCAGATATTATCCGTTTTAGAAATGCTAAAAACGAATTAATTGAGGCGGTTGAAGTTCGCACGGAAGACACTATTTATTTAGTGAAAGTGAGTATGAAATTAGCTGATCGAATTGAAAATCATGATGATGATGATGAAATCGATGACGTTATTGAACCAATCATTCCTATCAAAGGACTTGATTTAGATGATGATGATGACGATGACGACGATGATGATAATCTGGACAAACCAGATATTGATGATGAAGATGATGAAGACTCAGATAAAAAAGATTATTCTGATGAAGATGACGACGACGACGATGAAGATTAATTCATTATAAAATAATAAAGGAACTCTTTTTTTTGAGTTCCTTTTTTTATGACGTCTACGCAATACTTATTAAAACGCTACAGCTGCACTGCTATATATGATTACATCCCAGCAATTACACGATACACTTAAAGATAATTTTGGTTTTGAAAAATTTCGCACCAACCAGGAAGCCATAATTAATACTGTACTTTCCAAACAAGATACCTTAGCAATCATGCCCACGGGTGGTGGAAAATCAATCTGTTTTCAGCTACCTGCTTTGTTATTTCCTGGAATAACAATTGTAATCTCACCATTAATAGCATTGATGAAAGATCAAGTGGACAGTTTAAGAGCTAATGGAATCGAAGCTTGTTATATCAACAGTTCACAATCGGAAGCAGAACAAAATGCACATATCCAAGATCTAAATGACAACAAAATAAAGCTTGTTTACGTTGCTCCAGAAAGTTTGTCTTATTTGGAAAATGTCTTTAATCAGATTACTGTAAGTTTAATTGCTATTGATGAAGCACATTGTATTTCTTCCTGGGGACATGACTTTAGACCCGCTTACACTAATTTGGGTTATTTAAAAAATCGCTTCCCTTCTACTCCCATTTTAGCATTAACAGCTACCGCTGACAAAGCAACTCGTAGGGATATCAGTAAACAATTAAATCTAAAGAATCCGCAAACCTATATTTCTTCTTTCGATAGAAAAAATTTAAGTTTAGAAGTACGACCTGCTATAGACAGAGTAAAACAAATTATAGATTTCATTAATTTAAAACCCAATGATTCTGGGATAATTTATTGCTTAAGCCGAAAAACAACCGAAGAACTAGCTACAAAACTGCAAAAAGTAGGTGTAAATGCAAAAGCTTACCACGCGGGCTTAGATGTTACTACACGATCACAAACCCAAGATGATTTTATAAACGACGAATGTCAGGTGGTTTGCGCTACGATTGCTTTTGGTATGGGGATTGATAAATCTAACGTTCGATGGGTCATTCATTATAATTTACCTAAAAATATCGAAGGATACTACCAAGAGATTGGTCGCGCTGGAAGGGATGGTCTCCCCTCTGAAACAATTTTGTTTGAAAGTTACGGTGACCTGATTCAGTTACAAAAGTTTGCCTCTCAAGGCTTAAATGCTGATGTGCAGTTAGCAAAACTGGAACGCATGAAACAATATGCAGATGCATTGAGTTGTCGCAGAAAAATTTTATTATCCTACTTTGGCGAATTAGTGACATCAAACTGTGGTAATTGCGATATTTGTAAAAATCCTCCCGCCTTTTTTGATGGAACCATACTGGCTCAAAAAGCATTGTCAGCAATCATTCGCTTAAAAGAAGCTGAACCACTGGCTGTTATTGTAGACTTTTTAAGAGGTTCTAAAAATGCTTATATTTTTGAAAATGAATATCAAAATCTTAAAACCTATGGTGTAGGTAGTGATGTTTCTTGGCATGACTGGAATCAATACATCATCCAATTAATTAATCAAGGATATTGTGAGATCGCATTTCATCAACAAAATAAGATAAAATTAACGTCTTTAGCTCGCGAAGTTTTATTTGAAGGAGACAAAGTACAGTTAATTACTGTACAAAAAACAGCGGCCGAAAAAGCAGTTGCTAAAGAAATTAAGGCCAAATCAATAGTAAATTCTCTTTTTGAAACCCTAAGAAAATTGCGCTACGATATTTCTAAAAAAGAAGAAGTGCCTGCCTATGTTATTTTCAGTGATGCGGCTTTACGCCAAATGGAAACACTGAGACCCATGAGTGATGACGAGTTTATCGCTATTGATGGTGTAGGGAAAGCCAAATTAGAAAAATACGGAGATGCTTTTATTAAAGCAATAATCGATTTCCAAAAAAACAAAAGTGTCAGACCCAAAAAAGAGGCTAGTACATATAAAGAAACGTTAGCAATGTATAATAACGGACTTAATCCTAATGAAATTTCGATAAAAAGAAAATTAGGCTTAGGCACAATTATGTCACACTTTGCAAAGTTATATTTAGATGGTGCGCCGATTGATTTAAAACTGTTTGTAAGTAACGAAGAGGTAAAAGAAATAGTAGTTGCTAAAACAAAATTAGATAGTCCATCAACGCTAAAGCCATACTATGATTTTTTTGACCAAAAAATGGCTTATGACAAAATACGTTTAGCATTAGCGATAATTGAAAAGGAAAATTTAAATTAAAATTGTTATGATCAAATCCTTTACTCCATATATAAATGCAAGTACTAAGATAGTAATTTTAGGTACGATGCCTGGAATTGCTTCATTAGAAAAACAAGAATACTATGCTCATAAAAGAAACCATTTCTGGCCAATTATGCATGCTCTTTTAGGTAATGTACCTGTTTCAGAATTGTTTGAGGAAAAAATAAAGCTTTTGCAAGAAAACAATATAGGATTGTGGGATGTTTTAAAAAATTGTGAGAGAAAAGGCAGTTTAGATATTCATATAAAAAACCATGAGGTAAATGATTTTGAAACTTTATTTCAAGAATATCCCGCTATTAATAAAATAGTCTTTAATGGAAAAGAGAGTCATCGCTATTTTATCAAAAAATTTGGACAAATAGAAGGCATCACTTATTACGTAATGCCTTCTACTAGCCCTGCCAATACCATGTCTTTCGAAAATAAATTAAAATTATGGTCGGCATTTTTAGATTAACTTATAAATACCTTTCTTGAAAAATTCTTTGGTGGTGTTTTTGATGACCAATAATGATAAATCCTATTGCTCGCACAGAAACTGTACTATTCGACGCTACTCCTATTCTCAGCAATTGTTCCTCTGTAAAACTTTTAAATAATGATAGCGTTGATTGTCTTACTACGGCAAGTTCAGTCAATAAACTTTGTAAGTTTCTGCCATTTGCATTCGTATTAGCTACATAATCATTTTCTTCAAAACCAGGCAAAGCTGTTTTATCATTTCTTGAAATTCTCAAAGCACGATAGGAGAAAATGCGTTCAGAATCTATTAGATGCTGAATAATATCTTTTATTGTCCATTTTCCTTCAGCATAGCGATAATCAAATTTGTCCATTGGGATATTTTGTACAAATCGTATAAAGTCATGCAGGCAAATTTCTAATTCTTCATTTGCATTATCAGTATCAGCGGCAGCAATATATCCTGCATAAAAAGGAGCAAATTCATTATTTGCCAAGTCATTTGATGTCATATAATAAAGAATTAAGCAGAGTTTCTACTAGCGTTTGTATTTCCAAATAAAGAGCGCATTACTAATTTCTCATACACCTTGATTAAGTTTTCATCCGGAACTGCAGCTTTATTTAATTCGTTTATCCTTAATAAAGCATATTGTTGTATTGTCAACAATGGCAATACAATACGTTCTCTAATTTGAATAGAAGCTTTACCATCAGGATAATTTTCCATCAACTCCTTATGCCCTGCTATTTTCAATAAGAGACGTTTCGTTTCTAAAAATTCATTGTAGATGATAAGCCAAAACTCCCCAAATTCAGGATCATTTTTCATGTATGCTGTAAGTGGAAAAAACGACTTAGCCAAAGACATCATACTGTTTTCTAAAAGCGTTTTAAAAAATAATGAGTTATCGTATAAATCCTGAACACGATCCCATTCACCTGCTTCTTCAAAATATTTTAATGCCGTACCCACACCAAAAAATCCAGGAACATTTTGCTTTAATTGACTCCAAGAACCTACGAATGGAATTGCTCTCAAATCAGCAAAATCTAATTGGGCCGATTTACTTCTTTTAGAAGGACGGCTTCCAATGTTGGTCTTTGCATAATATTTCAAAGTACTCATTTGTTCTAAGTACGGGATGAATTTTGGATGATTTTTAAAACTTAAGTACTTTTTATACCCTAAGTCAGCTAACTGTCCCATCACTTCCTTCTCATTTTCAGAAAACTCATTTTTATTTTTGCTAAAAACCTGATTGGTAACACCGGCACTCAGTAAATTTTCTAAATTATAACGGCAAGAATCCAATGTTCCAAAATTAGAACTAATAGTTTGACCTTGTACTGTGATTTGAATCTCTTTATTTTCGATAGTTGGTCCTAAAGAAGCGTAGAATTTATGCGTCTTACCTCCACCTCTAGCTGGCGGTCCACCGCGACCATCAAAGAAGATGACATTAATACCATATTTTCTAGACATATCGGTAAGCGCTTCTTTGGCTTTAAAAATACTCCAGTTTGCCATCAAATAACCACCATCTTTAGTACCATCAGAGAAACCAAGCATTATGGTTTGTTTCATTCCTCTATCTACTAAATGCTTTGAATACATAGGATTCGTATACAATTGCTCCATAATATTATGTGCATTCAATAAATCTTCGACTGATTCAAATAATGGAACCACATCAACCGTAGGTTCTTCCCAGTTACTCAAACGAATTAAGGCAAAAGTTTCCATTACATTTAGCGCACTCTCGTTGTTGCTTATTATATAACGATTGGCTCCAGCCTCTCCGTTGTTTTCTTGAATTACTTTAATTGCCTGAATAGATTCAATTGTAGATCTGGTGATTTCGTTTTCAAAATCTTTCGGATCTAGATTCCCTTCTACTTTTGAAAGTACTTCAAATTTTTGTTCTTCTGTTAACTCATAATAGTTTTCTGGAAAAATATTAGTACCTGAATTTCGGTAGAAGTCATAAACATCTTTAAAAACAGCGTCATGAATTCTACTATTTTGACGAATATCTAAAGTTGCAAAATGAAAACCAAATAAGTTTACTTTAATTAAAAGTGCTTCTAAATCATCTAAATACAACGACTGATGCTGCTCAATAACTATCGCTTTTATCTTATTTAACTGCGCTTTAAATTCTTCTAATGTGATGTATATTTCACCTTTAGAATAGAACACAGAACGGTAAAGTTTTTGTTCAAGTTCAGTTACTAAAACATCTACATTAAAGAAAGTTAGCTTCCTTTTAAGATTTCGCATTTCGATATAATAACACTTTAAAATTGAAGTTCGCAAACGCTCTGCAACTTTTAAAGTTATCTCTGTAGTCACGTAGGGATTTCCATCACGATCACCTCCTGGCCAAAAACCCAGATTGATAATTGGATTCTTTATCGGATCTCCTTTAAAGACATTTTTTTGAAGGTAATGAACCATATCTCCAGAAGTATGGTAAAAAACATTCTCCAGATACCAAATTAAACTAACCGCTTCATCAAAAGGGTTAGGCTTTTCATTTTTAATAAAAGGCGTTTTTCCCAGCTGCGCTAACAAACGTTTTATATTCAATAATTTATTATCACGAATAGCTTCAGTCAAGTCGTTAATAATCCCCAATACTGCTCCGGGATAAAACTGTGTAGGATGCGCTGTTAATACTGTTCTAACGTTAAAGTTTTCCAGAAACTCAATCAGTTCCTGTTTCTTTCCTTTGGCATCCGCTTTCTCTTTTATATCACGCAAAGAACCTCTACCTTCCATATTATTAACAATTGGAAAGGCAGCATCTTCAACAGCATCAAACAATACAATTTGGCGTTCGATATACTGAATAAAACGGAACATTAAATCTATTTGATCCTCTTCTACTGTACTATGAAGGTATTTCTCAGAGAAAAAATCGATGATTTCTTTAGGAGTTTCTTGTTTCTTAAAACCTGACTCGCAAACCTCTGTAAATAAAGGCAATAACACTCCTGTATTATCTATCGAATCGAAAGGCAAAGTAATAAATACACTATTATAAATATTGTATTTGGACAACACGTTTTGGTTAAAACGCTCAATTTTTGGAAGCGTGTACATAATTTGTTATAGTTGGTTGGTTTAAGTAGAAAATAGTTATAAAAAAATAACCCCAAGAACTAACTTGAGGTTATATTTAAAATATAGCGTTCAAGTTTGTATTACATATTTTTAAAAATAGTATGCATTAAACGCTTCTTATCATTGATACTTTCCTCAAGTGAAATCATAGTTTCTGTTCTATAAACACCATCAATATCATCAATCATAAAAATTACATCTTTAGCATGCTTAGTATCTTTTGCTCTAATTTTACAAAATATATTAAACTTCCCTGTAGTAACAGAAGCCACAGTTACGAATGGAATTTCGTTAATACGTTGCAAAACAAATTTAGTTTGTGATGTATTGTTTAGAAAGACTCCTACATAAGCGATAAAAGAATACCCTAATTTATCATAATCAAGCACCAAAGATGAACCCATGATAATACCAGCATCCTCCATCTTTTTAACTCTCACGTGAACAGTACCTGCAGAAATCAATAATTTTTTTGCAATATCTGTAAATGGAACTCTTGTGTTGTCAATCAACATATCTAAAATTTGATGATCTACTTCATCTAAACGGAACTTACTCATATTTCTTTAATTAATATTATTATTCGCTAAAACAAAGTGTAAAAATATACATAAAAACAACAAAAAGATATAAAAAATTATTTTTTTATCAATCCATTAACAAATTCAATGCTGTTATTTAAATAAAAATCAGCTTTTTGATTTAATTTCGGAATGTTATCTTGCTCATCTGTATACAGCGCTTCTTTTGCATCGTACTCTATGTGTCCAAAATAACCGTCCAAATTGCCAATTTCTACTATATAAGCGTTAAATGTTACATTATTATCAATTAACTCTTCTTTGTATTGCGCAGCAAAATTCGTTATTTTTTCAATACCATCATAATTTATTCTGACATTTTTATATATAAAATCATAAAAAACAGCTTTATTCTGAGGAATATTCAAATATTTGTCAATTCCATTGCTAACTATATCGTTTTCGTTAAGTGCAATAAAACTTGAAATTAATGCGAAAAATATAAATTTCCTTGTTTCTTCACGCTGATAATCACCTGGAAAATGCCCTGCCTCAAACAGTAATGTAGAGGAACCTAAATACTGAAAAGTATCTCCAATACAATTGATATTAAATGAATCATCAAACCTAGCCACTTGCTCAGGAATGTACTGTTGTAAGACCTCATTTATGCTACTAATGAGATGAATGGCTTTTAATCGAGATTCATTTACCTCCCGCTCTTCATTATAAGATGGCGCTAAAAAGGATACCGTTGCCGACTTACCTGTGTTTCCTACACCAAAAATAGTGCGCTGATCATGAAGGTTAAAACTATAATCTGGTTGGAACGTATCAAAAGTAGCTCTTAATACAATACTTTCTGGCTGTGTCAAATCCTGAGAGTCGCGGTTTAAATCTATCAAATTAGCATTCGCACGTGTATACAGGACAGCTCCATCAGGATTCAGCATAGGAATGGCGCAAAACGTAAATTTTGACAATAATTCTTTCGCTAATTCAGAATGATTAGTCAGAACATTTAAAAAGTCAAACAGCGCCTTAGTGGTTGTACTTTCATTTCCGTGCATTTGAGACCAAAGCAAAATTCTTACTTTCCCAGTTCCTATTTGATACTTATAAATAGTCCTGCCTTGAACTGACTTTCCAATAACAGAAAGTTGATTATTGGTATTTAATTTTTCTAATAAAGGTTCTATATCATCTATGGTAAGATATCTACCCGCTATTGATTGCTCTTTATTTTCAAGGAACAATTGTTCTAAATTCATAACTAATTATTTAATTTACAAAAGTAAACATCTTTATTTTTACAAATGTAAACAAGATGTTTAGTGTGCTTTTTAGAATTGTAAACAGTAAAAGTACACTTTAATTACTTTGGGATTAGTAAATAAGTAACAAATGTTATCGCTATTTGTTTTTCGATTTTATAAATTATTAATCAGGTACTTACATTATATTTATTAAAGTAATAATTTAGCCTTTTAGGCGGTTTATCTGCTTTTTACAGTTGTAAAATTGTATGTCTATTGCTTTTTAATTACATTTGTAAATAGTTTTGTTTTAAACGTAATTTACAATGGTAAACACTGAGGATTTTATAAAGCGTCTCGAGATAATTTTGGATTATTTCAGTATTAATGCCTCTTCCTTTGCAGATAAAATTGGTGTGCAACGTTCTAGTTTGTCCCACCTCCTTTCTGGAAGAAACAAACCGAGCTTAGACTTTATACTTAAAATTTTAGAAGTTTATCCGGAAGTGGATTTGTACTGGATCTTAAATGGAAAAGGTAGTTTTCCAAAAACGACAGATATAAGTAGCCAGGAGACTATCAATGTAGAACACAAAACGACTGTACCTTTTACAGCTCCAAAAGTAGAACCAGAATCAGTTCAAGATTTATTTACAGATAACAATAGTATTGCAATGGAAGCTGGTCAAAGAGAAACTAGTAACAAACTAAATCATTTGCTAAACGAAACAACTACTGGGGATATAGAAAAAATTGTCTTTTTTTATAAGGATGGTACATTCAAGGTTTTTAATTCAAAATAAAACAGTTCGTCTTTTCTAAAAAAAAAAGAAACGAACTGTTTCTTTAATTTACTTTTATACTTCGAATCCTTTTTCGGGTACCTTGCCTAATACACCTATGTAATGCTTTTTTAACTGCGCTAGGTCTCGATCTATATCACCAGATGGCATAAGCGGCAAACCTAGATAAACTGTTTTTCTACCAAAATCAAAAGCCACAGGAATAATGGGAACATTTGCTTTTAAAGCGATGTAGTAAAATCCTGTTTTTAACGTATCTACTTTTTTTCGTGTTCCTTCAGGTGCTACAGCCAGTCTAAAAACTTCTCTTCGCTCAAAAATAGCAGCAATAGAGTCTACCTTATTTAAACCACCACTGCGATCTAACGGTTCGCCACCCATATATTTGAAATAATATCCTAAAGGAAATTGAAATAACTCTTTTTTTCCCACCCAGTTCATTTCTAGTCCTGTAATTCCTCTTGTAAAAATACCCAAGTAAAAATCATGCGCGCTTGTATGAGGCATAACCATCATTACACATTTTTTAATTTTGGGATCAATGGAGCCTTGAATTTTCCAACCCATCAGTTTAAAAAATATCCATTTGTAAAATTCTTTCTTCATTGTTGTTCTATTTGTTGCAAAATAAATGATTTAAAACTTATTTTTGATAAAAACTGCGTTTGATGCTAAAAAAAATACTAAGCTACTTTATTCCTATAAAAATTCATTCGGTCAAATCGGCCTTGAGTAAATCAATTGAAGTTACTTGGGCAAATGGTGAATTAGTAATAGATTCTGAAAACACCAATTATTCTTATGGAAGCCTACAGCGTATTCTACGATTGGGTTTGAAAAATATTGGCTTTGATAGAATCGTAAAAATGAATCATATTTTGCTACTAGGTGTCGCTGGAGGAAGTGTCGTGAAAACATTGGTAGACGAAGTTAATTATAAGCAAAAGATCACGGGTGTAGAAATAGATCCGGAAATTATCACATTAGCTAACGACTATTTTAAATTAAACGAAATCCAGCAGTTAGAAATTATTATAGACGACGCTTTTGAATTTATTTTAAAAACGAAAGATAAATATGATCTAATTATTATTGATGTTTTCCAGGATACTACTATGCCTAATTTTCTATTTGAAAACTTCTTTATCAACCGCATTTGCTTTTTATTGAATCGAAAGGGAGTTGTATTATTTAATACTATGCTTTTAAATAAAAAACAAAATCTTAGGAATAAGAATTACATTTCTAGTTTTGATGCAAGTCAGTATAAAGTCAAAGCGATTCCAAGAGTGGAAAGTCATAATGAATTAATTATTGTAGAGAAAACATATTGATTTTCAATTACATATTCGACAAAAATTAGAATCTTTTTTTGTTCCAATAATAAATTAAATGTACATTGCGTCATAATAACACAATAGTTATTAGAACTACCATTAACCTTTTAATTGTTTATTTATGGAAACTTCCAAAATTAAGAAAGCCACAGTAACACTTAGCATTGTTACAAGCATGGCTTTATTCTCGTTTATACCCCCTACAAAATATCGTGATCTCAATAAAAGTGGAAAAATGGATCCGTATGAAGATAGTAGTCTTCCTATCGAAAAAAGAATTGATAATTTGATTTCTTTGATGACATTAGAAGAAAAAGCAGGGATGATGTTCATCAACGGTACCTTAATAAATGCGGATGGGACTATAGACAAAAAAGAAGGAGCTACCGGATTTGCAGCAAAGTTGCCTACCGCTCGCGAATTAATAGTTGGTAAAAACATGAATCATTTTAATTACTGGCAAGCTCCAGAAGTAAAAGAAATTGCGATGGGTTACAACGCCATTCAAAAAGTAGCCGAAGAGACCCGGTTAGGGATTCCTGTAACTATTGCATCAGATCCTCGTCATTACTTTAGTAACAATATTTTTGCTATGCAAGCCAATGGTTTTTCACAATGGCCTGAACAGTTAGGTTTTGCTGCAATAAATGATGCTGCGTTGATGCAACAATTTGGAGATATTGCTCGTCAAGAATACTTAGCAGTAGGCATACGTGAGGCATTACACCCGATGGCTGACCTAGCTACAGAACCACGCTGGCCACGTGTTAGTGGGACTTTTGGTGAAGATGCTACACTAGCTGCTAGAATGATTAAGGCATATATTTTAGGATTTCAAGGAGAACAATTAGGTGTTAACAGTGTCGCTACAATGACTAAACATTTTTCTGGTGGCGGACCACAAAATGAAGGTTTGGATCCCCATTTTCAGTATCATAAAGGACAGGTCTATCCTGGGAATAATTTTGACTATCATTTAATTCCATTCGAAGCGGCTTTTGAAGCCCATACTGCTTCTATTATGCCCTATTATGGCGTTCCAGTTGATCAAACTTCAGAAAATGTGGGTTTTTCATATAATAAAGATATTATAACCACATTATTACGTGGCAAATACAAATATGATGGAGTGGTATGTACAGATTGGGGATTAATAACTGATACGCATATGGGAGCAGTTGTATGGCCTGCACGTGCTTGGGGTGTGGAAAATCTTAGTGAAAAACAACGTGTTAAAAAAATTATTGAAGCTGGTTGTGATCAGTTTGGAGGTGAGAATTGTCCTGAATACATTGTCGCTTTAGTAAAGGAGGGACAAATTAAAGAATCTCGCATTAACACATCAGTGCGAAGGTTGTTACGCCAAAAATTTACACTAGGATTATTTGACAATCCTTATGTTGATATTGAACAAGCTACTAAAATTGTGGGTAATTCTGAGTTTAAAAAATTAGGAGAAGCGACACAACGGCGTTCAATGACCTTATTAAAAAATGACCTCAATCTACCATTATCAACTGCTTCAAAATTAAAAATATATGTAAAAAATATTGATGTAACTGTAGCCTACAAATACGGTGTTGTAGTAGCACTTCCTGAGCAAGCAGACATTGCCATTGTTCGATTAGAGACACCTTGGGTTCCCTTAGAAACTGACAATCCATTTGCTAAAGGTTTTCATCATGGTGACCTGGATTTTAAAGGTAAAGACCTCGAGGACGTACTTGATATTTGCAAAAAAGTTCCAACAATTATTGATATTTATTTAGATCGTCCTGCCGTTTTTCCCGAAATAAATAGTGCAGCAAAAGCAGTTTTAGCCAACTATGGAGCGAGTGATGCCGCTTTAATGGATGTTGTCTTTGGCATTGCAAAACCAGAAGGTAAATTACCATTTGAACTACCGTCGTCGATGGAGGCTGTAAGGAATCAAAAAGAAGATGTTCCATTTGACTCAAAAGATCCATTGTACCCGTTTGGTTTTGGATTGAGTTATTAGTTATAATATCATTGTTTATTTAGTTAATTATTGTTAATGAGAATGCTTCATCAATTGTGATGGAGCATTTCTTTTTTTGTAACTCCTCTTAAATTGGAAAATTCTAAATTAATTATTTGTACTTTCGAGGAGAATAGCAAAACTATAATTGGATGAAAAAGACAGTAAGAAAACTACTTTTAGGAAATGTTGCTCAAATGGAACAGCCAAAATTCAATCCTATTCAAAGAAGAATTCAAAACATTCAAGCCATTTGGAATAACGATCATCAGGACGATAATGGAATAGAAAAAATTGTACGCCTCTTTCTTTCCTCCTCTCAATTATTTTTTCCTGGAATCTATATTAAATATTTAGCTTCAAAAAAAGGACCACAATATGAGGATTTGGCTTTAGATTTTTATGTTCTATTCAAGGTGGCCTTGCCTTTACTTATTATAATCAATGGATGGCAGGACAACCAATTTATTTTAGGTGTAATGGTTTATGTAATGCTGGAAACTGTATTCTATATTCCAACCTTAATTTTTGCCTCAGACTTGTTCTCCAAACCACGTTCTTACAAAAGATCAATGCTACTACTCTTTTTCAATTATCTAGAAATGGTTTTTGCTTTTGCAGTACTGTATTCTTGTCAAAACTACTTAAACAGGCCTTTTGAACACTGGTTTGATGCTATTTATTTTAGTACTGTAACCTCCTCGACAATCGGTTTTGGGGATTACTATCCAGTTAAACCTTTTGGGAAATTTTTGGTAAGCATGCAATCACTTTTAGTACTGATGTACGTAGTATTGTTTTTAAATTTTTTCTCTACCAAAATTAAATCAAAAGGCTATTTTGATCCTGACAATGAAGGCTAATTACAGCATTTTTCGTGCTTTCTCTAAGTCTTCTAAAGTATCAATTCCAATACCAACATGAGTGGTTTCAAGCATTTTTATTCTTTTTCCAAATTCTAAGTAGCGTAACTGTTCTAACTTTTCAGATGCTTCTAATGTCATCATTGGCAAGTTATAAAAATCTAATAAAGCTTGTTTTCTAAAGGCATAAATTCCAATGTGCTGCATATAACGCACTCCTACATTTTTTTCTCTTGGAAATGGGATTACCGACCTTGAGAAATACAACGCAAAATTATTTTGATCCGTAACTACCTTTACGTTGTTAGGGTTATATATTTCCTCTTCATTACTGATTTCGCGCATCAAGGAAGCCAAATCTACCTTTTTATCCAAATCATTTTTAAAGACTTCAATCACTTTTTTCAGTGGTGCCGCATCAATAAAAGGTTCGTCTCCTTGTACATTCACTACAATATCTACCTCTAAATTTTCAACTGCTTCGGCAATTCGATCACTACCCGACTCGTGTTCTTTTATACTTCGAATCGCTTTACCACCATGAGAAACAATTTCGTCATAAATTAAGTCTGAATCAGTAACTACAAATACATCATTAAATAAATCGGTGTTGATAGCGGCTTCATAAGTTCTTAAAATCACTGTTTTACCTCCCAAATCTTGCATTAATTTGGCTGGAAATCGTGTGGATGCGTACCGTGCGGGAATTACTGCTATTATTTTCATTTTATTATCCTTTTGAGAAAGTGCTAAATTAATTGTAAATTTTGAAATAATAAGCATACTGCATTTTCATCTCAATCTTTTTTTATTTAAAATACTTGAACTTATTCTACAAAACTTTCATCTTTAAATCCAATTAAATACAGTTTGTTTTTTGCTCGTGTCATTGCGGTATACAGCCATCTTATATAATCGCGATCAATACCATTGGGTAAATACGGTTGTTCTACAAAAACAGTGTTCCACTGCCCACCCTGTGATTTATGACAGGTAATTGCATAAGAAAACTTCACCTGCAATCCATTAAAATACTCATTTGCTTTTACTTTCTGGAACTTCTTATATTTGGTCGTTTCACTTTCGTAATCTTTCATTACTTCCTCATACAGCCTGTTAGACTCTTCATAAGTCAATGATGGAGACTCACTTTTAATAGTATCTAATAACAACACAGTTTCAAATGGCATTTGTTTTGGATAATCGACCATTCTTATTTTAACTTTAGCAAATTTAAAACCGTACAGTTCCTGAATTTTAAAGATTTCGAGTATTTCAATAATATCTCCATTGGCAATAAAACCAGCTTCATCCGAATCTTTCAACCAAAAATAGTTGTTTTTTACAACCATCAGGAAATCTCCAGTGGAAAGTTCGCTTTCTTTATCTAAAATTTTAGTTCTGATTTGTTCATTGTATTGATTGGCTCTTTTATTAGATCGAACGATAAACGCAGTGTCCTCGATGCTATAATTACTGTAAGCTGAATTTATGGCATCTTGAATATCATATCCATCTGTTAACCGAATGATGTCTTTGAATTTCTTAACATCAAATTGAAAATCAGTAATAAAAGAATCCTTTAGTAATTCACGTAATTCTGTAGCATTGTACAAAATACCTGAGCTCTCTTCTTGTCGCATTACTTCATCTAACTCAATATGCTCAATTTCTTTGTTATAGTGCAGTCCCAAAGTTTGAATATCCAAAGCTGGACTTATATCCAAATTGACAGGAGGTAGCTGCGCTGTATCTCCAAGTAAAATCATTTTACAATTTGTTCCAGAATAAACATACGAAATCAAATCATCCAATAATGAGCCATTTTCGTATAGTTTTGAATCTGAATTAGCGTCGGATATCATAGAAGCTTCATCTACAATAAAGATCGTGTTTTTATGCTTGTTTTGTTGCAGAGTAAAGGACACACCTCCACCCGATGACTTCTTAGGGAAATATATCTTTTTATGAATAGTAAAGGCTGGTTTTTCAGAATAATTAGCAATTACTTTTGCTGCTCGCCCCGTAGGTGCTAATAACACATATTTTTTATTAAGCTCCATTAGGTTGTTTACAATCGTCGAAATCACCGTAGTTTTACCCGTACCTGCATATCCTTTTAATACAAAGATGGTGTCATTGTGCGTATCAGTAAGGAAGACGGCAATCTTTTGAAAAAAGATATCCTGATTATACGTCGGGCTAAAAGGAAATTTTTTTCGTAAAAGACTATAAAATAAGGAGGAATTCATTATGGTGCTGTTGTTGTAAAATGAACCTCAAATATAAGAATGAAATTCCGAGCGACCATATAATAATCCTATAAATCAGCTAAAAAAGGGCAATAAAACTATTGCTAAATTTAACATGGATTCTTTGTAACTTTGCAGCTTTACAACTTACAATAAAGAATGATATCTATTACCGATAAAACATTACAAGATTTACAATTTCCAACTGTTCTCGAAACCATTTCGACAATATGTAATACTGAATTAGGCAAACAAAAAGCATTAGAAATCACGCCGTTTAGAGATAAAGAGAGCTTGATGGATGCTTTGATGCAAACCTCTGAATATGTTTCCTCATTTGAAAATAACAACGCGATACCAAATCACGGTTTTGACGCTATCACACATGAGATTAAATTTCTTGCCATAGAAGACAGTTTTTTAGAAGTGGGCAGTTTTCGAAAAATTGCCACACTTTCGGCTACAGTGAATTTTTTATTGAATTACTTTAAGAAATTTGATGATTATTATCCCTACTTAAATGCAAGAGCGAGTCAAGTTGAATTAACCAAAGATATCGTTACACAAATTGATGTTATCGTTGATAAATACGGTGAGATAAAAGATAGTGCTTCCCCAATGTTACAAGACATTCGTAGGAATATGAATGCTGTGCGCGGGAAGGTTAATCAAAGTTTTGGTTCGGCATTGACGCAATACAATAGTTTGGGTTATTTGGACGACATCAAAGAAAGTTTCGTTCAAAATCGTCGTGTTTTGGCTGTTTTAGCTATGTACCGTCGTAAAGTGAAAGGTTCCATTTTAGGAAGTTCTAAAACAGGAAGTATCGCTTATATAGAGCCAGAAGCGACTTTAAAATATTCTCGCGAATTAAGTAATCTAGAGTACGAAGAAACAGAGGAAATTACTAGAATATTAAAGCAATTATCAAATACCATTCGACCTTTCTTACCTCTATTAATTGAATATCAAGAATTTTTAAGTGATATCGATGTTGTTGCTGCTAAAGCCAAATATGCCAACCGCATTAACGGAATATTACCTCAAATAACAGATAATCGTCGTTTGTATTTTAGAGATGCCTACCACCCTATTTTGTATTTGAACAACAAGCAAAAAAAGGAAATAACGCATCCACAAACTATAGAGTTGCAACAAGAAAACCGCATCATCGTTATTTCTGGACCTAATGCAGGTGGTAAAACCATCTCTTTAAAAACGGTTGGTTTACTACAATTGATGCTGCAATCCGGAATGTTAATTCCCGTGCACGAACGCTCAGAAACATTTTTATTTGACAGGATACTTACAGATATCGGAGATAATCAATCTATTGAAAATCATCTCAGTACATACAGTTACCGACTCAAGAACATGAACTACTTTTTAAAGAAGTGTAATGCTAAAACCATGTTTTTAATTGATGAATTTGGTACGGGTTCTGATCCTGAATTAGGAGGTGCACTTGCAGAGATTTTCTTAGAAGAGTTCTATCACAGAGAAGCATTTGGAATTATTACGACACACTACTCCAACCTTAAAATATTAGCCAATGAACTGCCTTTTGCTACTAATGCCAACATGCTTTTTGACGAAAAAACATTAGAGCCTATGTACAAATTAGTCCTGGGTCAAGCAGGAAGTTCTTTTACTTTTGAAGTGGCACTGAAAAACGGAATTCCGTTTAGTTTAATCAATCGCGCGAAGAAGAAAATTGAAGTGGGTAAAGTTCGATTTGATAAAACCATTGCTACGCTTCAAAAAGAACGCTCCAAGATGGAAAAAACTTCGCAAACATTAAAAGAAGAAGAAACCAAAGCGCGTGAAGAAGGTAAAAAGATGGAAAACATCAATACCAAAATCAAGCAAAAATTAGAAAGCTATCAAGAATTGTATGATAGCAATCAAAAAACGATTTATATAGGTCAAAAAGTAGAAGACTTGGCTAACAAGTATTTTAACAATAAAAACAAAAAAGACCTGATTGGGGAATTTTTGAAAATTGTCGAAATAGAAAATTCTAAACGTAAAAAAGCTACTCCAAAAGAAGTTAAAGCGATAGTTGCTAAGAAAAAGGAAATAATCAAAGAAGCCGAAGTGATTGTGGAAGAAATACGCAAGGAGAAAAAAGAGAAAAAACTTAAACCTGTAATTGAAAAACCTAAAGCCATCATCCGTTTAGGTGATCGTGTGCGTATGCTGGATGGTAAAGCGGTAGGAACAATTGACGCCATCGAAAAGAATAAAGCTACAGTAAATTATGGTATGTTTACTTCAAAAGTTAGCATGGACGAACTAGAATTAGTAGAAGCAATGAAGAAGAAATAATATATAGTATGCAAAAACTACCCGAAAATAAAAAAATTATTCTTTTTGATGGTATTTGCAACCTGTGTAATACTGCTGTTCAATTTGTAATCAAACATGACAGCAAGGACCTATTTCGTTTTGTAGCTTTACAGTCGGATGTAGGACAAGAAATCACCAAACATATTGGGATGGATGACTCCAAAGTTGACAGTATTATTCTCTACGAACCCGGAATTGCTTATTATTATAAGTCGGAGGCAGCTTTAAAAATCGCTAGTTATTTAGATGGAAGCATCCGTTTGCTTTCCATTTTTAAAGTGTTACCTACTGCTTTTTCAAATGCGGTTTATGACTATGTTGCCAGAAATCGTTACCGCTGGTATGGCAAAAAAGACAGCTGTATGATTCCGACTCCAGAATTACAATCTAAGTTTTTATAATTGCAGTCCTTTATGACTTTTATCATATAAATTGTACGTGCCGATTTCTATTTTTGATTTAAAATAAAAATCATGAAAAATATAGCACTTTTTAATTGGGATAACGGTTCAATAATCATTGTTTTCGTTTTTGGATTTGTAGTAATAGCTTTGATTAGTACTGTGTTACTTTTGATGAAAAATGATAAGAAAAAGAAATAAAAAAAGGATATCCAGTACGGATATCCTTTTTTATATAAAAGTAACAAGAGATTAACCTCTGATCAATTTTCTATATTTCAAACGTTTTGGCGTTAAATCACCACCTAAACGTTTTTTCTTATTCTCTTCATATTCAGAGAATCCTCCTTCAAAGTAGTACACTTCAGAGTTCCCTTCAAAAGCTAGAATATGTGTACAAATTCTATCTAAGAACCATCTGTCGTGAGAAATTACAACTGCACAACCTGCGAAATTATCCAATCCTTCTTCTAATGCACGTAGTGTATTAATGTCCAAATCATTGGTAGGCTCATCCAATAACAATACGTTACCTTCTTCTTTCAAGGTCATTGCAAGGTGTAAACGGTTACGTTCTCCTCCAGAAAGTGAAGACACTTTTTTATTTTGATCGCTACCTCCAAAATTGAATCGGCTTAAATAAGCACGAGAATTCACTTGGCGTCCACCCATCATAATTAATTCCTGTCCGTCACAAAAGTTCTCCCATATTGATTTATTAGGATCAATATTAGAGTGCGCTTGATCGACATAAGCAATCTTCACTGTTTCTCCAATAGTAAATTCACCTGCATCAGGTTTCTCTTCACCCATTATCATTTTAAAAATCGTAGATTTACCTGCACCATTGGGTCCAATTATTCCAACAATTCCAGCCTGTGGCAAAGTAAAGTTTAAATTATCATATAATAATTTCTCTCCAAATGCTTTTGCAACACCCTTAGCTTCAATAACGTTCGTACCTAAACGAGGTCCATTAGGAATATAAATTTCTAATTTTTCATCTAAGGCTTTTTGATCTTCGTTTAACAATTTGTCGTAGTTCTGTAAACGTGCTTTTTGTTTTGTTTGACGTCCTTTGGCTCCTTGACGAACCCAGTCCAACTCACGTTCTAAGTTTTTTCTACGTTTTGATGCTACTTTTTCTTCTAATGCCATACGGCTTGACTTTTGATCCAACCAAGAAGAATAATTTCCTTTCCAAGGAATCCCTTCTCCTCTATCTAACTCAAGAATCCATCCTGCAACATTATCTAAGAAGTATCTATCGTGTGTCACAGCGATTACTGTACCCACATATTGCGCTAAATGTTGCTCTAACCAAAGTACACTCTCTGCATCCAAGTGATTGGTTGGCTCATCTAAAAGCAATACATCTGGTTGTTGCAATAACAAACGACATAAAGCCACACGACGACGCTCTCCACCAGAAAGGTTTTTAATAGGTGTATCTCCATCTGGAGTACGTAAGGCATCCATGGCAATTTCTAGCTTAGTATCAATTTCCCAAGCACCAAGCGCATCGATTTTATCTTGTAAAGCTGCTTGACGGTCCATTAATTTGTCCATCTTGTCAGCATCTTCATAATTTTCTGGAAGACCAAACAAATCATTGATTTTGTTATACTCTTCTAATACAGCCATCGTTTCAGCAACACCTTCACGAACAATTTCGATAACTGTTTTACTATCATCTAAAATTGGTTCTTGTTCTAAATATCCAACAGTGTATCCTGGCGCAAAAACCACATCGCCTTGGTAGTTCTTATCTACTCCAGCAATAATTTTTAATAGAGAAGATTTTCCTGAACCATTTAAACCTAGGATACCAATTTTAGCTCCATAAAAGAAACTCAAATAGATATTTTTAAGAACTGGTTTATCTGCTCCTTGGTAGGTTTTACTCAATTTTGACATTGAGAATATTACTTTTTTATCGTCTGACATATATTATTTTTTAATTGTTTTTAATGATTATAGCACTTAAATTGTACTGAAAGTACTTTTCAAACCCCATTATCACCCACAAAATTAATAAATTTTTAAAGTGCAAAGGTATTATTTTTTTGTCAAGAAAGCTCAGTTTAACAAGAATGAATGATGGAGCTTGCCAAATATTTTTTAAACTAAATTTAACTCTATTGATGCATTATTACTTGTCATTTCTAGGTTTGAAATCACAAAATTACAACCTGCATCAGCATTATTAAACACCTCGATAGTTACATCATTTCGTTCAACTAATTTCTTAACTAAATTAAGGCCAATCCCTGTGCTGCTTTCTCCATTATAACTTTTACCTAAAGTTTGAAACATCTCAAAGATTTTAGCATGATACTTTGCATCTATTCCTGGACCATTATCTTGAAACGATAAAGAAGCATTTTCCTTATCAAAATAAATGCGGACTTTTAAAATTTCTTTATCATTGTATTTAATCGCATTAGAAACAATATTAGAAATAATTTGATGAAAAGCTAAAGGTTGAAATAATACATCATGATTCAAATTAATTTTTTCAATTAGAACATTGGAAGATGGGTTGATCATTTGTAAAACTGCGTCAAGAGCATCTTCAATATTTACTACTTCCTTACCTTCATTATCTTGCACATTCTTACTGTAATAAAG
The DNA here is from genome assembly GCF_052113625.1 of Flavobacterium sp. W21_SRS_FM3. Classification (NCBI taxonomy): domain Bacteria; kingdom Pseudomonadati; phylum Bacteroidota; class Flavobacteriia; order Flavobacteriales; family Flavobacteriaceae; genus Flavobacterium; species Flavobacterium sp. W21_SRS_FM3. The sequence continues at coordinate 77,953 of NZ_JBGQOD010000005.1, read as the reverse complement.
CAAGTCTTCAATTAACTTAGACATATTTTTTGAAGATGTTTTTACCATATCAAATAGGTCAGCAACTTCACCATCTATATCAAGAATATGATCTTCTTCAATTAAGTTAATTAAGGTTTGAATGTTTCCTAATGGTGTTTTTAAATCATGCGCGATAATATGAGCAAACTGTTCTAGTTCTTCGTTCTTTTGAGCAAGGGTTTCATTTAATTTTTTGAGTTCTTGGTCATAATCCCAAATCTTTAAAAAAGACTCTACTTTCTTACGCGTTATTTCAGTGTTCAATGGTTTCGATAAAAAATCGATGGCACCTAGATCGTAAGCTTTAGACAGATACTTCTGCTCATTACTTATGGCCGTGACGAAGATGGTAGGAATAAATACCGTATCAGGGTGACTTTTAATTATTTCAACAAATTCATACCCATCCATCTCAGGCATTTGCACATCCACTAATATTAAAGAAACCTTCTTTTTCAGCAACACTTGCAAAGCTTCATTACCTGATAGACAACTTATAATTTCTCTGTCTGGTAAATCAAGAATACTCTTTAAAGCCATTAAATTTTCTGGCTTGTCATCAATCAGTAAGAGAGTATGTTTTTTATTTGGCATAATTATTCATTTTTTTAATAATATTGTTTAGTGTACACACTGTATGATTTTTATATAATTCTACTGCTGCGCGAGGCATAGATGGAAATTCAGCTTCATTGTAATCTTGGACGATGGTTTCTCCACCATTTTCTGCAATTATTTTTAAGCCTGCTGCTCCATCATGATTGGCTCCTGACAGCAAAATTCCACAGCATTTTTCCTTCAAAGCATAGGAAAATGATTCAAAAGTAACATCAATAGAAGGCCTACTGTAATTAACTTCCTCTGATACATCCAGTGAAAAACTAAGGTTTTCATCTAATAAAAGATGATAATTAGCTGGAGCAGTATAAAGGTGACCTGGTTTAATAAATTCTTTGTCTTCTGCTTCCTTCACAATGTAATGGGATTGAAATTGCAAATAATCCTCCAAAATTGTCTTTGCACTTTTTAATCTATGCAATACAATTACAATAGGAACAGTCATTTCTCTATCCAATTCTTTTAAAATTGAAATAATAAGATTAAAAGATCCCGCCGAACCACCAATAATAATCATTTTCATATTATTTTATTTTCTGGTAAATTTTTTGCTTACTATCTATAATTTTAAATTTATCTTGAACGGAACTAAAACGTAATGTTTCTTTATTTCCAAGGGCTAAGAAGCCGTATACTGGTAAACTTTCGTGAAAAAGTTCGAGTACTTTATTTTGTAATTCCTCATTAAAATAGATTAAAACATTCCGACATAAAATAAGCTGACATTCTTTAAATACACCGTCAGTAACTAAATTATGCCTAGAAAATAAAATGTCTTTTTTCAAATCTGAGCTAATAATCGATTTTTGTCCATCTGAAACAAAGTAATTATTCAAGGATTCTTTTCCTCCGCAAGAAAAATAATTATTTGAATATTCTTTAAAATCCTTTACTGCATATATTCCTTTTTTAGACTTATCCAGAGCATTAGTACTAATATCTGTAGCATATATTCTTGATTTACTCAGCAAATTTGCCTCTTTTAAAAGAATTGCTAAAGAGTAGGTTTCTTCTCCAAAAGAACATCCGGCACTCCAAACATTAATTTTAGGGTAACTTTCTAAATAAGGAAAAACCTGTGTAAGCAGTGCTTTAAAAAAATCTGGATCTCTAAAAAACTCGCTGACATTCACCACTATTTCGTTTACAAAACTATTGAAATTCTCAGGATTATTGATTAGTTCATTTTTTAAGTGAACAATACTACTCAGTTTTGATAATTCCATATAACGATTGATACGCCTAAGAAAAGATGCTCTTGAGTACCCTTCGAAGTCATAGCCATATTGTTTTTTTATTAAAAAAACAATGTCTTCTAAATCATTAAATTCTATCATCTATTTGTAAACCCAAATGCTAATTAAAGAAATAAGTTGTTGAATATCTATTGGTTTTGATTGGTAATCAGATGCACCTGCTTTCAAAATTTCTTCACGATCGCCTTTCATTGCCTTCGCCGTAAGGGCAATAATGGGAAGGTTCTTCCATTTTGGGTTTTCTCTTATTTTTTGTGTTGCTTCAAAACCATCCATCTCTGGCATCATGATATCCATCAATACAATATCAATAGCTGCATTATTTTTCAATACTTCTAAAGCTTCGATACCATTAAAGGCTGTTACTATAGTTGCCCCTTTTGTTGTTAAGGCACTTGAAAGTGCATAAATATTTCGGATATCGTCATCAACTATTAAAATGGTTTTGTCTTTAAGAACTTCGCCTCCCAGCAAGTTTTGGACTGTTTTACTTACCTTTTTGTTGGATGTCTCTACAGTGTCTAAAAACAATAACAGTTCGTCTTTTAATCGTTCCGTAACATTGCTTGTTTTGATTACAACTCCGTCTGCACTGTTTTGTAATTCTAATTGTTCCTCATCAGTTAACGATTGCCCCGTATTAACAATGATATTAATCTGATCATTCTTAGAAATTTTTCTTAGCGCAGCTATATGTGCTATATTCTTAGAATCAGGCAATCCTATGTCCATTATAGCACAGTCGATATCATCATTTTTCAAGATATTTTCTGCTTCTTTAAAGGTGTGCGCTTGAACACAAATCACATTTCTATCACAATTATGAATTAATTCTTTTATAGAATAATTAAGGCTGACATCATCCTCTAAAATCAGTACTTTTTTAAATACCTTATTAATTTGATCGTCAATAGATTCAAAAGCACTTTTTAACTTATCCGTGGTAATAGGTTTAATTAAGAAATCAAAAGCACCCATTTCTTTGGCTAATTTTTCTCTGTTCATCCCAGACATTACATGTACAGGAATATGCTGCAATTCTTTGTCTTCTTTCAACCATTTTAAAACAGTCCAGCCATCTATTCCAGGTAATTTCATATCTAAAATGATTGCCTTTGGTTTGTATTTTTTGGCATACTGATAGCCTGTCTCACCTTGGTAAGCAACGATGGCTTTGAAGCCGTTGTCATGAGCAACCTGAAGTAATACTTCAGCAAAGGAAGCATCATCTTCAATGATTAATATTGTTTTGTCATCAACTGAAACTAAATTTCTGTCATCTTTGAGGTTTTCGCTTAAATCTACAACAGCTTCAGACGATAACGGTGTTTCTACCCTCACCGACTCTGCAAGCTTATCTACCGCCACTTTAGCATCTATAGCGGCCATCTTATGATCTTGAAAAGTGGCCGGAATATGCACGCTAAAAACACTACCGTTGTTCAACTCACTTTTAAATTTGACCTCTCCACCTAGTAATATGGCTAATTCTTTAGAAATAAACAAACCTAAACCTGTACCACCATATTTTCTACTAGTAGAACTATCTGCCTGCTGGAAAGTCTGGAATAGTTTCTTTTTATTTTCATCAGATATTCCAATTCCGTTATCCTCAATATATATAGATAAGATTTCATCTGATTTTAACTGAGTTAATACTTCAGAAGTATATTCTTTGTTTTCTGAACCTGATGAAAAGCGCAAAGAAACTTTACCATTCTCTGGAGTAAATTTTAACGCATTTGATAAAAAGTTTTTCAAAATTTGTTCAAGTTTTCCAATGTCAGTATGTAGTTTTCTTGGACAATCTTCAGAAATGGTAGTTAGAAACTCAATATTCTTCTTTTCCATTTGTGCTCTAAATAGCCCATCCATGTCTGAATAAACTCTTTCAACGATGGACTCTTCAGCGTAAATTTCGACTTTACCTGCCTCTATTTTTGAAATATCTAAAATATCTGTAATCAGATTTAAAAGATCTTTTCCAGACGAATTGATTACAGAAAGATTATCAATTTGTGGATCCGTTAAATTACCTAAATTATTTTCCTTTAATAAATCAGAAAGAATTAGAATACTATTTAAAGGGGTTCTCAATTCATGTGACATGTTAGCTAAAAACTCCGACTTGTACTTGCTTGCTTGCGCAATCTCGTCAGCTTTAATGTTCAATTCCTCTTGAGCAATAACTAGTTCTTCATTTTTAATCACAACCTCGTGATTTTTATGTTCTAATTCACGCCCTTTTTCTTCTAAATAAGCATTCGTTTGCTCTAATTCTGAGGCTTGATTTCTTAGCTCTTCTTCTGACTGCTGCAATAGAAGGGATTGCTTATTCAATTCTTCATTACTTTGTCTAAGTTCTTCTTCCTGAACTTGAAGAATATTATTTTTTCTATTAATTTCATCAACTGAAACTTTTAGTTCCTCATTACTAACATATACTTCAATAGCACTACCTATCGATTCAGATATCGTTTTTAATAATTCTTTATGATCATCATTGAAATTAATCAAAGATCCTATTTCGATAACTCCAATAACCTCATTTCTAAATGATACCGGAGTAATCAAGACATTAAAGTACGGAGATTCACCCAAAGAAGATGACAAATATGAATAATTTTTAGGCAAATTATTCAAACAATTTTGACGATTAGATAGCGCCACCTCTCCAACTAAACCTTCACCTATTTTAATGACTGAAGGAGTGTCTTTATGATCAGCATAACCACCTATTTTATATAGTTGATTTTTATCTTTGGTCGTGTTAATAATATAAAAATTAGCTTGACAACCCTGAGTTTGTTCTACAAGAGTATGGCATATGTTCTTTCCAAATTCCTCTAAATTAGTAGATTCTAAAATTGAGTTGTTGATCCTACTAATGCTTTCTTTAACTTTATTCAGCTCTATAGAATCTTCTTCCATCCTTTTCAACTCTACAGACATTACATTCATAGCCTTATTCAAAGTATCATTAGGACTCCTTAAATTAACTTGAGTTCCATATTCACCTGAACTTATTTTTGTTGCAAGTTCAACTTGCTCTTTCATCCCTACTAATAATTGACTGAAAGAATTGCTTATATCTAAAAATTCTATATTGCCTGAAAAAGTAGGATTGTTAATGATTTTACCTTGAGATATCTTTCTTATTGTAGTTGACATTAAGTATAATGAACCTGATAATTGATTTACCAATTTATATAATAAGAAAAAGCTTAAAGCTAAGAATAGTAATAATATGGATATTAGTATAACAACGCTTCTTAAAGCTGCTGCTTTCTCATTACTGGCAAAATTAACTATGTATTTTAAATTGTCTTTTCTAAAATCGCAATGTTTTTAACGATCAGTGTTGAGTGCTCCCACCATTGAGATGGAGATAATTTCAACTTGTAATTAATGATATCTTGTGCATCACTATTAAAGGAACTATAATAATTAGATTTTTGAAATTTAAATAAGTTTCTATTTATGGAATCAAGTTTAAAATTGGATAATTTGAAATCAACGCTTCGCATATAAACTTTAGATTGAAAGAATAAATCAATTAAAGTGTCATTATTTTTTTTATCCATTAAACTTTGTAGTACTACCCCTCTCTTTAGTAAAGCCGCTCTCTTTAGCAATACATAATTAGTATAATTATTTGCAAGCGTCGTTATTTTAGGATATTTACTATAAACTACTTCCCTATCAATTAAGTTTATCAAATGTTCGTTGATGACAGTATATTTAACAAACGATGTTATAGGACTTTCTACTTTCTCATCTATACTTTCATGAAGATCTAAGATAGTTGCATGCAGCTTTTTCAAATCATTAGAGATGAGTGTATCTTTAATGGTATTTTTTAAAAACCAATCATTTGTATTTTGTTTACTTTTAAGGTAGTTTTTCTTTACAGATGAATCAAAAGAGGAATAATTACTCAAACCCCTTTCAGTACCAATTAACTCAATTCCAGCCGAAAGTGTCGCAATATTTTCAATATTCTCTAAGCTTTTGTTGATACTTTTATAATGCTGTAATGAGAAATTTATATTTGAAATTGTAATATAAATTAATCCTACAAAAGGGATTAATAGAATTAATATTAACTGTGATTTAATTGATAGTTTTTTCCACATATATGCTTGAAATTTTATTTTATAAATATATTATTATAAACAAAAAAAACACTATTTACATAGTGTTTTTTTTAAGTTATTTTTCCCTATAAAAAATTTATAATCGCCCTTTTAACGAACTAAAAACCCAAGCATTTGCTAAAAAACCAACACCTACTGCAGCAAAGCCCCATCCTGATACATCACTGTATCTAAAAGCACCCAGGCCTATTAAAAGTAAACCCATTACTATCATTATAAAAGTCGCCCATCCTAAAACGGTATTCTTATTCATTCCCATAGTTTAATTATATTTTAAAGTACAAATATCGCTAATTTTTAAGCGTTAATTAAATATTTGATATAGCATTTCTTTCAATAAATCTGAATTTGACATCGATTGCGCCCCCACTCCTTTGCTTTTGACGTCAATATCACGTAAAGAAGCGACAATTTGACTCACCTTTCGCATTGGGTAATTTTTTAATGCAACATCATATTCTTTTAAGAAAAACGGATTTACACCTATAACTGCAGCAACATTTTTTGGATTTCTATCTTTTAGCCCATGGTATTTAAGTAGTTGAATAAAAAATCCAAACACCAAGCTGGTCGTAACTACCATTGGGTTTTCTTTGGGATTATTAGCAAAATTCTCAGCAATAGTATATGCTTTTAATTGGTTGCGCTCTCCTAAAGCTTTTCGCAATTCAAATACATTAAAATCTTTACTGAATCCAATGTTTTCTTCTATATCCTTTGGAGTTATGGTACTTCCTTTGGGTAAAATAATTTGTAGTTTCTCTAATTCATTGTTTATTTTACTTAGATCAGTACCTAAAAACTCAACTAGCATTGCAGAAGCTTTTGGTTCAATACTATATTTCTTGCCAGCTAAGACACGTTTAATCCAGTCACCTACTTGATTCTCGTATAATTTTTTACTTTCATAAACGACACCTGATTTAGCTAATAACTTTGTTGTTTTTTTACGTTTATCTAATGTTTTGTACTTATAACAAAGCACTAAAACTGTAGTTAACATCGGTTTTTCAGCGTAACTTTCTAGTTTGTCAATCGTGCGGCTTAAATCTTGCGCTTCTTTTACAATAACCACTTGACGTTCGGCCATCATGGGATATCTTTTTGAAGTCGAAATAATATCCTCAATAGTAACATCACGCCCATACAAAACAGTTTGATTGAACCCTTTTTCTTCTTCTGATAGCACATTTTTTTCAATGTAATCAGATAATTTATCGATGTAATAGGACTCTTCACCCATTAAGAAATAGATGGGTTTAATGTTACCTGCCTTTATATCATTTACTATTTTAAGAACTTCGTCCATGCTGTTTGTAATTTGTAAACTAATCGTTTAAAGTTTGTTGTAACCTATGCAACTTTAAACTAAATAACTATTTTTGCTCCATGCAAAAACTAAATTTTCCTTCTTATCCTTTTCGATTCAAAAATAGTGAAAATAAAGTGTCTATCTTTGATGAAATCAGGAAAAAATTTATCATTCTAACGCCAGAAGAATGGGTTCGACAACACGTGGTTTGTTTTTTATTAGAAGAAAAAAATTACCCTAAATCATTGATTAATGTCGAAAAAGTTTTAAAAGTCAACGGATTAAGGAAAAGATACGATGTAGTTGTTTTTAATCCAGACGGTTCCATTTTTATCCTAATCGAATGTAAAGCACCTGAAATTAAAATAGCACAAGCCACTTTTGATCAAATTGCCCGATACAATATGACACTTAAATCAGAATATTTGATGGTGACCAATGGTTTGAATCATTACTTTTGTCAAATGGATTTTGAGAATGAAAAGTATGATTTTTTGAGGGATTTACCCAACTATAACTGAGAATTCCAAAGCAAAAACAGACAATTTTAAACATAAATTTAATTCATTATTTTGAAAAAAATAGCAGTCGTAATACTTAACTGGAACGGAGTCCAATTGTTAGAACAATTTTTACCTACAATTATCCAGTTTTCGCCAGAAGCTTCTATTTACGTTGCTGATAATGCCTCAACGGATGATTCTGTAGCATTTGTGCGAACAAATTTTCCATCAGTGCAAATAGTAATTAATAAAAGTAATTATGGCTTTGCTCAAGGCTATAATGAAGCACTACAGCATATTGATGCTGAAATTTATGCATTGGTAAATTCAGATATTGAAGTAACTGAAAACTGGTTACAACCTATATTAAAAGCCTTTGTAGAAGAATCTAACACAGCTATTGTACAGCCAAAAATACTGGATTATAAAAAGAAAAGTCATTTTGAATACGCTGGAGCTGCCGGTGGTTTTATAGATCAATATGGCTATCCATATTGTAGAGGACGAATATTTGATACGGTTGAAGAAGATTTAGGACAATACGATGATAACTGCGAACTATTTTGGGCATCAGGTGCTTGTTTTTTTATTAGAAGTACTGTTTATCATGAGCTTGGTGGTTTTGACGCATCATTTTTTGCACACCAAGAAGAGATTGATTTATGCTGGCGTGCCATTAATAGGGGTCATACGATACAGTACATTTCTAAATCAGTAGTTTATCATGTAGGAGGAGCTACACTCCAGCAAGGAAATCCTACAAAAACCTATCTAAATTTCAGAAATTCACTATTAATGTTAAGCAAAAATTTACCCAAAGAAAAGTTATATATTATTCTTTTTTCACGAATGATTTTAGATGGAATTGCAGGACTACAATTTATTTTAAAGGGAAAATTTTCTCATTTCGTAGCTATTATCAAAGCCCACTTTAGCTTTTATAGTTTATTTTCAAACACTTACAAAAAAAGAACTGATTTTCAAGTAAAAAAATACTACAACATAAGAAGTATCGTTTATAACTACTACATAAAAAATGGCAAGGTATTTGTTAAATAATTTTAACAGAATTTTATAACAAATATCTAATCATTTAAAACTAACTTTGTAATTCAACTAAACATTAAATTTATGAAAAAAATCGTAATCGCCTTATCTGTACTGGCACTTTTAACTTCTTGTGTTTCTAAAAAGAAATACGCTGACTTAGAAGCAAAAAACAAGGAAACTCAAGATTTATTAAATTCTGCAACAGTAAAATTAAACTCTTGTTTAGAAGAAAAAGCGGGACTTACAGCTACTGTAGCTGGATTAAAAGACCACAATCAAACACTTATCAATACATCTAAAGACATGACTGTATTGACAACGAAAGGTGCTGAAAATATCGAAAAAGCTTTAGAATCTATCAAAGAAAAAGATTTAAAAATTAGCAGAATGCAAGATGCATTAACTAAGAAAGACAGTGTTACACTTGCTGTTGTTACTAGTTTAAAAAGCGCTGTTGGTTTAAATGATCCAGACATCGAAATTAATGTTGAAAAAGGAGTAGTATTCATCTCAATTGCTGATAAACTATTATTCAAATCTGGTAGCTATGAAGTTACTGATAGAGCTAAAGGAGTTTTAGCTAAAGTAGCTAAAGTAGTAAATGACAAACCTGATTTTGAATGTATGGTTGAAGGTCATACTGATAGTGTTCCTTACATTGGAAACGGAATATTACTTGACAACTGGGATTTAAGTGTAAAACGTTCTACCTCTATTATCCGTGTTTTAACAAACCAATTAGGTGTTAAACCAGAACAATTGATTGCAGCTGGTAGAAGCTCTTATGTACCATTAGTAGGTAATGATTCTGCTGAAAACAGAGCACGTAACAGAAGAACTCGTATTGTTGTTTTACCAAAAATTGACCAATTTTACGAAATGATTGAAAAAGAAATGAAAAAACAAAAACAATAGTTTTTAAACTTCATTTAAGTATAGTAAAAACGCCTCCAAATGGAGGCGTTTTTTTATGCTTTACAATTCCTGACGTACTAAAAAGAAAAAGCAGGTCCGGAGACCTGCTTTTATGCATCCTTAATCTTTTCTAATAACCAATTAAATATGAATTAAGAATAACATGCGTATATATCTTACAAAAGTATTTCTGCGAATATAAATATTATAACTATACAAACAAATATTTTGCCAAGTTTGTTTCTTATTATAAAATATCTAAACTTCCTTTTCCTTCCCTTACAATTACTGGCTCGTGTTCTGACAAATCAATTATAGTCGAACCTACATTGTCTCCGTATCCTCCATCTATTACCATGTCTACTAAGTTTTGCCATTTTTCGAAAATTAATTCTGGATCTGTTGTGTATTCAATTACATCATCTTCATCACGAATAGATGTAGAAACAATTGGATTTCCTAACTGGCGTACAATTTCTAAAGCAATTGCATTATCAGGTACTCGAATACCTACAGTAGTTTTCTTTTTAAACTCCTTAGGTAAATTGTTATTACCCGGTAGAATAAAAGTATAAGGACCAGGCAAGGCTCTTTTCAAAATTTTAAAGGTAGCGGTATCAATTTGTCTTACGTAATCTGATATGTTGCTTAGATCATGGCAAACAAAGGAGAAGTTTGCTTTATCTAATTTAATGCCCTTTATTTTCGCAATTCGCTCTAATGCTTTGGTGTTTGTAATGTCACATCCCAAACCATATACGGTATCTGTTGGATAAATCACTAAACCTCCGTCTTTTAATACCTTAACTACTTTGGCTATTGCCGCTTCATTAGGCTTGTCTTCATATATTTTTATAAACTGTGCCATACTTGTAATGTTTAAAATTTAATACTTAAAGATGTCTTTACAACAGCTTTAAACAGTTGTGTACTCTTTACCCTATCACGTCTAATTTAGCAAAGCGCAATAAAAGTTTCTTAATTCCACCTACTTCAAATTTAATCTCCGCTTTTTTATCAGCAGCTGCGCCTTCAATATTTAATATTTGTCCTTTTCCAAAACGTTCATGCATCACCACATTTCCTACGGCAAGAGAATTATCAAATAAATTAGGACCTGAAGAAGAAGGAGAACCTAAAGGTTTTAACTTCCTCACATTCACTTCTGATTTGGGTTCGTTGTAAGCACTTTTTTGAGGAGGCGTTCCATTGGAAGGTTTTGACAAACGCATTTTAGATTTGTCTACATCCCCAAAAATGTCTTTATCGATCATTGGCTTATATCTGTAATTACTCTCCGCTGGAGTCAGGTACTCTAAGTATTGCGGATCAATTTCTTCGATAAAACGGGACGGTTCACTATCTGTTAATTTTCCCCAGCGATAGCGGGACTGAGAATAGGTTAGATAAGCTTGGTGTTCAGCACGTGTTAATGCCACATAAAACAATCGGCGTTCTTCTTCAAGTTCACTTCTCGTACTCATACTCATTGCACTAGGAAACAAATCCTCCTCCATACCTACTACAAAGACATGAGGAAATTCTAATCCTTTGGCAAGGTGAATGGTCATTAAAGCCACACGATCCTCATCACTTGTATCTTTATCTAAATCAGTAGCCAATGCTACATCCTCCATAAATTCAGACAAAGCACCTCGCGCACCATCTATTTCTTTTTGTCCTTCAGTGAAATCTTTAAGACCATTTAGTAATTCCTCAATATTTTGAATTTTAGCCATTCCTTCTGGAGTAGCATCTTTTTTAAGTTCTTGAACTAATCCTGTTTTTTTAGAAACATGTTCTGCAACGTAAAATGCATCATGATTTTCTTCAATGGCCTGAAAACTCATAATCATCAATACAAAATCCTTTAATTTTTGCTTGGTACCATTATTTAGTTTGAGATCAATTTTATCAATATTTTGCATTACTTCAAATATGGAACGCTTGTAATGATTAGCCGCCACAACTAACTTTTCAACTGTGGTATCCCCTATTCCTCTAGCTGGATAATTAATCACACGCATTAAAGCTTCCTCATCTTTGGGATTAATCACCAATCGCAAATAACACAGCACATCTTTTATCTCTTTTCTTTGGTAAAAAGACAAGCCACCATAAATACGGTACGGAATATCACGTTTACGCAGCGCATCTTCCATAGCTCTTGACTGTGCATTAGTGCGGTAAAGAATGGCAAATTGACCATTAGTCATCTGATTGCGCATCTTTTCCTCAAAAATGGTACTGGCTACAAAACGTCCTTCTTCAGCATCCGTCATGCTTCGATGGATTTTTATTTTTGGACCAAAATCATTCGCAGTCCATACAATTTTATCTAATTTGACTTTATTTTTATCAATAATAGTATTTGCTGCTTCAACAATATTCTTGGTCGAACGGTAATTTTGTTCTAATCGAAAGGTTTTAACGCCTTCATAATCTTTTTGAAAGTTTAAGATATTGTTGATGTTTGCACCACGAAATGCATAGATACTTTGAGCATCATCACCTACCACACAGATGTTTTGAAATTTATCAGATAATGCTCTTACGATCAAATATTGTGAATGGTTGGTATCTTGGTACTCATCTACAAGAATGTATCTAAATCGGTTTTGATATTTTGCTAATACTTCTGGGAATCGTGTTAATAATTCATTTGTTTTCAATAATAAATCATCAAAATCCATGGCACCAGATTTGAAGCATTTCTCTACATATTTTTCGTAGAGCTCTCCCATTCGTGGTTTTTTGGACATGGCATCAGCCTCTTGTAACTCTGGATCGTTAAAATAAGCTTTAACGGTAATCAAACTATTTTTAAAATTAGAAATCCTACCTAGTACTTGTTTGGGTTTATATACATCCCTATCTAACTGCATTTCTTTAATGATTCCTGAAATGGCACGTAGAGAATCTTGTGAATCGTAAATTGTGAAATTAGAAGGGTAACCCAAAAGTGAAGCTTCTGATCGCAGAATTTTTGCAAAAACCGAGTGAAATGTTCCCATCCAAAGATTTTTTGCCTCACCAGAACCTACAATATCAGAAATACGATTTTTCATTTCACGTGCTGCCTTATTGGTAAAAGTCAGTGATAAAATATTAAAAGCGTCAATTCCTTGATGCATTAAATAAGCGATTCTTATCGTAAGTACACGTGTTTTTCCAGATCCAGCACCGGCAATAATAATCATTGGACCGTCCTTTTGTAAAACAGGTTCGCGTTGTGCTTCGTTGAGTTGGGAAATATATTGTTGCATGAAGATTTTCTATTTATGCAAAAATAAGAATTTAAGAATTAATATAATCGGAAGCAGTAAAGTTTTAACTACATTAAATAAGCAGTTATTTTGATTAAAAACAATGTCCAAATGTTCTAAAAAGCGAATAATGATTGCAATAAACCCCTATTTATTATGCGCTTAACGATTCCAATAAACATCATAAGCAAAGCGAATTAACGTTCCTACTACGATAACTAAGAAGAAAATCCGTATGAACCCATTTCCCTTACTGATTGCTAGTTTAGCACCTAACCAACCACCCAATGCATTGCATGCCGCCATGGGTAAGGCAATAGCCCAAATGATTTTACCTTTCAAAGCAAACAAACATATCGAACCAAAGTTAGTGGCGAGATTCACCATCTTAGCATTTGCAGAAGCGTGAAGAAAGTCAAACCCCATCAAAGCAATAAAAGCCACTACAAAGAAACTTCCCGTTCCAGGACCAATAAATCCATCGTAAAATCCAACAATAAAACTTATTAGAACAGCATTTAAAATTAAGGTACTGTCAGATAAGTTTTTGGCAACATGTTGTCCAAAATTTTTCTTAGCATAAGTATAAATTGCTAATAAAGAGAGTATAAAGAGCAGCAATGGTTTCATGAAATCATTACTCATATAGGTTAATAGTGTAGAACCTAAAAAAGCAGATGGCAAGGCTAAACCCATCATTATCAACAATATTTTCCAGTTCATGGTGACCTTTTTCATATACTGGTAAGCAGCAAAGGAAGTTCCGCTAAAAGCAGGAATTTTTAAAGTTCCAATAACGGTTGAAACAGGCAAATTAGGTAATAAAATAAGACCCGCAGGCGTTTGAATTAGTCCGCCTCCACCTACGATAGCATCGATAAAACCTGCAGCAAAAGAGGCTACACACAGTAAAACAATAATATAAGTCTCCATGAGATAGTAAAATGGGGTAATAGAACACAAAGCATGTCTTAAATGCAAAAATAGTATTCCGCAATCTAAATAACACTATAAATTTGAGGTAATTCCGTCAAAAAGTATATTTTTGTTTCTCAAAAGAAAACACAATGGATTCTACTACAATCACTCAAATAATTGCCTATACCATTCCCTCTGTAATCACAGCGGCAGTGGCCTATTTTTTATTTGAAGCTCATTTTAAAGACCAACAAAATAACAGACGATGGTTGCTACAAAAAGACAATCAATCAGCGATACTTCCGTTACGATTGCAGGCTTATGAGCGCATGACTTTGTTTATGGAACGAATTAATCCTTCTCAATTAATGGTGCGTATTACACCTGTATCTGACGATAAAAACGAATATGAAAATTATGTTATTGCTCAAATAGAACAAGAATTTGTACATAATTTATCACAACAAATCTACATTACTGAGGAGTGTTGGTCCATTATTCTTGCCGCAAAGAATGCTACAATCCAAATGATACGTTTAGCAGCAAAAAATGAAAAAGTAACTAATGCGGATAGCTTGAGAGAAATCGTTTTGACTGACTTAGTAAACAAAACTTCACCTAGTAACGCGGCTTTATCTTTTATTAAAAATGAAGTAGGCCAATTGTGGTAATTGAACTCCCCTGGATTAAAAGTATCCCAATGAATAAAGCCTCCAATATTTTCGACAAATAATGGAGGCTTTTGCATTTAATAGTATTATTTTCTACTTAGTTTTCTAATTCTTTTAATAAACGTTCCAGTTGAAAATGCTCCTTTTCATTTAGAGTTGGTAAAATACGCTGAAAAGAAACCACCATTTTCGGGTCTTTAAGTAGCAGACGAATATTATCTCTACCAAATTTTGAAAATTGCCACATATGATGTGTGGTGGCATTCACTAAATTTTGTAAAACAGTATCATTAATCAGTTGAAAAGCAATCAGTTTTTCTAAGGCATTTTGTCGCGTAGTTGCTTCATAATTAATAGAAGAATAACCTACTAGTTCGCTCACTAAGTTTAATTTATCCTGTTCATCATATTCTGCTGTTGCTAGCGCTAATGACAGCCATAAAGTCTTTAAATTATAATCGTTGAATCCGATCCAGTTTTTAGTTTGTTCTAAATAGGTTATTCGTTTTTCGGGAAAGTTATTCCATAAATTATACAAAGCTATTTCCTGCGTTTGATACGATTTATCTGTTAATAGTTTTTCATATTCCGGTCTAAAATCTTCTGGTATTTTAGGCAAGCTACTCGCTACTGCTTGTCGAAGCTGTAGATTATTAGTAGCTAAAGCTAACGATAATAAAGCCTTTTTTGACTCAAATTTTTCGTTTTTTAATTGGTTGACAATAGCAATTTTGGTTTCAAAATAAGCATCAGACTGCAACACTTCTGCAAAGAAACCAGCTTTCTCAGCTAATGGGTTCTTTTTTAATTTTTCTACTTCAAAAAGCAGCTTAATGTTTTTATTTTTTAATAGCAACTCATTTGCTTGCTGTGTATTAAACACGGTTGACTCAAGCCATACTTTACTAAACTCTTCTGTATTAAAACGGGCTGTTTTTTTTATTTCTGCAAAGAAATCATCAGTAGTAACTGTTTGGTATGCATATTTATTTAAGTAATTGCATACCGCTTTTTTAAAGGCTTTGTCTCCTATCGATTCGTGTAAAACAAAAAGTGCCCAAGCTCCTTTCTGGTAAAAACTCAACGAACTTGCCTTTGCATTTAAAACCGGAATACTATCTGTTCTAGATGCGTATTTTATTTGCTGTGCAGACTCATACAACTTGTAATAAAAGTAGTCATCACCATATATTTTACGCTCTGCTAACAAAGCATAATAAGTTGCAAATCCTTCCTGAAGCCAATGGTGTTTTCCGCTTTCAGCAGTAATCAAATCGCCAAACCACTGATGTGCTAATTCATGTGCATTCACATTGGTATAAGTACGATCTTCAAAGCCTGTAGAATCAACCACGTACCGTCTTGCAAAAAGTGTTGCTGAAGTATTTTCCATTCCTGCATACAGAAAATCACGTACTGGCACTTGCTTATAAATTTCCCAAGGGTACTTCACTCCTATTTCTTTTTCTAAGAAATTGAACATTTCTACACTGTAGCGGTAACTTGGCTCATAATTAGAACTATCTGTTGTTTCGATATACCATTCTAATGGAATGCCCGACTTCGATTTTTGGAGCTGCTTTTCAAATTTCCCAATTGCTAGCATCAATAAATAAGAGCTCATCGGTTTATTCATCGAAAACTCCCAGTGATTCTGGTCTTCCTCTATCCTTTTTGATTGCAGCAGTCCGTTTGCAATTACCTGATAATTCTTATCAAAATCAATCGCTAAATTAAAGACAACTTTCTCATTAACATCATCAAAACTCGGAAACCAATTGCTCGTATATCTCCCCTGACCTTGTGTCCAAATTTGAAGGTTATTTTTTTCTTCTGAACCTACAAAATACAGCGCTTGTTTAGGCTCAGCTACATAATTAAATTGAACCGTATATTTTCCTTTTGCAAATGCAGCAATTAAAAGCAACTGTTTTTTAGTGTTTACGTATTCAATATTTTTTTGATCGACTGCCACATCAGAGAAGGTCATGTTTTGAGCATCTATCTTAATAGTATCTAATGGTTTCAACACTTCGAATACATAAGTTACTGTTCCTGATATGTTTTTTTTAGTAGGATTTAACGTAATATGTCCTGTAGCTGTTTTAAAATCAACTGAATGTGTTTGTTGTGCAAATGCTATAGTAGAAAGGAGCAGTAAAAGGTATTTCATTTTTAAAAATATAAAATTTGAATTGTTCAAAGTTACAAAGGTTTGATCAAGAAACAGAACAAATTTTGTACGTTTACAATCCAAACACAATCATATTAAATTGAAGAAAAAAGCCTTATTTAACTGGAGCAGCGGAAAAGATTCTGCTTTAGCATTATATAAAATCTTACAAAATTCAGAATTTGAAATTAGCTGTTTACTCACCAGTGTTAATAAGCAATTCCAGCGCATATCGATGCATGGCGTTCGGGTAGAATTACTACATCAACAAGCTCAAAGTATTGGAATACCATTGGAAATCATGCAAATTCCCGAAATGCCTACCATGGAAGTTTATGAAAAGGTAATGCAGGAAACATTAGCGAAATTAAAAACACAAGGCGTAACTCACTCTATTTTTGGAGATATATTTTTAGAAGATCTGAGGAAATATAGAGAAGACAAACTCACTCAAATAGGTTTTGAAGGTGTTTTTCCGTTATGGAAAGTACCCACAAAGGTTTTAATAGAGGAATTCATTACTCTTGGCTTTAAAACAATCGTGGTTTGTGTAAACGAACGCTTTTTAGACAAAAGCTTTGTAGGCCGTGTGATTGACCAAGATTTTATTAATGATTTACCAGAGAATGTTGATGTATGTGGTGAAAACGGAGAATTTCATACGTTTACTTTTGACGGACCACTATTCTCTCAACCAATTGATTTTGAAATTGGGGAAACAGTATACCGCAAATATGAAAAACCAGAGAAGGAAGAATCATCAGATACTGCTTGCGACACGAATGCTTCAGATGCATTCGATTACGGGTTTTGGTATTGTGATCTTATAGCCAAATAATAAAATAAAAAGCTCCGAAATGATAATTTAGGAGCTTTAGAAATTAAGTTTATTACTTACTGTACTTTTTTATATTCTAATCCTGGACCATCACAGTTTTTCCAAGTGCTGGATAAAACCGAATTAGGAAGTACAAAAAGTTCTTCTTTATTGTTACCATAACAACTTCCTATAAGCTCACTGTCAGTTTTATAACTCAGTTCAAGATACGTCTCTTGTTGAATTTTTTTAACAATAAAGGAACCCGTTATTTCTTTTTTTACGCCATTGTTGGTTCTGGATTTCTTGAAACTACCATCCTTATTGAAAATATAATTTTCCTGCCACTCCATTGCCGCTCCAGTAGTTTCTGAATTCATCATAGAACCCGACATTTGATACAAATTCCACTGTCCCTGATATTCCGTTGCAACCACTTTGATGTTGTCATTAGAACAAGAACCAAGGGTAAATAGCAGCGTACAAAAAATAATTACTTTCTTCATGTCTATAGTTTTTGATTTACTTATAGATGCTATTTAATTAAAAAGGTTGCTTTAAATAGCTGATTTTTTTACTGAGCAATTCTATCCTCATACATTTTCAACAATTGAGTTACGGTATTCCAGTTTCGTATTGTTGCTGTAAGACTTAGTTTTTTCTCAATGTATTTTTGATCTAATCTTGTTTTACCTGCACCTACAGCGTACTTAATAAAAATCCTATTAGCATCTATCTTAGCTTCATCAGGCTTAAATTGACTAATTTTCAGATCATTAATGTTTTCTGGACGTAATTCCTTAGATACAAAAGCCACATATATTTTTTTTATATCCAACTCTTTTTCTTTCAAAAAAGGATTGTTTGAAAAGCATTTTTGTAAATCTTCAATACCTAAAACAATTGTAGGTACATCATGACCAAAGACTTTAAAAATTTCTTGTTTGATTTTAAATCCTACTGCAGCAGCACTTTCCTCTTCAGAATCTACGAAAACATTCCCTGACTGTATATAAGTTTCTACATTCGTGAAGCCTATTTTCTCTAAAGTCGTTTTCAATAAATCCATTTTCATCATATTATGTCCAGAAACATTGATACCACGAAGAAGTGCGAGATGCGTTGTCATTTTTTACCGTTTTTGTTATTGTTCCAAAGATATTGTGTTTAAAGTAGAATTCACAACTTTATTAAAATAGAAAAATAGCGGTTTGCTTTTCAGCAAAAAATCCGAAAGTATTTACACTTTCGGATTCCTATAATTGTGATAACAACGAGTCATTAAATCTGAACTTTAACTACCACTTTTTTAACTCTTGAACTACGACCGTCTTGCACACATGGCATATGTAAATCATCTGGAAAAAACACAGTAAACATCCCGGCTTCTACTTTAAAGAACGAGGTTTCACCTTCATAAAAAGTATAATCTTTTTCTACATTATTTTCCACTACTTTTTGATCCTTTTTGGTAGTAACTCCCATCAATTCGGCTCCCTCAATTACATACTGAATGTCGATAAATTTTGTATGACCTTCTAATACACAATCTTTTATCTCTTTAGTATCATACTCCTGAACAATCGCAAAAACTGCTTTATTTTCTATTTCATAAGTCCCCGATTCTATTTTACCCCAATCTGTGTTTTTAATAAAGTCAAATCCTTTAGTTAATCTTTCTGTAAGGTTAGCATAAAGGCTATAATTTTCAATTTTATCGATTATCATGTTTTCTTCTTAACTATTTAAATCTGTTTTATTGCTTTTGCAAAAATGGCAAAATTATCGTTCAATCAAAATTTTATGTGGAGGCAAAGCAAACACTTCATCATTTTCTTTAGTTTCCGTTACTTTGACGGCTTCCCCCTCAAAGTCTTGACTGTAACCAGAAAAGGTAAAAAATAATATAACTAGAATGAGTGTTTTATTCATATTAAACGTTGCTGTAAACCGATTTTTAAATTAAATTTTTTCTTTATTATATTTCTCAATAATTTCCTTTATAACCTCAGATGTTAATTCAAAACCTTTTAATATTGGATAACCTTCCCATCGCACAATTCCGTCAGGATCAATTAAAATACAGTGTGGAATAGCCGCCACCTCAAGTGAGTTATACATTTTATTTCTGGTGTCAATTGCACTGTAATATTCAATTTTAGGATTAGTCATTTGATTTACCACCTCTTTTGTTTCATCACTAATGCCAATTACTATTAAATCATTATCAAACTCAGTTTTAAACTTATTCAATTCTGGAATTGCTCTTTTACATGGACCACACCAAGTAGCCCAAAAATCGATTAGTACAAATTTTCCTTTAGTATCCGGCTTGTCTGAAAGCCATTTTTCAACAACTAATTTTGGTGCTTTTTGATTGATGAATGATTTTGCCCACATTTTTTTTTCTTGTGAGAAGGCATTTAAAACAAATAAAAAGGTTAAGAGTAAAAGTGTCTTTTTCATATTATAAAATTTATTGTATTACAATCCTATTTCAAATATACTCTTTTTTCCTACATCACTTTCAATCCATCCCATTTCCAAATTTCCAAACAAAAAACTATCTTCGCTTCATCAAAATAAAAATCCGCATTAATCTGTGTTTTGCTTCTGCAAATCCGTGTTATCAGCGTCCAATACAGTCAAATGAATAACCTCCTACTTACTCCCATTGAATACTTAAAAGGCGTTGGTCCCAGTCGGGGGGAATTGCTGCGTAAGGAATTGGGGATTCATAAGTACACCGATTTAATTAATTTTTATCCTAACCGCTACATTGACCGCACCCGTTATTACAAAATCAACGAATTACAAAATAATGTTGCTGAGGTTCAAATTATAGGTAAAATCATTAATGTTAAAACAGTGGAATTTGGTAAAGGTAGGAAACGCCTTGTAGCCACCTTTGTTGATGATACAGGACAAATGGAATTGGTATGGTTTCAAGGGCACAAATGGGTTCGGGAATCTTTAAAAATTAATGAAGTTTGCGTGATTTTTGGGAAATGCACTTCTTTTAACGGCATGTACAATATGGCACATCCCGAAATTGAATTGCTAAGCGAGCACGAGAAAAGTTTGCGTTCCGCGATGCAACCCGTGTATCCTTCGACAGAAACATTGACCAATCGCGGCATTTCAAACCGCACGATTAACAAAATGATGCAACAATTGTTTCTAGAAACGCATACGTTGTTTACTGAAACACTTCCTGATCACCTGATTGCCGAATTGAAGCTAATCTCCAAAAAAGACGCTTTAATCAACATCCATTTTCCTAAAAGCACCGAAGCTTTGGCGAAAGCACAATTTAGATTAAAATTTGAAGAACTCTTTTTTATACAGTTGCAGTTAATTACTAAGAACCTAATTCAGAAACACAAAATAAAAGGACATCCTTTTACCGTTGTGGGCGAATTTTTTAATGATTTTTTTCAAAACCACCTTCCATTTGAACTCACAGGAGCACAAAAAAGAGTGATTAAAGAAATAAGAACCGACATGGGTAGCAATGCCCAAATGAACCGTTTGTTGCAAGGTGACGTAGGTTCGGGAAAAACAATTGTGGCTTTTATGACAATGTTGCTGGCTCTTGATAACGGTTTTCAAGCCTGTTTAATGGCACCTACCGAAATTTTGGCTAATCAGCATTTTATAGGATTATCAGAGTTAGCTGCAGCACTGAATATAAACATTAAGCTACTTACGGGATCCAGTAAAACGGCAGCTCGAAGAATCATCCACGAAGAACTAGAAAGTGGAACATTACAAATTCTTATTGGCACACATGCCTTATTAGAAGACAAAGTAAAATTTAAGAATTTAGGTTTGGCCGTTATTGACGAACAACACCGTTTTGGCGTAGAGCAGCGTTCTAAATTGTGGAAAAAGAATAGCATTCCACCACATGTGTTGGTGATGACAGCAACGCCTATTCCTAGAACGCTTGCCATGAGTTTGTATGGTGACTTAGATATCTCTGTAATTGACGAATTACCACCCGGACGTAAACCCATTCAAACGGTACATCGATTTGATAGCAACCGCTTGAAAGTGTGGAAATTCATACGGGATGAAATTGCAATAGGTCGCCAAATTTATATAGTTTATCCGCTGATTCAAGAATCGGAGAAAATGGATTTCAAAGATTTAATGGATGGTTACGAGAGTATTTCGCGTGATTTTCCATTGCCCCAGTATGCCATTTCGATTTTGCACGGAAAAATGAAAGCTGCGGATAAAGATGCCGAAATGAAACGCTTCTCCGAAGGAAAGACAAATATTATGGTCGCAACTACCGTTATTGAAGTGGGCGTTAATGTACCTAATGCTTCGGTAATGATTATCGAAAGCGCCGAGCGTTTTGGACTTTCACAACTACACCAATTGCGCGGTCGTGTGGGTCGTGGTGCTGACCAGAGTTATTGCATCTTGATGACCAGTCATAAATTGAGTTCAGACAGCAGAACCCGAATGGAAACCATGGTAAGCACCAATGATGGTTTTGAAATTGCCGAAGTGGACTTGAAACTTCGTGGTCCTGGAAACCTGATGGGAACCCAACAAAGCGGTGTACTCAACCTTCAAATAGCCGATATTGTCAAGGACAGAGAGATTTTGGCTTTAGCCAGAAACCATGCACTAAAAATTTTAAAAGACGATGCGCCATTACAAAAGCCAGAGCACGCTTCCTTAAGAGCAGTGTATATCGAGTTGACCAAAAAGAAAAATATTTGGAATTACATCAGTTAATTGTTGGAATACAAGATCCTATAGTCAGGAATAAAAATCTACCTAGTACTATTTTCTTTCGAATACCTCTGTATAAAAAAAAATTACTCTTTTTAAGTGATAAATAACTCACAACCAATCGTTCTTGATTTTAGCAAGTACTATTTGTCATTTTTTTCACTTTTACATTAAACCTTTACCCTATTTTAACGTCCTATTAAGATTTTTGAAGATAAACTGAAATCAACTGTATTTAATAAAACTGTCTGTTCAAGAGTATCATAACTAATATTTCCTGATGCATTAACAACTGTAGCGATATATTTGTATAGACAAACGTTAAATAAAAATTAACAGATTACTGATTGCAACATCTAAAACCTAAATTTGTTTTAACAAAAAATTATAACTGCTTAAATCTAATATTACATACTAATTATGAAAATAAAATACTTTATATATACAATTCTATTTGTTGGTTTTGGTGCTTTTATTAGTTACAGAGTGATCGAAAACAATGGAGATTCAAATGAAGGTAAGGAAAAAGGTGGAAAACCTAAGGCGATGCGTTTGTCGGGAATTGTGGTGCAGCCACAGTCTTTTGACAATAATTTATCATTGTCAGGTTCTCTTGAAGCTAACGAGCAAGTTGAAATTCGGTCTGAAGTTTCTGGAATTGTTGAAAGCATAAATTTTCAAGAAGGAAGTAATGTTAGTAAAGGGCAATTACTTTTTAAGGTTAATGACACTGAGTTAAGAGCGCAGTTAAGTCAAGCGAATACAAAACAAAGTTTGGCTTCAGAAAATGAAAGAAGAGCCAAATTATTATTGGAAAAAGAAGCAATCAGTCAAGAAGAATATGAGGTAGCCAGAGCCGAATATGCATCGACCAAAGCACAAAGTCAATTAATTAAAGCTCAAATTGCAAAAACGGCTGTAAGAGCGCCGTTTTCAGGTAGAATTGGTTTGCGTTCTATTTCTAAGGGAACTTACATCACTCCTACTGTTCTTGTGGCCAATCTTGTCAACATTGGCAAATTAAAAATCACTTTTTCGATTCCAGAAAAATATGCCAACCAAGTCAAAACCAATACCATATTAAATTTTAAAGTTTCAGGTTCCAATAATACTTATACTGCTCGCGTCTATGCCATTGAACCTTCTGTAGAAATTACTACGCGAACTTTACAAGTGCGGGCCATTACAGAAAACAAAGATGGAAAGCTATTGCCAGGAACTTTTGCTAATGTAGAACTGCCGTTAGACGTAATTAAAGATGCGATTGTGGTTCCAAGTCAAGCCGTGATTCCAGTTCAAAACGGAAAAAAAGTATTTATTTCAGATATGGGAAAAGCCAAAGAAATAATGGTTGAAACCGCTACTAGAACCGATGCTTCTCTTTTAATTTTATCGGGATTAAAAGCGGGTGACACGGTTATTACAACGGGAGTTATGGCTTTAAAAAACGATGCACCCGTAAAAATCATTGTCAAAAAATAGCCTTTGGGCGAAAGCCATACTATCAAAACAAATACAAAACTAAATGAGTTTATCTACATTAAGTATAAAAAGACCCGTGATGACCATTGTTATGAACTTAACAATTGTACTCTTTGGGATTATAGGTTACAGTTATCTGGGTGTTAGGGAATTCCCTTCGATTGATCCTGCTCAGGTTTCCATTCGAACAAATTATACGGGTGCCAATTCTGATATTATCGAATCTCAGATTACAGAACCACTTGAGAAAGCCATTAACTCAATTGACGGAATTCGGAACATCACCTCTTCGAGCGCGCAGGGAAGCAGTTCGATTACGGTCGAATTCAACTTGGACAAAGACCTTGAAGAAGCGGCAAATGATGTGCGTGACAAGGTTTCTCAAGCCATTCGTAGTTTACCACAAGATATTGATGCAGCTCCTGTAGTTTCAAAGGCTGATGCCAATAGTGATGCAATTATTTCGATGACTGTGCAAAGTGATTCCCGATCTCCTTTAGAATTAAGCGACTATGCTGAGAATGTAATTTCGCAACGCTTAGAAACCATTCCGGGTGTAAGTGGTGTTCAAATTTGGGGTCAAAAAAGGTATGCGATGCGCCTTTGGATTGATCCAATAAAATTAGCTTCTTACGGCTTAACTGTTGCCGAAGTTCGATCAGCATTAAACGCTCAGAATGTTGAATTACCATCTGGAAAACTAACCGGTGATAATACCGAATTGACAGTGAAAACCGTTGGAAATTTGGCCACAGCCGAAGAATTCAATAACATTATCATTAGAACTGAAGGCGAAAAAGTAGTTCGTTTAAGTGACGTAGGTAGAGCCGAATTAGGTCCTGAAAATATTGAAACCAAATTAAGCCAGTCAGGATTGCCGTTAGTAGGTCTTGCAATTGTGCCACGACCTGGAGCCAATTATTTAGATATTTCCAAGGCTTTTTACGAACAATTTGAAGCTTTAAAGAAAGATTTGCCCAAAGACATTAAATTAAACATTGCGCTGGACAATACTATTTTTGTAAAAAAATCAGTATTAGAAGTAGCAGAAACCTTAGGGATTTCAATCTTCTTAGTAATCTTAATTATCTACTTATTTTTTAGAGATTGGGCCATTGCTTTTAGACCATTAATTGATATTCCCGTTTCATTGATTGCTACCTTCTTCATTATGTGGTTGTTCGGGTTTTCGATCAATGTTTTAACTTTGTTAGCGATTGTTTTAGCCACCGGTCTGGTAGTGGATGACGGAATTGTAGTCACCGAGAATATTTTCAAAAAAGTAGAAGAAGGTATGACGCCTATTGAGGCAGCGATAAAAGGTTCTAACGAAATCTTTTTTGCGGTTATTTCTATCTCCATAACTCTAGCTGCAGTTTTCTTACCGGTTATCTTTTTAGAAGGATTTGTGGGCCGACTCTTCCGGGAATTTGGTGTGGTGATTGGAGCAGCTGTATTGATTTCGGCCTTTGTTTCTTTAACGCTTACACCAATGTTGAATGCATACTTAATGAAGGGTGGCGAACAAAAAAAATCTAAATTCTACATTGCTACCGAACCGTATTTCCAAAAATTAAACAGCAACTATGCGAATGCTCTGAATAAGTTTATGGTCAAAAAATGGTGGAGCTTCCCTATCCTATTTGCTTGTTTTGCGTTAATTTTTGTATTCTACAATTTACTGCAAAAAGAAACAGCTCCTTATGATGATCGAAGTTCGCTAATCCTAAGAATGACAGCACCTGAAGGATCAAGTTATGAATACACTGACCGCTTCATGCAGGAAATATCACAATTAATTGATGACTCTATTCCGGAGAAAAAAGTGAGTCTGGTGGTGACTTCACCCGGTTTTGGATCTTCCTCAGTCAATAGTGGTTTTGTGCGTTTGTCTTTAAAAGAAACCGCAGAAAGGAAACTATCCCAAGACCAGATTGCCGAAAAATTAACCAAATGGACCAAACAATATCCTGACGCTAAAACGTCGGTAACGCAGCAACCGACCATTTCAGTTAGTAGACGTGGTGGTTTACCTATTCAATACATTATCCAAACACAAAGTTTTGCTAAGTTAGAAGAGAAAATTCCGCAATTTATGGAGGAAGCAGGAAACGATCCTACATTTGCCATGACCGATGTGAATTTGAAATTCAACAAGCCCGAAATTAATGTAACCATAGACCGTGAAAAAGCAGAGAGTTTAGGCATTTCGGTAATTGACATTGCACAAACGTTGCAATTATCGTTAAGCGGACAGCGATTTGGCTATTTCATGAAAAAGGGAAAACAATACCAAGTTATAGGACAATTTGACCAGAAAGACCGTTCTAAACCATTGGATTTAACCTCTATGTATGTTAAAAACAACAAAGGAGAACTGATTCAAATGGACAATATTGTGAGTACAGAGGAACAAAGTAAACCACCACAGTTGTATCACAACAACCGTTTCATGTCGGCTACAGTTTCTGCCGCGCTCGCTCCAGGCAAAAGTATCAATGACGGAATTGAAGCTATGGAAAAAATTAGAGCCAAAGTATTAGACGATACTTTCACCACAGACTTAGGAGGAGAATCCAGAGATTTTGTGGAGAGTAGTTCGAACACTTCTTTTGCCTTTGGACTAGCTTTGTTATTAATATTCTTAATATTAGCAGCCCAGTTTGAGAGCTTCATTGATCCC
This sequence comes from Flavobacterium sp. W21_SRS_FM3, assembly GCF_052113625.1. Classification (NCBI taxonomy): domain Bacteria; kingdom Pseudomonadati; phylum Bacteroidota; class Flavobacteriia; order Flavobacteriales; family Flavobacteriaceae; genus Flavobacterium; species Flavobacterium sp. W21_SRS_FM3. The sequence goes on along the minus strand of NZ_JBGQOD010000005.1, from coordinate 51,359 downwards.
TTTATTATTATTCTAACTGTTCCTATGGCCGTTGCTGGAGCCTTATTCTCTTTGTGGTTGTTTGATCAGACTTGGAATATTTTTAGCCAAATTGGAACTGTAATGTTGATTGGTTTAGTAACTAAAAATGGAATTTTAATTGTCGAATTTGCGAATCAACTTCGAGAACTAGGGAAACCCAAACTAGAGGCGATTTTAGAAGCTTCAGAAGCACGTTTACGACCTATTTTAATGACCAGTTTAGCCATTTCATTAGGAGCATTGCCTATCGCTATGTCTCTTGGAGCCGCTTCTACCAGTAGAATCGGAATGGGAGTAGTTATTGTAGGTGGAACCATTTTCTCATTGGTATTAACCTTATTTGTTATTCCAGCACTGTATTTAATGTGGTCTAAAGCCCGCAAACATTATCCCGAATTTGAACACATTGAAGAATATGAAAATGAAAGTAAATAAGATGAACAAGAAAATAATATTCAAAAGTGTGTTGTTGCTTATATTTTGTTTCATAAAAGGAAATGCACAACAAGTTCTAACGTTAGAAGAGGCAGTGAAAATTGCTTTAGAAAACAATTACGACATAAAAATGGCCAAGAATGACTTGAAAATAAGTCAGACAAATGTAGCGTCTGGTAATGCAGGAATGCTGCCTACTGCTACGGCTTCGATTACGCAAAACAACAATTTACAAAACCTATCACAAACCCGCACAGACGGTACAACGACTAGTTTAGACAATGCTAAAAGTAACAGCCTCAATTATGGCATAGGATTAGGCTGGACTATTTTTGATGGTTTTAAAATGTTTGCCAGAAAAGAGCAGTTGCAAGAGTTACAAAAATTAGGAGAAACCCAATTGAAACTGACCATAATTACAAAAATCAGTGATGTACAAGTTGCTTACTACAACTTGGTGCAACAAAAGCAACAATTACAAGCCTTGGATAGTACACTTGTGATTTCGAATCAGCGCGTCAATCTAGCCAAAAACCGTTTTACCATTGGTAAAGCATCTAAACTTGAAGTTTTAAACGCTCAGGTAGATATCAATACGGATAAAGTGGCGCTGTTAAGGCAACAAGAATTGTATAAAAACTCGAAAGTGGCGTTGAACCAACTTTTAGCTAGAGACAGCCAAATGGATTTTAAGGTAGTTTCTGATTTTACAATGGAAAGCAAACTGGATTATGCCGAATTAAAAGCCCTTGCCGAAAAGCAAAATCCGCAAATTGAGGCTTTGATCATTAGTAAAAAAGTAGCTGAATTAGAATTGAAACAAGTAAAATCTGGACGTTACCCTACTGTGGCGGTAAATACAGGTTATAATTTTGCCAAAAATGAATCGAGTTTGGGTTTTACAACACAATCCTCAGCACGTGGTTTGAATTATGGTTTTAGCGCTTCGTTGAACCTGTTTGATGGTTTTGCACAAAAGCGAAATGAGAAAATTGCCGCCATCCAAATTGAGAATACGTCCATCCAAATTGACCAGCAAAACCTAGCCTTAAGCAGCCAGCTCGCGACTTCGTATCAAACTTATTTAACAAATTTGGAATTGATTCAGTTAGAAGAGACAAATGAAGCTATTGCAAAGCAAAATTTAGACATTACGCTGGATAAGTTTCGCATCGGAACGATTACTACCTTAGAATTCAGAACAGCTCAATTGAATTATGTGAATGCTAAAGTGCGTTACAGTGATGCGCAATTTCAGGCAAAATTATCCGAAATTGCTTTGAAAGAATTAGCAGGAGCTATCCAATTTTAAATTAGATTTGTAGCAAATCTCAGGAATAAAACATAGACAGCGTAAAAATAATTGTCTAGTTTACGGTGAAAAACTTCTAAGTTTAATCCTCAGATTTTAAGACTTTAGGACTTTTTAACTTTCGATTGAATCAAATGATTTCATACAACCCAAAAGACTGGATTACTTTTATTTTTCGCTTTCACAAAGCAGATACGTTTCGCCAACTGATTCCGATGATGCTATTCATTGGTTTGTATTCAGCAGGGATTGCGTATCTGGAAATAGAATACTGGGATTTACCAGAGGACAGTCATGTCAAGAACATCTCCATCATGCACGGTATGCTAGGATTTGTGATTTCGTTATTACTTGTTTTTAGGACTAATACCGCTTATGATCGCTGGTGGGAAGGCCGTAAAATTTGGGGTAGTTTAGTCAACAACTCCCGAAATTTAGCTATTAAATTATCAGCAATTTTAACAGAAGAATCTGATCGTGCTTTTTTTAGGAAACTAATTCCTAGTTATGCCTCTATCTTAAGCAAACATTTAAAAGACGAAGAAACCAGCAAGCAACTTTTTGAAGATGTGGTTATAGAACACCACAAACACAGACCCAATCAAGTAGCCAAAATACTTTTTCATAAGATTAATGATCTGTACAATTCCAAGAAAATAACTGGCGACCAACTCATTATTTTAAACAACGAAATTCAGTCGTTCACTGATATTTGTGGCGCTTGTGAGCGAATCAAAAACACGCCTATCCCCTATTCTTACAGCGCTTTCATCAAGAAATTCATCTTCTTTTATGTGATGACCTTACCTTTTGGCTACGTATTTCCTCTAGGCTATTATGTGATTCCCGTGGTGATTTTTACCTTTTACGTTTTGGCTAGTTTAGAATTAATTGCTGAAGAAATCGAAGATCCTTTTGGTAACGACGCTAATGATTTACCCACTAAAAAAATCGCCGAAAACATCAAGCGCCACGTAGAAGAATTGCTTTAAAACAAAAACTTTTATATTCTTTGCAGGAGCTATTCCCGCCATTCGTTGCAGTCCTTTGATACAAAACCCTTTTCCTAGGCTGTTGCAGGAGCTTTTTGCAGTCGCTCTGCCCCAACCAGATAAAAGTGGTTTTCTCCCTGCAAGGACTTTCACTACTACCGGGGCTAGATTATTTGTTCGCCCTATTTATTGCAATATCTTAAATAGGAAGACTTAAGAAAATGTTTTCTTAGAAAAATAAACGTTTGTTAGTAGCCCTGATGGCAGCGGCATCCTCTTATGTTGCGATAGCATAAATAAGAGATATAGCGTACAGCAGGAATAAAACTTCTTGAAATGCACCATTTTTCTGCTCCAAAAGAGAAATAAAACGATAAATTTTGGTTTTATTTATGCTAAATAAGTAATTTAATCTTCATGAAGTCAAAATCCAGAATAACATCAATTTTAAAAGCGGTTAGTTTAGAATCTTCGGTGACAGGATTTCCCACTTTTGATTTGAAGGATTTAGAACTTGATGATGAGTTGTATTTTAAATTACCAACGAATATTAGATTGGGACATTTGGCCGAAAAAATAGTTTCCGAGTTGATCCGAACTTCTCTAAATTACAACATCGTTTATGAGAACGTTCAGATAATTGAAAATCAAAGAACCATCGGTGAAGTCGATTTCATAATTGAAGATTTAAAAAAGAAGCAATTACTACATTTAGAGTTGGCTTATAAATTCTACTTATTTGACCCTAGTATTTCAACAAATCCTATTAATAACTGGATTGGTCCCAATAGAAACGATTCGTTATCTGAGAAATTAGACAAACTAAAAACAAAGCAATTTCCTTTACTATACCACAGCTGTACCGCTCATAACCTGCCTGCAATTGACATTAGTGCTGTTTCTCAATCCTTATGTTTACTAGTTTCCTTATTTGTTCCTTATACGTTTAAAACTAAATTAGCGCCTGCTTATCAGAAAGCTGTTAAAGGTTATTATTTGGATTTAAAGACATTTACTAGCCTAGATAATACTGAGAAATTGTATTATTTACCTGCTAAAAAAGAATGGGGAATGGATCCTACTCAAAATGACAACTGGTCTGATTATAAAGGGATTGAAAGTGAAATTCAGACAAGTATATACGAAAAACAGGCGTCAATGTGCTGGCAGAAACAGAAGAACACCTATTTGACTTTTTTTATTGTTTGGTGGTAAAAAAATTTAAGTATTAAATTTATAACGTTGTCTTAACAAGCGTGCCAAAACAATCACAAAAGCTACTGCTTCACTTTTAGAATAAATGGAATTAATGTACCTTGCAGCGCTATCTAAATTAACATCATGGAAGAGAATAAAATGCTACATTATATTAAAGAAGTTTTAGAAAACATGCCTAATGGCTGGTTGAGTACAACTACCCATCGACTAGATATTTATGATGAAAAGTTGGCCAAAACTCAGTTTTTGGAGCAGTTTAACATCCTTTATAAAAACAATACTGCAACTACAACTGCATTAAGCGAGTTACCTACTGCTTATGACTACATTCGGTTAGGTCATCCCCTATCCTGTGTACTCGAATGGGCTATTGCTAAACTGAATAACTTAACAGCGGATAATGTTATTAGCTTTGATTCTACGACAATTCCTGTTTTGGCTGTCCTTAGAAAAAATTTGTTAGAAAATAAGGACACTCAAATTCTCTACACAGCCGATCTTCCTGATGTATTTGACACGGAAATACTGAAAAATGTGTACGGTTATCGTTTTGATGTAAAGCAAGTAGAGAATGCTGAGCAAGTTGCCGCTTTTGAAGGAAGTACTATTTTCATCTCTGAAAATACGCATTTTAATACTAGTAAACTGAATCCAAATATTGACTTTTATCTCAATTTGTATGCACACCTAGGAAGTGTTTTGTTAGTTAATGAAGGAAATGAAAATTATATACCAGACATTCAGCATGTAAGACGAAGAGAGACTATTGCGATGACACCTGCCAACTGTCTTGTTGCTTTAGATGCATTAACTACTAATAGTACAGTAGCACTTCATGAAAATAGTACTGAGACTAATAAGCAATCGGTTTTAGAATCTATCAAAGAAATTACAGGTACTACTACAAAACCTTTGGTGGCCTCAAGCGGACTATCCATTCAATACGCCATTTTGATGGGACTTGTTGATGATGCACTAGAAAAACACCCAGGAAAAGCGATCAAAATTATCGTTCCTCCAAATTGTTATGGTGGAACCAACGACCAAGCAAGGCGAGTTGCCGCGAGTGTTGCAAATGTAGAAATTGTAGATTTAGCTGTTGATGGTGGTAACGATATGGTTCAAAGTATTGATACGGTCCTAGCTAAAATGGCTGAAGAAGATGCCATACCGTACATCATTGCTGAAATCCCAACAAACCCTAGAGTTGAAGTACCCGATTTATTGCAATTAAAAGCCGTTCTAAGTAAAGTGCGTACCACTGCCAGTGGAGTAAAAGCTATCGATCCCGTATTTATATTAGACCAAACCTTTTGTCCTAATGTACACTTTTTAGGTGAAGGCGAAGTGCTATCTGAGGTAAGAACCATTTCTTTTGCTAGTGGATCAAAATTTCCAAGTGGCGGACTGTGTACTGCTGGCTACTGTGTGGGGAATCAAAAGACCGAAGCGCTAATGCAGAAAATTGAAAAACATTTATTGCTTTGCGATAATGAAGCTACAGCGCTTCAATATGAAATTTTAGCCAAGCAATTGCCTTCTATGAAGCAAAGAATTACAGATGCTTATAAAAATACCCGCGAGTTTGTAAATTTCATTCACGAAGTTTTACCTGCCGCAAAAATTAATTTTGTTTCTGAAGCATTAGCTGAACAAGGATTTACACCTTCTGTATTTTCATTGGATCTTCCTACAAAAGGAAATACGGATGATGAAAGAGAGTCCTACAAAAGAGATTTGAATCTGAAATTAATCAATTTAATGATTACTGAGATTCCTAACGAAAGTAAATACTGTGTGAGCTACGGACAACTGAAAGGTTGTTACTGGACCATCCCTGCTACATCAACTCAAGGAACGACTAAAGAAGGGGATAAAGATTATATAGCTCGTGTGGCATTATCAGCTAACATGGATTTAGAACTCCACAAAAAAGTCTTTTTAGATTTTGTGAAAAGTATATAACTATATAGGGAGACATTTGCGGTCTCCCTTTTTTTTATTACCATCTTTTTACATTTGGCTTTAAGCCAAAGACATCCGTGCAATATTCAAGCAGTAAAAAGACACTAATAACTTCTCTAGCCTTCCCTAATTTTCAACAGTAGTTCCTTTCTTATATTAAAATAATGACAATTTTGTACTGCAGTCATTACGCTATTAGCATTTTTAAAATTTATATAAGCCCAAAAAAACTCTTCAAAATTCTAAATATTCCAGTCTTAATAAGGTTTAAACCTTTGTTGTATAGGAATTTTCAATAAAAATACAGCATGTGAATCGGAAAAAGAGGTTTTTCCTTTTTACATGATACTTTTTTACGCATATTTGTATTTTAACATAATTTTAACCCAAATCATAATCACAGTCTCTCGCAGATAATATTGGTATTTTTTTTAATAAAATTGATAGAAAATCTTTATTGATTACATCTTTTTATTTTACAAAAAAGGATTCTAAAAAGAAACGCTTCTTATTTAGATGTAGCAGCAGTAATGCATACAAATATTTGATTATAGAAAATGATACTAATGAGAGCACTAGAAAAAAAAATAAAAAAAAGATACCTCCTTTTTATATCTACCATTATACTGATAATCATCTCTGTTTTATTTATTATTCAGAATACGGTTAATAATCAAAAACAAGATGCTTTACTGATTAACAAATCGGGAAAGCAACGCATGCTTAGTCAAAGCATTTCTAAAATTGCTTCATCTATTGAAGATAATCATGAAGAAAGCAATATTACTGAGTCAAGAAATTCCTTACACCAACTTACTAATGAGTTAGAAAACAATCAAAGACAGCTCTATTTTAATAATAACCTTAAAGTCGATTCTTTACTAAAAATAGCTGAACCAGCTTTACTTAAGATAATTACCTCTAGTCGAAATATACTAGCAAGTTCTGATTTTGAATCAATAAAAAAGAACAGGGAAATTATTGAAGTAGCTGAGCAATCTTTTATGGTGCAGATGGATAATGTTGTGAATGAATATCAGAATGCTGCAGAACAAAAATTGCAAAATCTATTGCGTATAATTTATCTACTCGCCGTATTGGCAGCCCTGATTTTAATAGGTGAATTTCTATTTGTTTTAGTCCCTGTCTTTAGACAAATATTTAAAAAAAGTGATGAACTTCTAAAAGCTAACAATGAATTAGCAAAATCAGAAGATCAAATTAAAGAAAATATGTTAGAGTTAACCAAACTCAAAACAGATTTAGAAGTTAAGGAGAAGTACAATAAAATTTTTATAGAACAGGCGCCTACTGCTATCGCTATGCTTGATAATGACATGAGGTACATTGCTGTATCTAAACATTGGATTGAAGATTATAAAATGAAAGGCCAAGAGATCATTGGAAGGTCGCATTATGAACTTTTTCCCGAAATAGGCGAAGACTGGAAAGAAATTCATAAAAAATGCCTCAACGGATATATTGATTCCTGCGACGAAGCCCCTTTTGTTAGGGCTGACGGAACAACACAATGGATTTTTTGGGATGTACGACCTTGGTATATTTCCGAAGGAATTATTGGCGGATTAATAATGCATACGGGAGATATTACTTTTATAAAAGAGAAAGATCAAGAAAAAGCTAGGATTGAGAAAATTTTAGAAAGCACAAATAAGGTTGCTAGAATTGGTACATGGGAACTAGATGTAACTACTGATAAATATACATTAAGCAAGATTACATGCGAAATTTTAAAAGTACCCGAAAATTTTGAAGCCTATCATAAAAAAAGCTTACACTTTTATAAAGAAGGCATTAGTAGAGATCGATTTGTACAGGCAATGAGCCAAATTATTGAAAAGGGAATTTCTTTTGATATTGAGGTCGAAATGAATACTGCTGATGGAAATTCCATTTGGATCCGTAAAATAGCGCAGGCAGAATTTACTGATGGTAAATGTGAGAGAATTTATGGAATCTTTCAAGATATTACAGCCATCAAGAACTCAGAAAAGGAATTATATGACGCTCATATGCAATTGCAGGCCATATTAAATTCAGGTCCTATTGCGATAGTTACTACAGATAATACGGGATTAATTACGTATTTCAATCACGGTGCAGAGGTTTTATTAGGATATTCTGCTGACGAAATGGTAGGTTTTCAACAGCCGAGCATCTATAGATTAGAGGAAGATTTGTTGAGTTTTAAAGAAGACATAGCAAAAAGATTCCACAAAGACCTGGCTGATTTTAATCCGTTTCAAGAGTTAGCGATAAATGATGCTTTCGATACAAGAGAGTGGACCTGCCGCCGAAAAGATGGCACTTTAACAGCCACTCAGCTAACCGTTACAGCGATTAAAAATGAAGATGGTGAGCAAGTGGGTTTTCTGGGAGTATCATTTGATATCACCGATAGAAAAATAGCGCAAAGTGAGTTATTGCGAAAAAATAAGTTGCTCAATCATGCAGAGGAAATCTCATCTATGGGACACTGGCAGTGGGATACCATAGCTGATAAAGTGGTATGGTCCAATAATTTATACAAGATGTTTGAGCTTGACGAGGCAACTGTTGACTTAAACTTCAACACCTATTTTAATTATGTTCACCCCGATGATAAAGAAATTGTAACCGCTTATTTTAGTAAAGCTGCTGAAGACAAAAAATTTGATAGTTTCACACATCGCATTACTACAAATGGTAAAATTAAAACGGTACAACTACTAGGAGAAGTTATTACCAACTACAAAGGGGAAGTAACAGAAATGATAGGTACCTGCCAAGATATCTCAGAACAGCGTTTAGCAGAAAATAAATTTAGAGGTTTGCTAGAATCTGCGCCTGACGCCATGGTCATCGTGAATGAAAAAGGAAAAATTCAACTAGTGAACAAGCAGGCCGAAAAATTATTTGGATATCCTGCTGAAGAACTATTAGAGAAATCCGTAGAAATTTTAATTCCAAAACGATTTACAGCAAATCATGCAGGCCATCGCGATGCCTTTTTTGCTAATCCTAATACTCGAGGAATGGGAGAAGGAAAGGAATTGTTTGGAATGAATAAAACAGGAATAGAATTTCCTATACAAATTAGTTTAAGCCCCTTACAAACGGAAGAAGGATTACTGGTCTCTGCAGCGATACGAGATATTACTGCACAAAAAGTGGCAGAGAACGAATTATTGCGAAAAAATCAGTTACTGACATTTGCTGAAAAAATAACTATGATGGGAAATTGGCAGTGGAATACCATAACTAATGTAGTAAAATGGTCTGCTAATCTCTTTCAAATTTTTGGACTAGACGAAAGTACTGAACTAACTTATGATACTTATTTTAGCTTTGTACATCCCGAAGATCAAGAACGAGTGACAGAACATGTTCAGCGAGCACTATTGGACAAAAAGTTCATCGATTTAATACATCGCATACAGTTACAAAATGGGGCTATCAAAACCATACAGCTTTTAGCTGAAGTAAATATGAATGCCGCTGGCGATGTGACGGAACTTATTGGAACCTGCCAGGATGTAACAGAGCAACGAATGGCAGAAAATAAATTTAGAGGATTATTAGAGTCGGCACCAGATGCCATGGTCATTGTTAATGAAAAGGGAAAAATCCAATTAGTAAATAAGCAAGCTGAAAAATTATTTGGCTATTCTGCCAAAGAATTGTTAGAAAAGCCAGTGGAAATACTAATACCACAACGTTTTACTGGCAATCATAAGCATAAGGCGCATCGCGATGGCTTTTTCTCAAATCCGAATACTCGTGGTATGGGAGAAGGAAAAGAATTGTATGGAATTAATAAACAAGGAGAAGAAATCCCTATCCAAATCAGCTTAAGTCCGCTAAAAACAGAAGAAGGATTACTAGTATCTGCAGCAATACGAGACATCACAGCACAAAAACTAGCAGCGCATAAAATAAATGAATCAAAAGAAAGTTTAGAGGTGTTAGCCAATAAATTAACGGCTCAGAACGTACAACTAGCCGATTTTGCTCATATTACTTCTCATAATTTACGCGCTCCGGTGAGTAATCTGAATTCACTTTTAGAATTTTATAAAACTTCTGAAAGCGAAGAAGATAAAACCAACTTATTTGATAAATTTGAAAAAGTCATAAACCACCTGACCCTGACCTTAAACACTTTAGTTGAGGCAATTAAGACTAAAAATGAAACTAGTGCAGCTCTTGAAGATATAGCCTTTGACGAAATATTGAATAAAACCAAAGAAATACTTTCCGGAGAAATATTGAAAACAGGAACCGTCATTACAAGTAATTTTTCCAAAATCAGTAATATTTCCTATAATAAAGTATATTTAGAAAGTATTTTTCTTAACTTAGTAGGTAATGCTATAAAATATAGATCAGAATTTCGCGTTCCACAAATAAGGATTGAAACAGAAATAGAAGATGGAAAAATAAAATTGATGATCAGCGATAATGGCATGGGTATTGACTTAGATAAACACGGCCATAAATTGTTTGGTTTAAATAAAGTTTTCCACAGGCATCCTGATGCTAAAGGTGTTGGCTTATATATGACGAAAGTACAAATTGAAGCAATGCAAGGCGAAATAGTAGCAACAAGTAAGGTAAATGAAGGTTCTACCTTCACAATAAATTTTTAATTAATACTCAGATGAATAACATGGCGATGAATAGTACTCCTATGATGAATAACCCTTTTAATATTTGTATCGTTGATGATGACGATATTTATCAATATACTGTTGTAAAAACACTTGAGTCTTTAAAATTAGCAAAAAATATAAGTGTTTTTTCCGCTGGAGAAGAAGCTCTCAATTTTATGATGGGTAATCTTAATAAAGAGCATGAACTGCCAGACGTTATTTTTTTAGATATTAATATGCCCATTATGGATGGCTTCCAGTTTATGGAAGAATATGTTAAAATTAAACCAAATGTAGGTAAGAAAATAACTATTTTTATGGTCTCCTCTTCTGTAGATCCAGTAGATATTGAAAGAGCTAAAAACATTAGTGATATCTCTGATTACATTATAAAACCGATGAAACCAAGCGAGTTAAAAGCCATAATCGAGAAATTACGAGAAAACGGAAGATTATAGTATTAACTAAGTATCAGCAGTCATATAAAAGCAAAATAGTCGGCCTTATTAGAATTTGTATAGCTGTACAGTATTCAAATCATCAATTTTTATTTTTAATGAAGTAAATAACTGTATATCAATACAATATATAAGTTATTTACGGATGTAGATTTACTCATAAGAGGATAGCAGTCTTTGTAAATAGATAGCTATCCTCTCCTACTTTTCATAATGTCTAAACTTTTTAAGACAAGTAGTAAAATCAAGAAAATTTGAGATTAAAACGCATCTGAAATGCTCAATTTTTTAGCGGTCAAAATTAAGGTAAATGGAGAGCCATATTTTGTTTAGTCGAACTTGATGTACTTCATTCCAATGCACAAAAACACAAGGCATACCATTTCCTAAAATAATGTTAAACCTTGATTTCCTTGAGGTCAGCACGTGCAAACAGACTAATTTTTGATTATTAGTTCGTATTTTAGCTAAACTGTGAACAGCTTTTTTTGAACTTAAAAAAGTAATTTATATAGTTAGAATTTAGCACCAAATATTAGCTTATAAAACGGTAATATAGAGTAGTAAAAGAGATATCAAAATTAAAAGGAGATAAAAGATGAGTAGAGGATTTGTAAATGAAGATGATCAAGAAGAAATTCCTATTGTACCACCTAGAGCCGATTTACCTATAGCTGTAACTAATTATGTTACACAAGTAGGAATGGATGCACTATTAGAAGAAAAACAAGCACTTATAGATGACAGAGAACATCTGGATAGAACAAATGATAAAGACAGACGAATTGCGTCTAATTATATAACTGCAAAATTGCAATTATTGAACGAACGAATTCTTACTGCAGTAATAATAGATTTAAGCAAGCAGCCTCAAGATGAGATACGTTTTGGTGCTACTGTTACCTTAAAAATTGGTGATAGTCCTAAATTACAAAAATATCAAATTGTGGGTGTTGATGAAGCCGATATTGCAAAAGGAAAAATTTCATTTATTTCTCCCATCGCTAAAATATTGACAAACAAAAAAGTTGGCGAAAAGGCAGTCTTAAAATTAGCCAAAGAAGATAGGATTTTTGAAATAAAGGATATTAACTATCTGTAATTTGACAACAAGTTACCTAAGGAAAACTTGATACAGAAGCTGGCAAATTTAATAGCTTCTAGAATTTGATTTATGTAAGGCAACAATTTATCTGACGTTAAACTAGAAGAACAGTTAGCTAATTAATTGATTTATTTGTAATTATTTATTTATTTTTTTAAAAGTTTGCACCTATGCTATCACAAAAGTTTAGCTACTATAAAAGCATAAAAAAAACGGGACTAAATCCCGTTTTTTTTTTATAATCAGCTTGTTAATTTTTAGAATTTAAAGTTTAATCCTGCTGAGAAAGTTGTGCCACTAAAACCAAATTGGTTTACTTCCCATGCATATTTAAAACGACCACCTAAATCAGTAACAACATCTCCTTTTGGATCTAGTTTATCAGGATACACATTGAATAAATTGTTAACCATAACATTAGCTGATATTGTACTTGTAAATTTGTAGGCAAGTCCTAAATCAGTAATCACTTTACCTGCAAAAGTTTGATCTTTTGATACATCAGTAGCATGTTGCCAAGTAACTTCTCCAAAATAAGTGTTGTTAAAAATCACACTAGCTTTTTTCAAATCGTAATTAGTTCCTAATAATACTTTTGTATTAGGTCTTGCACTTAAGATTCTTCCTTGCTCCTTGCGGTTGAAAATATCGTACCCATTCGCTTTCAAAATAGCTGGTGTAGCGATTTGACCGTCAATTTTAGTATTAGCAATATTAGATGCTAAGCTAAATCCTAATTTACCATTTCCAAGTTCAATATTTTTGTAATTCAAAACTACATCAACACCTTTTGTAATTGTATTTACAGCGTTTATGAAAAACTTCATACTAGTGATGTCGTTCGCTATTAAAACATCTTCAACCGGGTTTGTTGTACTATCATCTCCGTCAAATCCAACTTCTCCCGAAAACAATACACGGTCTTTCACTTTAATGTGATAGAAATCAAGTGATGCAGAAAAATTAGCTCCTGATCTAAAAGTAAGCCCGGTAGAAATATTTTGTGATTTCTCAGCATGCAATTTTGGAACCCCTAATCCTATTACAGCGGGGTCAACATTGTTGAAAGTTCCTTGATTAGAAATAGTATTTCCTGATACTAGCGTTTGTATATTACTCAAATAAATTTGATGTAATGCAGGCGCTCTAAAACCTGTACTATAAGAAGCTCTTACTACAACATCATTATTCAATTTATAACGTGAATTTACTTTCCAAGAAAAATTATCACCAAAATCAGAATAGTTTTCATATCTCAACGATCCTCCTATTAAGAATGCTTCCGTCATATCATAATCTAACGTGGTATAAACCCCTACATTATTACGATCTTTTTTTAGTGCATTTGCAGGCTGCAATCCTGGAAAAGATTGTGCTCCTCCACCTACATAAGATTCTTCTTGTCCTTCTCGTGCTTCAAATTGTTCTTTTCTCAATTCAGTTCCAAAACCGAAAGTTACTTTATCAAACGTTCTGCTAAAGTCAGCGTTTCCTACTAATTGGCTAAATGTGTATCCACCAACATCAAAAGATGTTGGACTGTTAGCTCCTAAAGTTACATTAAGTGTATTATCAACAGTGTAATCTACTTTATTAGAACCAGCTGTTATACTAAAATCAGAATTAAATCCTAACACAGTAGAGCGAATACCAACAGAACCTAGATTATCAAATATATCTGTTTTAAAAGTTGGCTGGAAACCATTATAAGTAGAACCTCCCTCGTGCAACAAATTATTTGGATCAGAAACCCAATATGGTGCTCTGTATAAAGCAAAACTAGTTCCTTTTCTAACATTTAAATCCCCAAAAGCATACAAAGTTGTTTGTTCAGATAATGGATATTCTGCATTAACCACTAAAGCACCCATTTTAGAGTCTGGCTGACCAATAGTCATTCCTAAATCAGGATTTCTACTCAACCAATCACCCCATTGCGGATCATTAGCAGCTACACCAAATAAATCATCTTTCCCTGGTTTACCCGCTCTATTGGTTTTCTTTTGATCCAAATAAGAAAGATTGAAATTAACAAAACCTTTATCGGCAATCGTAAATCCAGAATTAAGATCAGCTCCAAAATTGAACCCATCTCCTTCTGATGTAACTCCTGAAGTAAGATTCACTTCAGTAAAATTAGTTTGTTTTTTAAGGATAATGTTTACTACCCCAGCAATCGCATCAGAACCATATTGAGAAGAAGCACCATCTCGCAATACCTCTACTCTTTCGATAGCTGAAAAAGGAATACTTTTCATGTCAGTTCCTACCTCTCCTTTACCAGGAGTATCATTTATATATACTAATGCACTTTGATTTTTTCTTTTCCCGTTTACCAAAACTAATGTACGGCTTGGTCCCAGTCCACGTAAATCTGCTGGATCAAAGTGAGCTGTTGCATCCGAAATTGCTTGGCTACTGGAATTAAAAGATGGAATTTTATACGCAAGCATCTTATCAAATGTCACTTGCCCACTAGACTTTAAGTCTTCTGCGTACAGTTTATCAATAGGAACAGCTGAATTCAACACACTGCGCACTTTTGATCTATTCCCTGTAACTACAACTTCATCTAAGCTATTATTAGGATCTAACTTAAAAACTATAGCAGTACTAGCATTAGTTACTTCAATACTTTTATTTTGATATCCAACATATTTAGCAATTAAAGTAACAGGTAAATCTTTTACTGTAATTACAAAATTTCCATTTCCATCTGTCGTTACACCTTGCGCTGTTGCTTTATTAACAACATTAGAATACGGTAAGGCCTGCCCATTTTCATCGGTGACTATACCTTTTATGGTCTGGGCATTCATAATTGTGGGACCTACTATCATAAATAGCAATCCTAAAATAAATTGGTTAAATCTCATAATCTTTTTTTTTGGTTTGTTTGAACAGTAAATATAACAAATCAATAAGTTTAACGTTAAAAAAAACTAAAAAATAACAAGGATTTATTTATTTTATTATCAAAATGATGATTTTTAACAACATGCTTTAACTCCTATAAACAGTGGAGTTTCGGATGGTATAAATAAAAAATCATTGTTGTATAATAGGTGATTGCAGCAAATCTCAAAAAAAATAAGACTACTTCACTCAGCTACAGAATGTTAGTTCCCATAACCTCATTTGTGATAGAGCTTAATGAGAAATTTATTGTTGGTTTGAACCCTCTTTCTGTAATCAGAAGAATAAAAAAGTAAGGGAACCTATTTTTTAAAAATGCTTATATGGCATGCCACAAATCATCTAGGAAAATACTAAAAGATCGTTTTATTAATCAATATGTACTACTAATAAGTTATAATGAAGAGATAGATGAATAGTGAAAATTCAGAAACAAATTCCACAGAAAAATTTTAGCTGCTGTTGCAAATAATAAAAAAATAGTCAACTTTAAAAAACATAAAATTTCAGCAATTTCTTTATGGAAAATTCGGGTTGAATTGCTATGAAATTATTATAAAGAAATAGCTAAAAATGTACACTATAAAAACCAAACATTTTGCACATAATGCAGTATTTTAATCAGAATAACTAGAAAATGTAGTTTAAATCCTTTATATTTACGATATAACACGATTTAATGACTTAAAACAAGCGCTTTTTTTTAAAAGAAAAAAAAGAGTACATATTTTAGTCTGCTATTAATTAAAATTAAATATTATGAAAACGATGACCTGTAAACAACTTGGAGGAGCTTGTGATGAACAATTTCACGCAAGCACTTTTGAGGAAATGGCAGAAATGAGTAAAAAACACGCATTAGAAATGATTGATAAAAAAGATGATGCCCATAGTAAGGCAATGAGAGAAATGCAAGAACTGATGCACTTCCCACAAGGAATGAATGCTTGGTACGAGAATAAGAGAAAAGCTTTTGAATGTTTACCTGCATCTAATAACTAATAGTGCAATAACTATTATTTTGTTGTTTACAATTAGCATTGTACTTTTCTGGATCTAATTTAATTGCTAATCAACAAGCAGTTCTGAATGACAAGCAAGACTTACTGAAAAATTATTTTGAACGGACTACATTATCACAAAAATAATAAGTCAATTTTGTAGCTAAAGAAATATAATTTTTGACCTTATATTATATCCAATTTAACAAATTAAGATTGCATTAATTCGTTTATTTTCAGTAAGTTTATAATCCTCTGATTAGAAATAAAACCAATGAATCGTAGCTACATCAATCCTCCACATTTATCGAATGAAAAATCATTAAAAACTTTGGTAGAAAATAGAACTGTTTACAACTTAAATCATTGTGAGCTTAATATATTCGAAACCTATAGAGCATCAGAATTAGTTCCTTTAAAGTTTAACGATTTAGTGGTTACCAGTATGTTACGTGGTAAAAAAGTCATGCATTTATTTGACGATCCTAGTTTTGAATATTTACCTGGTGAAACAGTGGTGATTCCTTCTAATGTAGAAATGAAAATTGATTTTCCGGAAGCCTCCATAAAAAATCCAACGCAATGTCTTGCATTAGCAATAGACCAGCAAAAGATTATTAATACGCTAGACTTCTTAAATGAAAGATATCCTAAAGAAGGAAACAAACAGTTCTGGCAATTAAATTACCAAAATTATTATTTTTATAATAATGTTGAACTCGCAACAACTATTAATAAACTCATCAAAGAATGTATGAGTACTTCAGTAACTAAAGATGTACTAGCTGATTTGACTTTGCAAGAATTATTAATCAGAATAATTCAAACACAAACCGCTAAAGCAGTTGATGAAGGTTTGTATAGTAATACGAACTCACCAATTACACCTATTATAGAATACATTAAATCTAATATCCGAGAAAATATTAGTCTGAAAAATTTAAGTGATAAAGCCTGTATGAGTACGACTTCTTTTTACCGATTTTTTAAAAGAGAACTCGGAATGACTCCTATTGAATTTGTTATCAATGAAAAAATTAAGTACGCCAAGAGCCTATTAAAAAACCCAGGCATTCAAATCAACGAAGTTTGCCATTTATCCGGTTTTGAAGACAGTAATTATTTTATTAGATTATTCAAGAAACATGAAGGTATTACACCTAAGCAATACCAATTACTTTATGTAAACTAATTTATTCAATATATTTTACTGGCTCTAAAGACTGCTCTTCTTCAGGAGTAAAAATCCTATACTCTATTTGGAATGTTTTTTTTAATGGCGTTTCTAGTGAAAAACCTCCTACACCAAAAGCATCAATTACCTTTAGCGTAAAATGAGCATGTTTCCAATATTCAAATAAATCTTTATCTACCCAAAATTCTACTCCTTCAACGGTGCCAATACAAACATCTCCCATTCTCTGGTAAAACCCTCCTTTTTCAAAGCACTGTGGTTGAGACCCTTCACAACAGCCACCCGCCTGATAAAACATCAAATCACCGTGTTTGTCTTTTAAAATATTTATCAGTGCCACTGCACTTTCTGTAGCATCTATTCTTTTTGTCATTATAATTGTATTTTAAAATAAAACCTGACAAATCATAAATCTGTCAGGTTGTATAATTAGTGGTTTTATATCATTTAAAAGAAACCTAATTTTTTTTTATCATAAGAAATCAACATGTTTTTTGTTTGCTGGTAATGAGCAAGCATCATTTTATGATTTTCTCTACCAATTCCCGACTGTTTGTACCCACCAAATGGTGCTCCTGCAGGATAAGAATGATATTGGTTAATCCATACGCGACCCGCTTGAATGGCTCTAGGCACTTGATAAATTTCGTGGGCATCTCTAGTCCATAGTCCCGCTCCTAAACCATACATAGTATCATTTGCAATAGCAATAGCTTCCTCAGTTGTTTTAAAAGTGGTAACAGCTAATACTGGTCCAAAGATCTCTTCTTGGAAGATTCGCATCTTATTATTTCCTTTAAAAATTGTAGGCTTAATGTAGTAACCTCCGTCTAAATCACCTCCTAATTTGTTTTCATCACCTCCAGTTAATAGTTCGGCTCCTTCTTCTTTACCCAATTTAATATAAGACATGATCTTTTCCTTCTGAACCAGCGAAGCTTGCGCTCCCATCATGGTACTTTTATCTAACGGATTCCCCATTTTAATAGCATTGGTTCTTTCAATTACTTTGGCCATGAACTGATCATAAATATCTTCATGTACTAATAAGCGGGACGGACAAGTACAAATTTCTCCTTGGTTAAGAGCAAACAATACAGCCCCTTCAACAGCCTTATCAAAGAAGTCATCATCGGCATCAGCAACTGACTTCATAAATACATTAGGCGATTTTCCTCCTAACTCTAGTGTTACAGGAATTATATTTTCAGTGGCATATTGCATTACTAATCTACCTGTCGTTGTTGAACCTGTAAAAGCTGCCTTAGATACTTTTTTATTAGTCACTAATGCACGGCCAAGTTCTGCTCCAAAACCATTCACAATATTTACAACTCCCGGAGGTAAAATATCTCCAATTAATTCCATTAAAACTAAAATAGAAATAGGGGTACTTTCAGCAGGTTTTAAAACTACTGTGTTTCCAGCAGCCAAAGCAGGTGCTAATTTCCAAACTGCCATTAGTATCGGAAAATTCCATGGTATGATTTGAGCAATAACTCCTAAGGGTTCGCTAAGTGCAATTGATACCGTTTGTGAATCCAGTTCGGCAATCGAACTCTCCTCTGCTCTAATTACTCCTGCAAAATACCTAAAATGGTCAATTGCTAAGGGTATATCAGCTGCCAATGTTTCACGAATAGCTTTACCATTGTCGATTGTTTCTACAGTGGCTATATATTCAAGATTGTCTTCAATCTTTTGGGCGATTTTATTTAATAAATTACTACGTTCTGTAACGGATGTTTTTCCCCAAGTCTGAAAGGCCTCATGTGCTTTGTCTACCGCTAGCTCTAAATCTTCTTTAGTCGAATGAGCAGCTTGTGTAAATACTTTTCCATCAATTGGTGAAACTACATCAAAATATTCCCCTTTTATTGGTGCGGTAAATTGCCCCCCTATATAATTATCGTATTTTGACTTAAACTCCGGTCGCTGTGCTATATTACTCATATTTATTTATTTTAATTTTCTCAAATATACTTTTACATCATGACAAATTATAGCACTATTCTTCCAACTAATAGCATTAAATTTTCATATCCTTTTTTTTAGCTACATTTTATTATTTTATTCACAAATATTTAAGATCTAAAAATAAATAGCATCAAGATTCTAAGTTGAGTAAAATGAGACTCTCGACTTAAAAAAACAAAAAAAATTGTTTCTTACTCCAAACTGCAATCGTTATATTTGCAACCTTATTAAAAATGACAGATGAAAATATCTTATAATTGGTTAAAACAATTCATTAAAATAGACTGGAATTCCGAGGAAACATCAGCATTACTTACAGATTTAGGTCTGGAAGTAGAAATGGTTGAAAAATACCAATCAGTAAAAGGTGGTTTAGAAGGTATTGTTGTAGGACATGTACTTACTTGCGTTCCTCATCCAGATGCTGACAGGTTACAACTGACTACTGTAGATGTTGGTACCGCTACTCCACTACAAATTGTGTGTGGTGCTACTAATGTTGATGCTGGACAAAAAGTAGCTGTTGCAACAATTGGAACCGTTTTATACGATAAAGATGGTACTGCTTTTACCATTAAAAAAGGAAAAATACGTGGTCAAGAAAGTCACGGAATGATTTGCGCAGAAGATGAATTAGGTCTTGGTGAAAGTCATGACGGAATCATGGTTCTAGATACTAATTTAGTTCCGGGAACAAAGGCATCTGAAGTTTTTAAAATAGAGAATGATGAGGTTTTTGAAATAGGTTTGACTCCTAACCGTGCTGATGCCATGAGTCATTTAGGGACAGCACGTGACTTAAGAGCTGGTTTATTACAAAGTGGAGTAAATGTTGAATTGATTACTCCTTCTGTGAGCAATTTTAGAGTCGACATGAGAACTTTAAAAATTGATACTGTTGTAGAAGATGCACAGTTAGCACCAAGATACTGTGGTGTAAGCATTTCTGGAATTACAGTAAAACCCTCTCCTGACTGGTTGCAAGACAGACTAAAAGCTATTGGAATTACGCCAAAAAACAATATTGTAGATGTTACTAATTATGTATTACATGAATTAGGACAACCATTACATGCCTTTGATGCTGCTAAAATTAATGGAAAAATCATTGTAAAAACAGTACCTCAGGGAACTAAGTTCACCACCTTAGACGATGTAGAGCGCAGCCTACACGAAGAAGATTTAATGATTTGTGATGAAAACGGTCCGTTATGTATTGCAGGAGTTTTTGGTGGAAAAAATTCAGGTGTTTCTGAAAATACAAAAGCTATATTTTTAGAAAGTGCTTATTTTAATCCCGTAAGCATTAGAAAAACTGCTAAAAGACATCAGTTGAATACCGATGCTTCTTTCCGTTTTGAAAGAGGTATTGATCCTACAATCACTGCATACGCTTTAAAACGTGCTGCTCTATTAATTCAAGAAGTTGCTGGAGGAGAAATCACTTCGGATGTAAGTGATATCTACCAAAAGAAAATTGAAGATTTCTCTGTCTTTGTAAATTTTGCTAATGTAGCAAAAATCATAGGTCAAGAAATACCTAAAGATACCATCAAGCAAATTCTAGTTTCATTAGACATTAAAGTAAATAGTGTATCTGAATCTGGTTTAGGGTTAACAATTCCGTCATACCGTGTGGATGTACAGAGAGAAATTGATGTCATTGAAGAAATTTTAAGAGTCTATGGTTATAATAACATTAGTTTTTCTAAGAAACTAAACGCTACTGTTGCTAATTCTCCTCGAAATGAAGATTATAAGTTACAAAACATTATTGCCTCTCAGTTGAATTCGCAAGGGTTTCATGAAATGATGGCCAATTCGTTAACCACTGCTTCTTACGTTCAGCTTTCTGAGACTTTAAAAGAAGAACACAATGTTACAATGTTGAATCCTTTAAGCAATGATTTAGCAACGATGCGTCAATCTTTACTGTTCTCAGGCCTAGAAGCTATTTCTTATAATATCAATCGTAAAAACAGCGATTTAAAATTGTTTGAATTTGGGAAATCATACCATAAGTTTCTAACAGGTTATGAAGAAAACAAACATCTTACATTATTATTGACTGGAAACAGAAATAAAGAAAACTGGTCGCATACACAAACAACATCTGACTTCTTTTTATTCAAAGGATATGTTGATGCTGTTTTAGCACGATTTGGTATTCAAAAAACACAAAATAGTCCGGTAACTTCTGACTTATTTTCTGAAGGAGCAGCCATAGGAAGCGGTCACAATGCCTTAGTGGAATTTGGAGTAGTAAAAAAATCTATTTTAAAGCATTTCGGAATTAAGCAAGAAGTTTTTTACGCTGATTTTAATTGGGATATCATCATCAAAACAATCTCTAGTAAGATTAAATATACTGATATTCCTAAATACCCAGAAGTAAGAAGAGATTTAGCTTTGTTAGTAGATATCAACATAAATTATGATAGTATTTATACTATTGCAAGGCAAACAGAGAAGAGTTTATTAAAAGATATCAATTTATTTGATGTATATGAAGGTAACAATCTTCCGGAAGGTAAAAAATCATATGCTGTAAGCTTTATAATTCAAGATAATGCAAAAACACTTACTGATGTTCAAGTCGATAAAATCATGAGCAAACTGCAAAAGAATTTTGAAACACAACTAGGTGCTATTTTAAGATAAGTAAAAAATCTTTTGTATAAACTAAAATCCCAACACTAAATTATTAGAGTTGGGATTTTTTTTTATAGGCATCAAAAAAAAGAGTCTTGAATAAATTTCAAGACTCTTTTTATAACAGCCAACCTTTTACAATCAATTATTTTTTAGGCAATAACACGCTGTTTACAACATGAATTACACCGTTAGACTGATTAACATCAGCAATAGTCACTTGAGACATATTTCCGCTTTCATCCGTGATGTATAATTTCTTACCTTTCATCCATGCAGTTAATGTACCACCACTAACTGTTTTCATCATTGCTTTTCCATTTCCTTTTTTAATTGCCATTGCAATATCAGAAGCGTTCATTTTGCCAGCAACTACATGATAAGTCAGTATAGTTTGTAACATTTTTTTATTCTCAGGCATCAATAATGTCTCTACAGTTCCTTTTGGTAATTTATTAAAAGCGGCATTTGTAGGTGCAAAAACTGTAAAAGGCCCTTTCCCTTGTAATGTTTCTACAAGATCTGCTGCTTTAACTGCAGCTACTAACGTAGTATGATCTTTTGAGTTAACGGCATTTTCAATAATGTTTTTAGAAGGATACATTGCCGCTCCACCAACCATCACAGATTTTTGAGCGAATGATGTTGCTCCGAATACTAATGCTAAAAAGGCTACTGATAAAAATTTTCTCGTTTTCATAATTTTATTTATTAAGTTATATAAAAGCATTTACGCTAAGAAAACTGATATGGTTTTAAATAAATATATTATTTTTTTAAACAGCTATTATTCAACATTATAAAACATGTTTTTTTTTTAAACCTATTCTTAAAAAGTAATCAATCTAGAAGGAAATCTTTATGACCATTCTTGAGAAAATAAAGAATGATTATATCTTATCACATAATGAGCTTTATTACATTAAATAAAGTCGGTCTACGATTAGCTATAGCCCTGATGGAAGCGGCATCCTTTTTATTTTTTTTTTTAAATAGAAAGATATAGCGGACAGCAGGAAAAAGCTCCTCAAAAAAACAAGCATAAAAAAAAGCCTCACATCCCTGTGAGGCTTTTCTAGTATAAAAAAGTTGAGAATTATTTTTTCTCAGATTTTTCCATTTTAGCTTTCAATGCAGCTAATACATCATTGCTATCTCCTAAAGTAGATGCAGGTGCATTAGTGTTTGAAGCATTAGAAGTGTTTTCTGAAGCAGATTTCACATTTTTCTCTTCTTCCTCACGGAAGATAGCAGTGTGAGATGCAACCACTCTTTTGAATTCTTTGTTGAATTCGATTACTTTGAAATCAGCTGATTCTCCTTTTTTCAATTTCTTACCATCTTCTTTTTCAAGGTGACGAGTAGGAATGAAAGCAACGATATCATCTCCAAATTCTACAGTAGCTCCTTTATCAACGATTTCAGAGATTTCTCCGTTGTGGATAGTTCCAACAGCGAATGAATCTTCGTACTGATCCCATGGATTAGGAGTAGTTTGTTTGTGACCTAAAGATAATTTACGTCCTTCAACATCTAATTCTAATACTACAACGTCAAGTTTTTCACCAACGTTTACAAACTCAGATGGGTGTTTGATTTTCTTAGTCCAAGATAAGTCAGAGATGTAGATTAATCCATCAATTCCTTCTTCAAGTTCTACGAAGATACCAAAGTTTGTGAAGTTTCTAACGATACCTGAATGTTTAGAACCTACAGGGTATTTAGAAGTAATATCAGTCCAAGGGTCTTGAGACAATTGTTTGATACCTAATGACATTTTACGGTCATCTCTATCTAAAGTTAAGATAACAGCTTCAACAACATCACCTACTTTTACGAAATCTTGAGCAGAACGTAAATGAGTAGACCATGACATTTCAGAAACGTGGATTAAACCTTCAACACCTTCAGCAACTTCGATGAAAGCACCGTAATCAGCGATTACAACTACTTTACCTTTTACTTTATCTCCAATTGCTAAGTTAGCATCTAGAGCATCCCAAGGGTGAGCGTTTAATTGTTTCAATCCTAATTGAATTCTTGTTTTCTCATCATCGAAATCAAGGATTACAACATTTAATTTTTGGTCTAGTTCAAGAACTTCAGATGGGTGGTTAATTCTTGACCAAGAAAGGTCAGTAATGTGAATTAATCCATCAACTCCACCTAAGTCAATAAAGACACCATAAGAAGTAATGTTTTTAACAACACCTTCTAATACTTGTCCTTTTTGTAATTGACCGATGATTTCTTTTTTCTGTACTTCAATATCCGCTTCAATAAGCGCTTTGTGAGATACAACAACGTTTTTAAATTCGTGGTTGATTTTCACAACTTTGAATTCCATTGTTTTATTTACGTAAACATCGTAATCTCTAATTGGTTTAACATCAATTTGAGATCCTGGTAAGAACGCTTCAATTCCGAAAACGTCAACGATCATACCACCTTTAGTTCTGCATTTTACAAAACCATTAACGATTTCACCTGTTTCGTTTGCAGCAATAACTCTATCCCATGATTTAATAGTACGTGCTTTTCTGTGAGATAAAACTAGTTGTCCAGTTTTGTCTTCACGGATGTCAATTAATACTTCAACAGTATCACCTACTTTTAAATTTGGGTTGTAACGGAATTCGTTTAATGAAATAACACCTTCCGATTTTGCGTTGATATCAACGATAACGTCTCTATCTGTAATTCTAACAACAGTACCATCTACTACTTCTTCTTGGTCAGTAGCGATAAAAGTTTTTGATACTAATTCTTCGAATTCTTGTAAGTTTTTCTCATCTACTGGATCGATACCTTCTTCGAAGTTATGCCAGTTAAAATTTGCTAAAAACTCTTCTTGTGATTGGATTTGTTCAGACATGCTGATAAAAATTTGTATTCTGCATTCTCTCGAGTTTCTTAAAGTAGTAGAAAACAACAGAAGTTGTTTGTATAATTAATTGATACCTAATGGAAACTCTTATCCACCAAAAGGTGTGCAAAAGTAATACTTTTATTTTAAACAACAAAATAATCAATAAAAGATAATCAATTGAAAATCAGTAGCGAGATAAAAGGCTTTCTAGCTTGTAGGGTTTCCCGCTCTCCCCTTTATCTCTTCGTCCCAAAAAAAATGGGACTACGAGGATATCGGCTCCATCGGGGCTATTAAGCATACATTTTTTCTTACCAGTAATAAAAAACCCGATAACTCACTAGTAATTATCGGGCACTTTTTATGTAATTCTGTACTAATGAACTAATTGATCTACAATTTTTGGATCGTGTTTGTATTTAAACACAAACGGAAAAATAATAGCTAGAACTAATGCATAGGCTGCAAACGTAATCCAAATGTTTTGCCACTCCTTGCTCCCATCTGCCAGCGTGAAATATTCTTCAATAATATAACCACTAGCAAAACTTCCTATTAAAGCCCCAAAACCGTTCACCATCATCATGAACAAACCTTGAGCACTACCTCTAATTTTTGGATTTGTTTGAGTCTCCACAAATAAAGAACCAGAGATATTAAAGAAATCAAATGCCATTCCGTATACAATACAAGACATAATAATCATCCATAAACCGTCTGTTGGGTTTCCAAATGCAAATAAACCAAAGCGCAATACCCAAGCCAACATACTAAACAACATCACATATTTGATTCCGAATTTTCTCAAAAAGAACGGAATAGCCAAAATAAATAATGTTTCAGAAACTTGAGAAATCGACATGATTATCGCAGGATACTTTACCGCAATCGCATCTTTATAAGCATCAACATTGGCAAAATCATGAATATAAGTATCTCCGTAGGCATTAGTCAACTGTAACGCTGCTCCTAATAACATAGAAAAGATAAAGAAGATCGCAAATTTTTTCTCTTTGAATAACTCAAAAGCATTCAAACCTAAAGCCTGTGTAAACGAAGCACTTTTCTCTCCTTTACATAAAGGCGGACATTTAGGCAAGGTCAATGCATAAGCCGCTAATAAGAACGATACCACTCCAGCAATATAAAATTGATTAGCAGAGGTCTCATTATGCGTTAAACTCACTACCCATAAAGCAGCAATAAACCCAATAGTTCCCCAAATCCTAATAGGTGGGTAATCTTTCACCACATCCATTTTATTAGCATTCAAAGCATTGTAAGCCACGGTAATTGATAATGAAATAGTTGGCATGTAGAAAAACATGTTAACTAACATCACCCAGAAAAATGTAGTAGGATTATCTACAAGAGGCAGGTAAAACAGTGACAAGCCACCTAAAAGATGCAAAATAGCATATAATTTTTCAGCATTTATTAATCGATCTGAGATAATACCTGTTAATGCAGGCATAAACACTGACGAAATCCCCATGGTTGAAAATATAATTCCGAATTCAGTTCCGGACCAATGCTTATTATTAAACCAATACGCTCCAATAGTAAGCAACCAAGAACCCCAAATAAAAAACTGTAGGAAGTTCATTAAAATCAATCTATACTTAATTCCCATGTGTTGAATTATATTATTTTCAAAATTTACAAGGCGTAAATCTAATATTAAAAAAAGATATCTACAAAAAATTATAACGTTTTGGTAACATCATTTACCAAAGTGAGGACAAGATCAAATTGTTCCTCACGACTAAGATGCGAATTATCAATCTCTACAGCATCTTTAGCGATAATTAAAGGAGAGTCTTCTCTATGGGTATCAATGTAGTCACGTTCCTCAACATTTTTCAAAACGGCCTCATAGGTAACCACATCACCCTTTTGTGTTAGTTCATCGTAACGTCTTTGTGCTCTTGTACTTGCTGTTGCTGTCATGAATATTTTGAGTTCAGCATCTGGAAAAACAACTGTTCCTATATCCCTACCATCCATTACAATTCCTTTGTCTTTTCCCATTTCTTGCTGTTGCTCCACTAACTTAGAACGCACCTCAGAAACCTCAGCTACAATGCTAACAAAACCAGAAACTTCAATTTTTCTTATTTCTACCTCAACATTGACATCATTCAGATACATTTCGCCATAACCTAATTCTGGATTAAATTTAAATTGCAATTTTATAGCAGGCAAACTATTTATTAATGTTTCTTTATCGAAAAATTCAGCACTGATATATCCATTTTGCATAGCAAATAAGGTCACCGCTCTGTACATAGCGCCCGTATCCACATATACATATCCTAATTTATTGGCTAATTGCTTTGCCAAAGTACTTTTACCTGTTGATGAAAATCCATCAATTGCGATAGTAATTTTTTTATTCAAAATAATATTATTGTAAGTTAATTGTTAAACCAAACAAACTCGTATTGGCCGCTAAAGTATACCTAGAATAGGAATAATTAAATTTTAATTTGTTAAACTTTAAACCAAAACCAAGTGAAATTCCAGAAAAATTTCGTTGTTCTAGTAATTTTAATTCTTCTGCTCTTCTAAAATTGTAGCCCAATCTTAGATTAAAGGACTTTTTTGGAAATAATTCCACCCCAAAGATTACGTGACGCAAAGCATTATTAATAAAGCTCACTTGTTCATTAGTACTCGTTCCGTCAATATTCGTCTCTGCTCTTTCAGGGTTTGAAAAAGCGACATTCCATTGTTGTAAATTCTCTAAAGTCAAGTGCCAGC
Organism: Flavobacterium sp. W21_SRS_FM3; assembly: GCF_052113625.1. Taxonomy (NCBI): domain Bacteria; kingdom Pseudomonadati; phylum Bacteroidota; class Flavobacteriia; order Flavobacteriales; family Flavobacteriaceae; genus Flavobacterium; species Flavobacterium sp. W21_SRS_FM3. Next base: position 23,828 of record NZ_JBGQOD010000005.1, on the reverse strand, counting down.
GCAAAGGCACATGCTCCAACTCCTGCGAAACTCCTGCAATTATTTCTAAAGGTAGTTTTTCTCTAACCTCTGAATAGCTTGTAAATTGTGTACCAATATTCCTAACCACAACTGCCCAGTTGACATCATTCTTTTCATCTATAAAGATTGCTCCCACATCGACCGCGCCTCCTATTGAGTTATAACTTTCTAAAGAGGATGAAATCAATTTTGCATTAGCACCTAAATAAACAGATGTAAAAGGAATATTATACGCATATCCTGCTGACAATGCCATTTCGCTTCCAGAAAAAGAAGCAGTAGATTGCCCATTTTCATCATAGCCGTCAAAACTTCCATAATTTACATAATTGACCCCAACTTGAAAAGTTTGTAGGTGCCGATCGTAAGTGTAGGCATAAGAAGCAGTACCGTAGGTAACTTCACCGTAATAACTGCCGTAATTGATTGCTAGATGATTGTCCATTTCAGGATTAATCGTTGCAGGATTAAAATTGACTTGATTCACATCATCATCATAAATAGTTACCGTTTTACCTCCTAAAGCTGCCTGCCTAGGTGATGTCATTAAATTTAAAAACTGATAAGTATACTTACCTCCTATTTGACTGTAAGACACAGTGCAAACGAGGAACAGTATATTTAAAAATAGTTTTTTGAACATCCTTTGTGGTTTCCGTTCGATAAATAAAACGCAGCTGCGAAGATAAAATTATAATAGCAATAATTAAGACTTTTAACGCCTCTTATTCCAGACAAAAAAAATTCCAAAATCAAAACTTCAATTAAGAAGTTCAGATTCTGGAATCTTTCAAATAGTATAAATGGGTCTTATAAGATCTTAGCGTGTTTCACTTTTTGATCAATGATCGCGATTTTTAACACTTCGCTCATTTCTTTAACATAGTGAAAAGTCAAACCTTCTAGATACTCAGGTTTAATTTCATCAACATCACTTTTATTTTCATGACATAAGATGATTTCTCTAATATTAGCTCTTTTAGCTGCTAATATTTTTTCTTTAATTCCACCCACAGGCAATACCTTTCCTCTTAAAGTTATTTCGCCCGTCATTGCAATATGTTTTTTCACTCTTTTTTGAGTAAACAAGGAAACTAAAGAAGTCAACATAGCAATACCTGCACTTGGACCATCCTTAGGCGTTGCTCCTTCTGGTACGTGCAAATGAATGTTGTATTTCGAAATAATTTCCGGATTCAGCCCTAACAGTCTTGCATTTGCTTTTATGTATTCTAAAGCAATAGTAGCTGATTCCTTCATTACCGTTCCTAAGTTACCAGTAATAGTCATTGTACCCTTACCTGGAGAAATTAAAGACTCGATAAATAAGATATCTCCTCCTACACTAGTCCATGCTAATCCAGTAACTACTCCCGCAACATCATTGCTTTCGTACTTATCTCTCTCCATCCTTGGAACACCAAGTACTCTTATTATATCTTCGTCAGTTACTTTTTTATTGTATTCTTCTTCCATGGCAACAGACTTAGCAGCGTTTCTAATTACTTGCGCAATTTTAGCTTCTAATCCACGTACACCAGATTCACGAGTATATCCTTCAACAATTTTTTCTAATTGTTTCTTTCCAATAGTTAGATGCTTAGCCGTTAATCCGTGCTCTTTTAATTGTCTTGGAAATAAATGCTGACGCGCTATCTCTACTTTTTCTTCTATAGTATAGCCTGACATTTTTATAATCTCCATTCGATCTCTCAAAGCAGGCTGTATCGTACTCATGTTATTAGAGGTAGCAATAAACATTACCTTAGACAAATCATATCCCATTTCAAGGAAGTTGTCATAGAAGGAGTTGTTTTGTTCCGGATCCAAAACTTCTAACAATGCAGAGGAAGGATCACCTTGATTACTATTAGATAATTTATCAATCTCATCAAGAACAAATACAGGATTTGATGTACCTGCTTTTTTTAAACTTTGAATAATTCTACCCGGCATTGCACCAATATAAGTCTTTCTATGACCACGAATTTCAGACTCATCACGTAAACCACCAAGTGAAATACGTACATACTCTCTACCTAAAGCTTCGGCAACAGAGCGTCCAATAGATGTTTTACCGACTCCTGGAGGACCAGTTAAGCATATAATAGGTGATTTCATATCATTTCGCAGTTTCAAAACAGCCAAATGTTCGATCATTCTCTTCTTTACATCTTCTAAACCAAAGTGATCTCTATCTAATATTTTTTGAGCACGCTTTAAGTCAAAATTATCTTTAGAATATTCGTTCCAAGGCAAATCTAAAAACAATTCAAGATAATTTCTTTGGATTCCAAAATCTGGAGCTTGCGGATTCATACGGCGCATTTTTGATAATTCCTTATCAAAATGTTTTTGCGTTTTGTCATCCCACTTCTTCGTTTTTGACTTTTGGAGCATTTCATCCATTTCCTCTTCTTGCGAAACACCACCTAATTCTTCTTGAATGGTTTTCATCTGCTGATGAAGGAAATATTCTCTTTGTTGTTGATCTAAATCAAAGCGAACTTTAGATTGAATATCGTTTTTTAACTCCAATTTTTGAAGTTCAATATTCATATAACGAAGCGTTTCTAATGCTCTATCTTTTAAATCATTGATAGCTAGCAAATCTTGTTTTTCTTTAACTGATAAATTCATGTTAGAGGTAACAAAATTGATCAAGAAAGATTGGCTCTCAATGTTTTTTATGGCAAAAGTTGCCTCACTAGGAATATTTGGGCTTTCCTTAATAATTTGAATTGCCAGCTCTTTCACCGACTCAAGAATTGCCAGAAATTCAGTGTCTTTTTTGTCGGGTCGTTTCTCTTCAAATTCCTTTATTGTTGCTGTAATATAAGGTTCTTCTGCAACCACAGCATCTATTTCAAAACGTTTTTTACCTTGAAGGATTACAGTAGTATTTCCATCAGGCATTTTTAAAACACGTAAAATTCGAGCAACGGTTCCTATATTGTGAATGTCTTCTTTCGTTGGGTCTTCATCTTCTTCATTCTTCTGAGCAACAACACCTATAATTTTACCTGCAGCATTTGCATCATCAATTAATTTAATTGACTTATCACGACCAGCTGTAATAGGAATAACTACTCCTGGAAACAAGACCATATTACGTAAAGGTAAAATAGGTAGAGAATTGGGTAATTCTTCATTTATCATTTCCTCTTCATCTTCCGGCGTTAATAAGGGTATTAACTCTGCTTCTGAATCGAATTCCTGTAGTGACAAATTGTCAATAGTAAGTATTTTATGATTTGACATAGTATATTTAAGTCTTTTTGTCATTAAAAATTTCATCTTATGAACAAATATAAGCTAACGTTCATATAAAAACCATAGAAACAGCTATTATTCATTACATGTACTAAAAAAGGCAATCACTATGCCATTTTAACCATATCATCTTTATTAAACCTTGTTACATAGAAGTAATGGCTCTAGCGAAAAAGTTCATTTCACAAAATTTAAAACCCTTTTATAAAAATATATCTAGCTCCTGAAATGAGTATATTTATGAAACTTTTTATTTTATTTTTTTTGAAAGTGTAACAAATAAAAAAACGACAAGTCTTTATTAAAAACCAGTGACTCCTATTTGAAATTAGCTAACCAAAATATAGAAGAACTCATTGTGCTTTGTAAAAAAAATAATCAAAAAGCACAGTTCGAAATTTATAATCGCTATTCTAAAGCGATGTATAATGTAGCACTGCGAATTGTAAAAGACGAGCATTATGCTGAAGATGTTATGCAGGAAGGTTTTTTAAAAGCCTTTACAAAGATTGATGATTATAAAAGTGAAGTTGCTTTTGGGGCCTGGTTAAAGAGAATTATAGTTAACAATAGTATTGATTTTTGCAAAAAGAAAAATAAATTTCAACTTGAAGATTTTAATAATAATTTGCAAAAAGTGGAAGATGAATTAGAAGACTATTGTGATGTATCTGCTTTCAATGAATTAAAGATCAAACAAATCATTGAAGTCCTGCAGTCCTTAAAGGAAAGTTATAGAATGGTTTTAACCCTATTTTATATTGAAGGCTATGACCAAGAGGAAATCAGTGAAATACTGAATATTAGTTATGCTAATTGTAGAACAACATTAAGCCGTGCAAAAGAAAATTTACGTTCAAAATTAATGAAATTATGAAAAAGGAAACATTAGATCAAGTCTTTGAAAACTTAACTAATCAATGGGACACAGCCGAATTAGATAACGATCATAATCACCGCTTTTTAAAAAAGCTAAAAACTAAAAAATCATATAAGAAGTATTTTATCCCCTTGTCTATAGCAGCGTCTATAATTATATTATTAGGGATTACAATAACTTTCCAGGCCCCTCCTAAGAAACAAGAATTTAATTTTGCATCAAAAGAAACAAAGCAAACTGATTCGATTTTTACGGTGATTATCAGCAATGAATTAAACAAAATTAAAGATAAGAAGTCGCCTGAAAATGAAAAAATAATTAGTGATGCTTTAAAGCAAATGAAACTTTTAGATAATGATTACAACAAAATAATTCAAGAATTAAAAGCAAATGGAGAAAATAAATTAATTATTAATGCACTGATTAGTAACCTACAAACTCGAATTTCTTTCCTTCAAAATGTATTGCTACATATTGAGTCAAATGAAAAAATAAACAAACTACAAAATGAAGAAACACTATAAACTTTTTATCTTATTACTAATAATACCACTAGCTAGTTTTGCTAATGGAGATAAATTTGCCCACAGTAAACAAAAAAACATCAAAAAAACTTATTTAGTTAACAGTGACGCTGGAATACAAATTGATAATTCCTACGGATCTATTTCCCTTTCTACATGGGACGAAGATAAAATAGATATTAGTGTAACTATAAAAGTGAGTGGAAACAATGAAAATTGGGTAAACCAAAAACTTGATGACATTACCGTAGATATAAATGCGTTAAAAAGTCTTGTATCAGCAAAAACAATTATTGGAAAAACCAGTTCAAGAAGTAGTGGTAACAACAATAATTTCGAGATTAATTATACTATTAGAATTCCTAAAAAAGGAGGTATAAAATTGACTAATAAATATGGCAACATAGTAACTACTGACTTATGGTCAAATACCGATATCTACTGTAAATATGGAAAAATTACTTTAGGAAAATTAAACAGTACTGCAAATACTATTAGAATAGAGTACTGTAATGATTCCAGTATAGATGCTATAAACAGTGGTGTTATTACAGCTAAGTATTCTGAATTAGACATTAATAAAGTAACTAAACTAGCTTTAACCACAGATTATACCAACACGAATATACAGGAAGCAAATGCAGTCTATTATACTAGTAAATATGGAAGTATCAAAATCCAAGACATAAAGACATTAGAGGGCACTGGAAATTACTTAAAAATTAAAATAGGTACAATACTCTATGCTTTTAAAATCAATACAAAGTATAGTGATGTAACTATAGCGAATCTAAAAACTGATGTTGTTGAAATCACGTCAGCATATACAAACGTGTCGCTAGGATATTTAGCATCCTATGCATTCAATTTTGATGTTGCTGTTAGATATGCTAATTTTAATTACGACAGAGAATTAGAAGTCATTAGCAAAGAAGAAACAAATAATTCAAAGAATTTCAAAGGGTATTATAAAAGCAGAGGGGTTAACAAAATAAATATCTCTTCAGATTTCGGAAACGTATCATTAATCAAAAAACAATAATCAAAAAACAACCAAACAAATGAAAAAATTACTAAAATCAGTATTGTATTGTAGTTTACTTTTTACAACAATAGCAAATGCACAGTGGTATTCTAAAAACAGAATAAAAGGTAACGGAAAAACTACAACCGAAAAAAGAACGACCGCTAGCTATGACGAAATAAAGATAGCAGGTTTTTTTGATGTAGAGTTAATCTCTGGTAAAGAAGGAAACATTAGCATACAAGGAGAAGAAAATTTATTGAAATACATTAAAACAGAAACTGAGAATGGAGTTTTAAAAGTGTATACTGAGAAGAATGTCAACATTAGTACTAATAAAAAGCTTTTAATTACGATACCTTTTGAAACTATTAATGCTGTTTCATTGTCAGGCTCTGGAGATCTAACAACTAAAAGCACGATTAGAAGCACAAAATTTACGACTAAATTAGCAGGCTCAGGAGATGTTTCACTAGATGTTGAAGCTACGGACATTGAAGCGAATTTAAGTGGCTCAGGCGATCTCAAAATCAAAGGAAGTACTGAAAATTTAGTTGCTAAACTTGCTGGTTCTGGTGATATAAACACTTCAGCATTGCAATCTAAAAATGTGGATGCAACTGTAGCTGGTTCTGGAGATGTTTCTGTTAATTGTACTAACAGCTTAAAAGCTCGAGTATCTGGATCAGGAGATATTTACTATTCTGGAAATCCTAAAACAAAGGATACAAAAGTTAATGGCTCTGGTGATATTACACAAAGGTAAGTTTCTTTAAATCCTATAAAAAAAGCTGTTTTAAGAGTTCTTAAAACAGCTTTTTTTATGATCATTTTGAATCTTACAAATGGGTTTTGGGTCTCTTTATTAAACTTAGTACAACATATCCCAGCAAAAAGAACACGGCTAAAATAAAAAATGAATTTTTCATAGAGTTGGTAATAGAACTGACGAACCCAAAGATAAAAGTTCCCACTACAATAGCAATCTTCTCAGTAACGTCAAAGAAACTAAAGTAAGTAGCGTGATCTTCTGTTTCTGGTAGCAATTTAGAATAAGTAGAACGTGATAGAGACTGTATTGCTCCTAAAACCATTCCAATAGTCCCACCCAATGCATAAAATTGAATATCTATGTACTGGTTTTTAGCATCTAATAAATATGCTGATAGACAGATTAAACACCAAATGGCGATGGTGATTTTTAAAGTATTGATGTTACCTATTTTTTCAGAAATCCTAGAGAAAACAAAAGCACCAAAAATAGCCACTACATTGATTAATAGAATAATGATAATTAACTTACTAGTGTCAATCCCTAATTCTTTTTTTCCAAAAAGACCCGCTAATAAAATTACCGTTTGAACTCCAATACTGTATAGAAAAAAAGCAGTTAAAAATTGTTTAAGGCTGGTTTGCTTATTTATGCTTTTAGAAACTACTTTAAGTTCTCGTAATCCTTTAAAAATATAATCTTTTTCTGGTTTTTTATGGAAAACGTTATTTGGTAAATAATTGAATGTTACCTGTGCAAAACCCATCCACCATATCCCTACAGATAAAAAAGAAATTCTAGCGGGCAATGAAGGATCACTTATTCCAAACCACTCTGGTTTCATTACCATTGTCAAATTAAATGTCAGTAATAGCAAAGAACCAGCATAACCAAACATAAATCCTTTAGCACTTACTCTGTCATGCTGTTCAGGATGCGCAATTTCTGGCAGATACGAGTTATAAAATACAATACTTCCCCAAAAACCAATACTTGCTAACACAGTACCTAAAATCCCTATAATCAAAGTATCTTGACCTTTAAAAAAGTACAAACTCATTACCGAAATGGAACCTAAATAACAAAAGAACTGCATGAAACGTTTTTTGTTGCCAGTGTAATCAGCTATTCCAGATAATATTGGCGATAAAAAAGCTACAATTAAAAATGAAAAAGATAATGAGTAAGAAAGTAAAGCCGAATTATTAAACTCGGTACCTAAAAAGAAAACAACATCATTATTATCGCTGGTTACAGATTCATAATAAATGGGGAAAACTGCTGTTGCTATAACTAGACTATAAACGGAATTAGCCCAATCGTAAAAAGCCCAGGCATTAATTAACTTTTTATCACCTTTTTGTAATGCTTTCATATATTTTATTTTATACGAATTTATTTATTTTTTTAAGAGGATACACTTAAAAGAGGTTTTATTTTAAAAGCTTAACAATTATATAAAAAAAAGAGCCAATTCATATGAACTGGCTCTCTTTACTGTATTATTATAGTCAATACTTATTTGAATACTACTCCAAATTTTGCAGCTATAGCTTTAGCTTCCGGGATCATCGCTTTTAGATTTGCAATTCTAGTTGCATCTGACGGGTGAGAACTTAAAAACTCTGGCGGAGCTTGACCATTTGAACTAGCAGACATTCTAGTCCAAAATGTAATCGCTTCATCTGGATTGTACCCTGCAATAGCCATTAATACTAGTCCTATTTTATCCGCTTCTGTTTCGTGGCTCCTGCTGTATGGAAGCATTACCCCAACTTGAGAACCTACTCCATAAATTTGTTGCCAAGTTTGTTGTGATTTTTCACTTTGTCCACCTGTTGCAACTGCAACTCCTACTGCCCCTAAACCTTGTATTTGGGAAGCACTCATACGCTGTGCACCATGATTAGCTAAAGCGTGAGACACTTCGTGCCCCATTACTGTTGCTAAACCTGCATCATCTTTAGTTACTGGTAAAATACCTGAATAAACAACAATTTTCCCTCCAGGCATACACCAAGCGTTAATTTGTTTGTCATCTATTAATTTATATTCCCATTGGTAACCATTTAAATACTCTTTTTGACCTAAATAGTTTAGATATTTTTCAGCAGCCAATTTGATTTTTGTCCCTACAGACTCTACTCGTCTCGCATCTGCAGTTCCTGATATTACCTTATTCTCTTTCAAGAAGGTTCCATACTCTTGGAATGAAGATGGAAATAATTCGCTATTCGAAACAAAGTTTAATGTTTTTTTTCCTGTAAGCGGATTAGTAGCGCATGAGAATAGCATACCCAAAGCACAAATTCCTATTAATAATGAATGTTTTTTCATGTTGATTGATTTAATTTTAACAAAAATACAATTAAAATCAGTCATCACTTTATAAAATTAAACACAATTGTTTCAACTTTTAAGATTTATTATTCACCTGAGATGTGCAGCACATTAAATTCTTTATCAATAGTTAGGCAACCGTCTTGCTCATAAGCAGCAATATCATAAGACACATTTTCATTATTGATTTCAATACTATTTACCTTGAAAGGCAACCCGATAAGATTGATTTTGTATTTAGAATATGTTGTGTCAAATTTACCTTCTTTATGCAACTGAATAATTAACTCTTTTTTTCTACCGGTTAGTTGAAATGAAAGGAAACTATACCTCCCTTTTTTATAATCATAACCATCATGTGCATCTTCATAAACAACTGATTTTTCCTTACCTTCATAATAATACACATCTAGATTAAGTTCATCAAAATCTTTTTCACCTACATATTGCTGTACAGGATATTTTGGTATGATAGCACCTGCTTTGATAAACACAGGAATTTCATCAAACTTAGTGTCAATCCACATCTCTTTTCCTCCATTTACTAAGTCGTTGGTCCAGTAATTATACCATTGTCCTCTAGGGATGTACATCCTTCTACCTAAAGAATTAGGTTCTAAAATAGGGCATACTAAAATTTGGTTACCAAAAACAAATTCATCATTCCTATAATGGGTTTGAATATCATCTTGATCATAATACACTAATGGTTTAAGCATAGGAATTCCTTCTTCAATATATTGCCAAAACATCGTGTACAAATAAGGTAATAATTGGTATCTTAAATTAACAAATTTTCGAGTAATATCAATCACTTCTTCATCAAAAGCCCATGGTTCTTGATTGCCATGATCTCCAGAAGAATGTGTTCTACAAAAGGGATGAAAAACACCCAACTGAATCCAACGAGCATAGAGTTCTCCAGAAGGTTGCTCAGCAAAACCACCAATATCAGATCCTGTGAAGCCCATTCCTGAAATAGACAAACGCTGCACTTGAATATTAGCTATCCATAGGTGTTCCCAAGTAGCCACATTATCTCCTGTCCAAGATGAAGAATACCGCTGTGCTCCTGCATAGGCAGATCTTGTTATAATAAATGGCCTTTTAGGGTAGGTAAACCTTTTCACTCCATGATAAGTAGCTCTCGCCATTTGAGTTCCATATATGTTGTGGGCTTTTCTATGACTACATGGATTTCCATCATAATCATGACGGACATCCATAGGAAACGTTTTATTAGGCACTTCCATTACTGCAGGTTCATTCATATCATTCCAGACTCCTTTAACACCGATATCTGAAATTAATTCTTTAAATAAACCAGCCCACCATTCTCTAACTTCGGGATTTGTATAATCTGGGAAATTACATTCGCCAGGCCAAACTTTCCCCTTCATATAAGGACCATCAGCTCTTTTACAAAAATAATCATTAGCTAATGCTTCTTTATAAACAGCGTATTCTTTATCTATTTTTATACCTGGATCAATAATTACGACTGTTTTAAAACCGTCTTCCGCCAGCTCAGCTACCATTCTTTTAGGATCGGGAAAGTATTCTTTATTCCAAGTAAAACACCTAAAACCCTCCATATAATCGATGTCTAAATATATAGCATCACAAGGTATTTGTAATTCTCTAAATTTAGCTGTGATCTCTTTAACATTACTTTCAGGAAAATAGCTCCATTTGCATTGGTGATAACCCAGTGCCCATAATGGGGGTAGTTCTGGTTTTCCAGTCAAATCAGTATAGGAAGTGACAACGTCTTGCATCTGCGGTCCGTAGATAAAGTAATAATTCATCTCTCCTCCTTCTGACCAAAAGCTGGTTACATTTCGTCTCTCATGGCAAAAATCAAAAAAAGTCCTAAAGGTATTGTCAAAGAAGATACCGTAAGCTTGTTTATTTTGCAATCCTATGTAAAATGGAACCACTTTATATAAAGGCTCTTGATCTTTTTGATAAGCATATTGATCTGTCGCAAAATTTTCTAATCTTTTGCCCTTTAAGTTCATCTGAGTAGCTTTGTCACCAAGACCGTAAAAACATTCCCCATCTTTTGATGCTTTACTCATTTTAACGATGTTACCACCAAATTCATAACTTTCCTCCCAATGAAACCCTAACTCATCCTCTAGTAAAATAACATCATTATTGTCATATATTGACACCCTTAAATCAGCTTTCTGAATGATACATTTTACTTTACTCGTTTTTATTTGGTAAAATTCTTCTTCTTCTGTTACTTCTAGAAAATTGTAACCATGCAAATGACTTTTATCAATAGCATAAGAAAAATCATTACTAAAATATCCTTTAGTTGTAAAACGAAAACGAATCAAACTATCTCTAAGTACGGTCACTTTTAAAACGACACTATTATCTGTGTGAAAATAAACCGAATCAACATCGTGCTCAAACGAAACAATTTTTGAAGGATAGAGATCTCCTTTATATTCTAATTCTGTATTTGTAATCATAGGGTATGTAATTAAAAGTAAGGCCTTTATTTCATCTCAAACTTACAAAAAAACTTCGTTAGCACTCTTAAATAAAGGTTTTATTCTCGAAATCGATATCTTAGATTAAATTACTAAAATGACTTAAAATGCCATATATATAATAATCGATGTTCGAATAATCGTAATTAATAATTTGGTAGCAATTAATAAAATCTATTTTATGATATTTTAAAAACGTTAACACTTAATGGTGCTATTAATAATGCTACAGAATAATCTCTACCGTCATAGGGAGATGTCTCTATTGTTAAATTTTCTTCATTTTTAACACCGCTACCGCCATATATTTTGGCATCCGAATTAAAAATCTCGGTTAATTTTCCTTTTTTATGTAATCCAATGCGATAATTATCTCTAACCATCTCAGTAAAATTGCAAACAACAATTACATCATCAGCAGCTGTATTGCCTTTTCTGATAAAAGAGAAAATGGCGTTTTGATGATCTGAATAATTAATCCATTCAAAACCATCGGGACTAAATTGTTTTTCGTACAAAGCAGGTTGCGTTTTATATAATGTATTTAGATCGGTCACGACTTTTTTAATACCCTTATGATATGGATACTGCAATAAATGCCAGTCCAAACTTCTCTCAAAGTTCCATTCTTCGCTTTGTCCAAATTCACAGCCCATAAACAGCAATTTAGCACCTGGATGTGTAAACATATAACTGTACAGCAACCTTAAATTAGCAAATTTTTGCCACTCATCACCCGGCATTCTTCCTGCAATAGATTTTTTACCATGTACCACTTCATCATGAGATAAAGGCAACATAAAATTTTCAGTGAAAGCATAAGTCATTGAAAATGTTAGTTCATTTTGATGGTATTTTCTATAAATTGTTTCTTTCTTAAAGTAATTTAAAGTATCATGCATCCAGCCCATCATCCACTTCATTCCAAAACCTAATCCACCTATAGACGTAGGTCTTGAAACCATAGGAAAGGAAGTGCTTTCCTCAGCAATAGTATGAACACCTTCAAAATTAGAGTAAACCGCTTCATTAAATTCTTTTAAAAAGCTAATCGTATCTAAATTCTCTCTACCTCCATAAATATTAGGCTCCCACTCTCCTTCTTCTCTCGAATAATCAAGATAGAGCATGGAGGCTACAGCATCAACTCTTAAACCGTCAATATGGTAATGTTGTAGCCAAAAAAGAGCATTGCTTATTAAGAACGAGCGAACTTCATTTCGCCCATAATTAAAAACTAAACTTTTCCAGTCTGGATGATAGCCTTTTCTGCGGTCAGGATGTTCATAAAGATTGGAACCATCAAAGAATCCTAATCCATGAGCATCATCAGGGAAATGAGAAGGTACCCAGTCAAGGATTACACCTATTCCTTCTTGATGCAACTTGTCCACTAACACCATGAAATCCTGAGGCTTACCAAATCGCGATGAAGGTGCAAAATATCCTGTTAGTTGATATCCCCAGGAAGGATCATAAGGGTATTCCATCACCGGCATAAACTCTACGTGAGTAAAACCGGTTTCCTTTACATATTGCACTAAATCATCAGCGTATTCAAGGTAAGTTAAGAAACGATTATCACTAGCATGACGTTTCCACGATCCTAAATGTACCTCATATACTGAATAAGGTTTGTCTAATCCATTATGATTTTGACGGGTCTTCATCCATTGACCATCTTTCCATTGATGGTCTAAATCCCAAATTACAGAAGCAGTATGGGGTGGTTTCTCACAGTACAATGCAAAAGGGTCTGCTTTCTCTGTAACAACATCATTGACCGTGGATTGTATATGGTACTTGTATAGCGCCCCTTTTTCGATATGGGGAATAAAACCTTCCCAAATGCCTGAAGCATCCCAGCGAACTTCCAATTGATGTTCCCCTTGTTTCCAATAATTAAAATCCCCTACAACCGAAACCGATTTTGCAGAAGGAGCCCAAACAGCAAAATATACTCCTTTTACTCCTTCTTTATCAGTTAAATGCGCTCCTAGCTTTTCATACAAGCGATAATGCTTGCCTGCCTTAAATAAATTAATGTCAAAATCAGTAAAAAGAGAATGTGAGAGAACTTTGCTCATATAATAATTGTGTATTTCTAACTGTTTGTGACCAATTAGAATATTAGCTTTTAATAAATTTTATCTTTAATTTATTTTAAAATCATCGGGAATAACCGAGCCTTTTTTGATGACGACTATCCCTTCTTTAATCGCATATAAGTCATGAGAAAAATCTTCTAAATGTTTACCTCCATTAATGTAAACATTATTACCAATTCGGCAATTTTTATCTACTAAAGCATTACTGATAAAGCAATTTTCACCAATTCCTATTAAAATTTGGCTGTTGGCCTTTTCTTCGTTCATATCGTCAATACTTTGATAAAAATCATTACCCATAACATAGGAATTTTGGATAATAGTACCATCTCCTATTCGGGAACGAATCCCTATCACCGACTTTTTAATTTCTTTAGCATTAATAATACAACCTTCTGAGATTAGTGACTTTTCAACCAGTGTTTTTTGGAATTTTGAAGGTGGTAATAATCGAGGTCTTGTATAAATTTTATTTTCATTATCAAATAAATTGAATTGAGGAATATCATCCGTTAGACCTATATTAGCTTCAAAGAAGGAATCAATATTTCCTATGTCTGTCCAATATCCTTCATATTGATAGCTTAGTATCTTTTGTTTTCCTACTGCCTGAGGTATGATTTCTTTTCCAAAATCCTTTGTGTCTGGATTTTTCATTAAATCAACTAACAGTTGCCTATTAAATATATAGATACCCATGGAGGCTAAGTATAATTTACCTTCACTTTTCATTTGCTCACTAACATCTGATTCCCATTCTGGTAATAGTTCTTTAGCAGGTTTTTCTATAAATGACTCTATACAACTCTCGTTATTGGTTTTCAAAATACCAAACTCTGGAGCATCTTTAGCATTAACAGGTAATGTTGCTATAGTAATGTCAGCTTGTGACTGCATATGTGCTTCTATCATATCATTAAAATCCATCTGATATAATTGATCTCCTGAAAGTATCAATGCATAATCAAATTCATGATTTAGAAAGTGAGGCATACATTGTCTAACGGCATCAGCAGTTCCTTGAAACCAAGTGGGATTATCAGGAGTTTGTTCTGCCGCAAGAATATCGACAAAAGCTTGACTAAAAGCATTAAAAGTATAAGTGTTTTTAATATGTGCATTTAAAGAAGCTGAGTTAAATTGCGTCAATACAAACATTCTTTTTATATCTGAATTCATACAATTCGAAATAGGTATATCCACTAAGCGATACTTCCCTGCAATAGGAACTGCTGGTTTAGACCGTGTAGCAGTCAATGGATATAATCTAGATCCTTGGCCCCCTCCAAGAATAATTGCAACAACATTTTTCTTTTTTGCTTTCATATTTTTTAAATTATTGAATTGTAAACCTCTATATATTCTTGACAGGCACGTTCCCAAGAATGATCTGTTTCCATACCTATCTTTATCACATTTTTTAAATGCGCTTTATCATTATATAAACTAATTGCTCTTTGAATCGAATAACATATATCTCCAACTGAAGCTTGATCATGACAAATACCGTTTCCACCATCTCCATAATCAATTACCGTATCTTGCAATCCGCCTGTTCTACGGACTATTGGTACCGTTCCATAGCGCAAAGAATACATTTGGTTTAAACCACAAGGCTCAACACGCGATGGCATTAATAAAAAGTCGGCACCGGCATAAATCAAATGAGCTAACTCCTCATTATAACCGATGAATGTATTGTAGTTTCCTTTATAATCCAGTGACAAACTATTTAGTTGATTTTCAATTTCTGAATTACCTGATCCCAAAATCAAAATATTAATTTCTTTGTAATTTTCAGATAAAGCTAATGCGGATGCTTGAGGCAATAAATCACCTCCTTTTTCGGCTAAAAGTCTACCAATAAAACAAAATAACGGCTTTGTAGTGTCTAACTTAAATAGCTCACACAATATCTCCTTATTCAGTTTTTTTCCAATTTCATAATCAGCAACTGAATAATTTTTTTCCAACATTTTATCATGCGCCGGATCCCAAACCTCCGTATCAATCCCATTCAAAATGCCAATAGATTTGTCTCGAACCATATTAAATAACGGTTCTAATCCGTTTGCTGATAAATTTATTTCGTTAAGATAATTAGGTGAAACTGTAGAGACTTTCCACGCACATTTAACCCCTACCGCCAGGGAATTTATACAATTATCCCATTCTAATAGATTTGCATGAGCCAGATCAAATTCAGGTAAATAATGCATTTTATCAAATCCAAATTGGCCTTGGTACAAACCATTATGTATTGTAATCATTGACGCAGTACTGCGCAATTTTTCATATTTATAACAATTTGAAATCATAAAGGGAATTAATCCCGTGTGATGATCATGGCAGTTAATTATCGTAGGATTAGTTTCTCTTTCAATAATCCAGTCCAGAGTAGCTATTTGGAACGATAAAAAACGTTCTATATCATCATCATAACCATAAACTTCTGGTCGGTCAAAAAGCTCTGGAATCTCCACTAGATAAAGTTCATAACCCAACTTATCTGTGGTTTCTTTTAAAATAGTATATGAAAAATTAAAGTTTCCTAGTTTTACAGACCCAGAATGCACATTCGTAAAAGTATTTTCCTTTTTAAACTTTGTATCATAGCCAGGAATTACAACTCTTGATAAATGTCCAGCTTTGCTCTGATATTTTGGTAAAGCTCCTACAACATCAGCTAATCCACCTACTTTGGCAACAGGGTAACATTCTGCGCTAATATGAAATATCTCCATCCTTAAATTTTGATTTTTTTTTAATTGTTAAACTTAAAGTATCACTATTTTCAGGCTATCATACAACGTTCTCATTCCGTTGAATTAGCTAATAGCTTGTTGATAAATTATAGTACTTTTATGTTTTCTAAATTTAGTGAAAATAAAACAAAATAAAAGCGCGCTTAAAATTTTATCAATATGACAAAAAAATCTTCCAATCATAAACAAACATTAACAATTCCAAAGGTTATCTTGCGAACGACTAAATTTATCTCTTTTATTTCTCCAAAATTAACCACCTTATTTACTGCTAAACTATTCACAACCCCTATCAAACATAAAACTCCTAAAAGAGAACTCGAGATGGATAGCAGCAGCGTCCAAAAAATATTAAAAATTCCCGCAATAAATAAACAAGTCGTTGTATACGAATATGGTCAAAGCCAAAAGAAAATTTTGTTGGTTCACGGTTGGTCAGGGCGCGGTACACAATTAGTAAAAATAGCAGATGAATTGTTAAAAGAGGGATATACCACTGTCAGTTTTGATGCACCTGGACATGGTAAATCACCTGGAAGTAATTCTATTATGGTTGATTTTATAGCAACAATTCATGAAATTGATAAAGTATACGGCCCTTTTAAAGCAGCAATTGGTCATTCGCTAGGTGGCATGTCTATAATGAATGCGATCAAACAAGGCTTTAAAATAAATAAAGCGGCTATAATAGGAAGTGGTGATATAGTACAGGATATCATCGATGATTTTATTCAAAAATTAGCGCTTCCTTCAATTTATGCAACCCGACTTAGAAAACATTTTGAAAAAAAATACGGAGGCAATATGGATGATTACTCCGCATACAAAGCGGCCAAAGAAATCACTATTCCTATACTTGTCGTTCATGATAAGCAAGATGATGAAGTCCCTGTAAAAGCAGCGGAACATATTTATAAATATCTTGCTAATGGCCAAATTATGCTCACCGAGGGATTGGGACATCGTAAAATATTAGGAGATAATAAAGTCATTGAAAAAGTCGTTAACTTTACAGTTAGTCAATAATTAAAATATACAATAATGGAATACCCTTTAAATAAAACCGAAGAAGAATGGAAAGCAAAATTAGGTGAAGAACGCTACCGCATACTTCGTCAAAAAGGTACTGAACGCCCCCATACAGGAACGTACAATCTGCATTATGAAAAAGGAACGTATTGCTGTGGAGCATGTGGCGAGCCACTTTTTGAAAGTAATTCTAAGTTTGATGCCCATTGTGGTTGGCCTTCGTTTGACGATGCTATCCCAGGAAAAGTAAAAAATGTTTTAGACAAATCGCACGGGATGATTCGCACTGAAATTGTATGTTCTAACTGTGGTAGCCATTTAGGCCATGTTTTTAATGATGGTCCTACACAAACAGGACAACGCTATTGTGTTAATTCCTTATCCGTAGATTTCAAGAAATAATACAGTAACAAAGAGAATTGGACTTAGAGAACTTCCAATTCTCTTTTTTTTTTGGGGTGCCCTTCCTAAAAAGTCAGGTCGCGCTATTCGTTGCAAGTCCGCGCACTTCCTTCGTCAGGCTGTGGGCTTTTCACTGCTATCGCTCACCCAACACTAATATAGAACTACTCCTTATTTACAAATAAGTATTTTTATTAAAACGACTAATCCATTTGATAAACTCAATATGAAAAAATATCCTTTTATAATTCTAGTAGCACTGCTGTTCATTCAATGTAAAAGCATAAAAACTAATCCTGATAAATTTGCCATAGTTATTCATGGCGGAGCTGGAACAATACTAAGAAAAAACATGTCTCCAGAAGTCGAAGTGCAATACAAAGCAAAATTAGAAGAAGCAGTAAAAGCAGGGTATGCTATTCTTAAAAACGGTGGTAGTAGTCTCGATGCAGTAGAAAAAACTATTAATATCCTAGAGGATTCGCCACTATTTAATGCTGGCAAAGGTGCGGTTTTTACCAATCAAGGTAAAAACGAACTAGATGCATCTATAATGGATGGTAAAACATTAAAAGCAGGAGCCATTGCTGGGGTTACTACCGTAAAAAACCCTATAAGCTTAGCAAGAGTAGTTATGGAAAAATCAGAACATGTTTTATTAGCAAGAGAGGGAGCTGAATTTTTTGCCAAAGAAAACGGTTTAGAATTAGTAAATCCAGCCTATTTCTATACAGAAAATAGATACCAGTCTTTACTCAAAGCTCAAGAGAAAGAGAAAGCTGACCGTAATCATTCAGGAAGCACCTCCTTTTATGATCCGTACATAAAAGACAATAAATTTGGAACAGTAGGTTGCGTAGCTTTAGATAAAAAGGGAAACCTAGCTGCAGGAACATCAACAGGGGGAATGACAAATAAAAAATGGGGTCGCATTGGTGATACCCCTATTATAGGTGCAGGAACTTATGCAAATAATGCTACTTGCGGAGTATCTGCTACTGGTTGGGGAGAATATTTTATTCGGAATGTCGTTGCTTACGACATTTCAGCAATGATGGAATACAAAGGACTTTCACTAGAAAATGCTGCAAAAGAAGTGATTCAAAATAAACTCACAAAACTTGGTGGCGACGGTGGAATTGTTGCTATGGACAAAGACGGAAATATAACGATGGAATTTAATACAGCCGGCATGTATAGAGCAGCTATCGATACTCAAGGCCAATTCACTATAGGAATTTATGAGAAATAAAACCAGCTATAAAATTAAATGGAATTAATAGCTGGTTAAAATTACAATAGGCGTATTTTACCTAATAACATAGCCTCTCGACTATCTTCGCAACAGGACTGATTTCAGTAGTATTTTCAATTGTAGGACCAGCAACCCAAACAGTTTTGTAGGTTACTTCAGTAGCCGCTTTGGTAACAGCATTAGATCCTATCATGTAACGAATCATCTTAACCCACTTTTTTAAGGTTTTATTTTTATTTAAAGTTTTTTCTATCCATGATTGTTTAGTACCTACCTTTTGAACGTAAGCTGTATTTATCACAGTACAAGGTGTTCCTGAAATCTTCTCAGTCAGCACAATATCTTTAGCGCCATAATCAACACACGCTTGTTTGTATTCTTCAGAAACACCAGATTCAAAAGAGGCAATGAAGGGACTTCCTATAGATACGCCAATGGCTCCATAAGACAGCATTTCGTCAAGCTCTTGTTTAGTACTTACCCCTCCTGCAGATATTACTGGCAATATTGTATTTTCATTTAACTCTTTTATCAGATGTGCAGGTGCTAGATTTCCGCGGTGTCCCCCAGCCTGATTATTTACCGCAATTAAAGCATCTGCACCTAAACTTTCGACTTTTTTAGCAAAAGCCAAATCTGTCACATCACAAAAAACTTTAATCCCTACTTTGTGTGCAGCATTAATTGTTTCTTCAGGAGAACCTAGTGATGTAATAATAAAATCCACTCTTTCTTCACACAAAACAGCTAATTGGTCCTTATATTTAATATTGGATTTATTTACGATCAAGTTAAAACCAAAACTTCCCCCTTCAACTTTTGCTGCCTTTAATTCCCTCACTGCAGCTCTTAGTTCCTCCAGAGTTCTATAATTTAAAGCGGGTATACAACCCGCTACACCCGCTTTCATTCCTTCGATTACCATTGTAGTATTTGAAACAAGAAACATAGGTGCCATAATTACTGGATGATTGATTTCCAAAAGCGTTTTTAGTGTAGGTTTTATCATTATCTGGGTGTTTAGTAAACAAATATATATAAATATACTATGCGTGCCTACTATTTGTATTTAAAACAATAACTATTTACACATCATAATTTGATAAAATAAATCGCCTCAAATACATATTTGAGGCGATTTATTCTTTTTTAGTCTTGTTTTTTTTCTTCATTGTTTAATTTATCATCGAAATCTGGCTTTTCACCTTTAAATTTTTGTGTATCAACATCATAATTTTCATCATTAGTTAATACTTCATCATGATCTTTGTACTGATGTTTTCTCATATCACTTCGTTGATCTCCCCCTTTTTGATTGGGTCTTTGCGGATTTTGATTATTTGCACTCATAATTTTATGTTTTTAAATTTATTTAAAATTACGAAGTTCATCGCATTTTTATGTTATGACATCATCTACAAAAGTTTCAATATTATAAATGATATTCATTTTTAAGAAATAAAAAAAACTGTAAAACTTTAATAATAATAATAATAATAATAATAATAATAATAATAATAATAATAATAATAATAATAGAATTAAACTACAACCTAAACAAATAAATGAATCGTCACTACAGTTCCATGGTCTTCTGTGTGCTCTATTACTATAGGATTTTCATTGTGTTTTTGCAACAGTATTATACGTTCTCGTGCTAATGCTATTCCTCTCGAAACATGAAACTTCGATTGTTTAACTGCATTTAAACCTTTGCCATTATCAATTACCTTACATTCTAATAATTCCTCATTTATCATCATAAATGATATCGTTAATTTTGGATCTTTGGAGAAATCATCAAAGGCATGAGCAAATACATTTTCGACAAATGGCTGGATGAGCATTGGTGGAATTTTGAATTCAGTCACTTTTACTAAAGGACTTACAATTACTTCACATACTACACGATTTTTAAATCTCATGTTCTCTATATAAATGTAACTTTTTAAATACTCTACTTCATCTTTAATAGAAATGGTCTGTTGCGGTGAATTTTTTAAAGTTTTTCTCATTAGTCCAGAAAACTCACTTATAAAAAATGTTGAATGGGAATCATTATTAGCTCCTACAAAATTTTGAATTGATTTTAATGCATTATAAATAAAGTGCGGATTCATTTGATTCGAAAGAGCTTCAAACTTCGCTTCTGTGATTTGATTTTCAATTTTGGCTTTTTCCTTCAGTTTTCTCTTTTTATGAAGTACTAATAAGCAGATAAACCCTATTATGATAAGAACCATCATACTAATAAACCACCAAGAAAACCAGAAAGGTGGTGAAATATGAATTTTAAGCACATCAAAAAGCGTTAATTTTCCTGCATTAATATCTAAAACTTCTATTTGCAGATCATAATTGCCATAAGGCAAATAGGGCAAAAACAAATTAGTTTTATCACTGTAAGGACTCCATCTATTGGTCTTTTTTAACCTGTATCTAAATTTTAATTTATCAGAAACAAGATGACCTTCTGGAGTAAAGTCTATAGAAAGTGAATTATGATTGTAATCAGTATCTAGTTTATTAGAGGCATATTTGAACCATTTGAAATTGGATTTATGTACTGGAATATTGTTTACTGAGAGATTCGTAATCGATACATGTGAAACTGTGCGTTGCTCTTTTAAAAGTAAATCTAAATCAATCGTATAAAATCCTTCTTTTGTTCCTAACCATAAGGAATCATCAAAAATTTGTGAAGTAGTGATAACACAGTCTTTCAACCCTAATTGCTTATCTACAAACCTCATAACACCATCTTTATATATATTTAGTCTTTTTTCAGTACCAATCAATATATAATTTCCGTAAGCTTCTAAAAAGGATATCGTAGTTCCAATAATTGATTTTTTTGAAATTGTTTTTAAAAGTTTAAAAGATGTTTTGTCATCAACTATAAATACATCACCAAATTCTGCAGACAAAATAAGATGCCCTTTATTATTGATAGCAATATGTTTAAATTTCTTTTCCTTCCAAATTCCCTCTGCCAAGTAAGAATGAAATTGATTATTGTGATGCACATACAATCCATTAAAAACGGACAATAGATAAGTCTTTTCTCTATTAGTGAGAATTTTTACAATATATTGAGGTGTACTTTCATCAAATTTTGAAAATGACTTAGCTTCTAAACTATAAATATCCTTATAAGTGCGAACACCCGCATAAGTAATGGTTTCAATAAACTTATTATCAGAAGTAAAACCTATTTTCAAACTGTGTTTAGGAATGTACCCTAAAATTATGCCCTGCGCACTTATTTGAAATATCCCTATATTACTTGCTATCCAAAATGTATTGTTATGTTTCACTAGCTCATAGAAAATAATATCTTTGGCAGCATTATTAAAATTCAGTTCAAAATCCCTTGATTCGATACCCTGTTTATTCTCAAGATTTTTTGAGTTTTTTACAGCTGATACTTCAAATCGCTTAAAGTCAGCTAGAGTTAGTATTTTATTAACCTTATTATTCGAATCTATAAAAGAAAGCCCCTTATTGTGTAAAATTATTTTTTGATTTTCTAGAACATCAAAATCAATTATTGCTTTTGAGTCAAATAAATGATAGTCAATCATCTTATTTAAACGGACTTGATAAATACCTTTATCATTAGAACCAACATATAATATGTCTTTACTTTCATCATACACAACATTCAGTATAATTTTAGAATCTATTCCAAATAGCTTAGAAACATCAGTCATTTTGTCCTCTACTATTTTATACAATCCTCCATCAGGATTGAAAATTCCCCAAGCAGCGGCATACAATTCGGCATTACTCGACTTCGCGTATTGCCAAACAATTGATTGACCTATTTTTTTTGAAGAGCTATTTCCAGTTAAAACAGAATTAATATCAAATTTATTAATGTAACCTTTATTACTACTGTACAATATATTATCGAAAAGAGAAATACAGTATGAGTTTTTGTATTTCATAATGGGAACAATTCGAGGTTCAATTCCACTCTCATCTATTTTATACAAACCATCAAAAATGGAAGTAAAATAAATTTCTCCATTATATTCAACTATCGAGATGCAAATAAAGTCATCCCTGTGTTGGGGTACTTTAGGCGAAACTATCTGATTGGTATCTATATCTATAATTGACACCCCTTGTTCAGTACCAACGTACACTTTATTTTTATAGGGAAATATTTTACGTGTTTTGTTAGCCAATAAACCATTTTTAGTTGTAAAAACAATGAATTTATTACCATCAAATTTTGTTACACCACCACCATAACTAGCAAACCACATATTACCGTTAGCATCCTGAGCAATATCCCAACAACTATTATGTCCTAACCCATCAGACTCATCAAGATTAAAAAATGAACCATTCACCATTTTTGATACACCATTTTCAGTACCAATCCATAAAGCATTAGTATTATCTATAAATAACGATCTAACAGCATTATTAGGCAGACCATCCGCAGTAGTATAATTTTTAGACGGTAAATACTGTCCAAAAACTGAAAATGAAAAAATAAGATATAATGCTAACCAATAATGTTTTAACCTCATTCATTTATAATTAAAGAAGAAATAAATCTTGACAACCACATTCTTTTATTTAAATTGCAGTTTTCCCAAGCTAAATTAACAATATAAATTATAACAAAGGCATTTTAATGTAAGAAAATACAACACAAAATTTATAAAATTAATATTTGATGTGTAAAAAAAACTGCACAAAAAAACCCCTATCCGACTTAGATAGGGGTTTTAGAATCTAAAACAAGTTCAGATTAAAGAAAGTCGACGAACAGAGCGCGTGAACTCGTGGTTCTAGTAAAAAAAAGAACCCCAGTCTGAAAAGACTGGGGTTCGATAAAGAAAGGCGACGACATACTCTCCCACATAACTGCAGTACCATCTGCGCAGGCGGGCTTAACTACTCTGTTCGGG
>NZ_JBGQOD010000004.1:0-264515 GCF_052113625.1 Flavobacterium sp. W21_SRS_FM3 | reverse complement strand
CCCTGATAGCAGTGGAAATCCTTTTACTTTTTTCTTTAAAAGTAAAAGATTGCAACGAATAGCAGGAAATAGCTCCTTAACATAATCATCTACTATATAATGTAGCATTAGCTAACTTAAAAAGACCAAAACAGTTTTATTATACATTAGACCTATATTATACAGAACAAACCTTCTATATATATTGTATGTATTTTTGTAATGGTTTATATTTGCATTCTTAAATTAACAAACAATGATTAAGATTACTTTGCCCGATGGGTCAGTTAGAGAGTATGCGCCAGACGTAACTCCGATGGATGTTGCTAAAAGTATTAGCGAAGGATTTGCTAGAAATGTTATTTCGGCTTCTTTTAATGGTACCACTATTGAAACGTCAACTCCTTTGACGACCGATGGTAGTCTTACACTATATACATGGAACGATGAAAATGGGAAGAAAGCTTTTTGGCATTCGACTTCCCACGTAATGGCACAAGTTCTTGAGGAAATGTACCCAGGTATTAAATTGACTCTTGGGCCTGCTATTGCTAACGGGTTTTATTATGATGTCGATTTTGAAGAACATAAAATTACCGAAGCAGACTTTAAGAAAATTGAAGATCGGGTTCTTGAAATCTCGAGAGGAAAGCATGAGTTTAAATTGCGCCCTGTAACTAAGGCTGAAGCTTTAGAAATTTACAAGGACAATGTTTACAAAACAGAAATGATTACTAATCTTGAAGACGGTACGATTACGTTTTGTGATCATGATACCTTTACTGATTTATGTCGTGGTGGACATATTCCGAATACCGGAATCATCAAAGCAATGAAAGTAATGAGTGTTGCTGGTGCTTACTGGCGTGGTGATGAGAAAAACAAGCAATTAACTCGTGTTTATGGAACATCATTCCCTAAACAAAAGGATTTAACAGAATACCTTTTACTACTAGAAGAAGCTAAACGTAGAGATCATAGAAAATTAGGTAAGGAATTAGAGCTGTTTGCTTTTTCTCAAAAAGTAGGTCAAGGTTTGCCATTATGGCTACCTAAAGGAGCTGCATTGAGAGAGCGCTTAGAGCAGTTCTTAAAGAAAGCACAAAAGAAAGCCGGATACGAGCAAGTGGTTACGCCACATATTGGTCAAAAAGAATTATATGTAACATCTGGACATTACGCAAAGTATGGAGCAGATAGTTTTCAACCAATAAGCACACCACATGAAGGCGAAGAGTTTTTATTAAAACCAATGAACTGCCCTCACCACTGTGAAATATACAACGTAAGACCATGGTCATACAAAGATTTACCGAAGCGTTATGCTGAATTTGGTACTGTTTACAGATACGAGCAAAGTGGAGAATTACATGGTTTAACTCGTGTACGTGGCTTTACGCAGGACGATGCCCATATTTTTTGCACACCGGAACAACTGGATGAAGAGTTTAAAAAAGTAATTGACTTAGTATTATATGTATTTGGTTCATTAGGGTTTGAAAACTTTACAGCTCAGATTTCATTAAGAGACAAAGAGAACAGAGAAAAATACATAGGAACAGACGAAAACTGGGAAAAAGCGGAAAATGCAATTATCAATGCTGCAGCCGACAAAGGTTTGAATACTGTAGTAGAATATGGTGAAGCCGCTTTCTACGGTCCTAAGTTAGATTTCATGGTAAAAGATGCTCTTGGAAGACAATGGCAATTAGGAACTATTCAAGTGGATTACAACCTACCTGAGCGTTTTGATTTGACTTACAAAGGATCTGACAATGAATTGCATAGACCCGTGATGATTCACAGAGCTCCATTTGGTTCAATGGAACGATTTATAGCCATCCTTCTTGAGCATACAGCAGGAAATTTCCCACTCTGGTTGATGCCAGAACAGGCTATTATATTGTCTTTGAGTGAGAAATATGAAATATATGCTAAAAAAGTTTTAGATTTGCTAGAAAATCACGAAATTCGCGCCCTCATAGACAACAGAAGCGAAACGATTGGGAAGAAAATTAGAGATGCAGAAATGCAGAAAATCCCGTTTATGCTGATTGTAGGTGAGGAAGAAGAGAAAAATGGCACTATTTCTATCCGTCGCCATGGACAGGAAGGAAAGGGTAATATCACCGTTACAATAGAAGAATTTGCTGCTATTGTAGACGAGGAGATTAAAAAAACATTAAAAGTATTTACAGTTTAACTTAAATTATAAAGTCATAGCAATAAGAAGCAACAGAGGTTATCAACCTCGCGTAGAAAAAAAAGATGCCCACAGAATAAATAACCTTATTCGTGGTGTACAAGAAGTACGTCTTGTAGGTGAAAATATAGAGCCAGGAGTTTTTAAACTTTCGGAGGCTTTACGTTTAGCAGATCAATTCGAATTAGATCTAGTTGAAATCTCACCAAATGCAGACCCACCGGTTTGTAAAATTATGGATTACAAGAAATTTGTTTACGAGCAAAAGAAACGTGATAAAATCCTTAAAGCTAAATCTACACAGGTAACTGTTAAGGAAATCCGTTTTGGACCTCAAACAGATGAGCATGATTACGAATTTAAAAGAAAAAATGCTGAGAAGTTCTTGAAAGAAGGTGCTAAATTAAAAGCGTTTGTATTCTTTAAAGGTCGTTCAATCATTTATAAAGACCAAGGTCAAATCTTATTATTAAGATTAGCGACGGACTTAGAAGAATTTGGTAAAGTAGAAGCGATGCCAGTTCTTGAAGGAAAGAGAATGATTATGTTCATTGCTCCGAAAAAGAAAAAATAAA
The DNA here is from genome assembly GCF_052113625.1 of Flavobacterium sp. W21_SRS_FM3. Classification (NCBI taxonomy): domain Bacteria; kingdom Pseudomonadati; phylum Bacteroidota; class Flavobacteriia; order Flavobacteriales; family Flavobacteriaceae; genus Flavobacterium; species Flavobacterium sp. W21_SRS_FM3. The sequence continues at coordinate 261,758 of NZ_JBGQOD010000004.1, read as the reverse complement.
TAAGTTCAAAGTCAAAAGTTCAAAAGTCAAAAGTCTATACTTTGTGACTTTAAGACTTTCAACTTTATGACTGGACTAAAAGATAAGTAAGTAAGAATAAATTAAAACACTAGGAAAAAATGCCTAAAATGAAAACCAAATCTAGCGCCAAGAAACGTTTTAAAGTTACTGGTTCTGGAAAGATTAAAAGAAAGCATGCTTTTAAAAGTCACATCTTGACTAAAAAATCTAAAAAACGTAAATTAGCTTTGACACACTCAGCGTTAGTTCACAAAACAGATATGAAAAGCATCAAACAACAATTAAGAATTATCTAATAAGTCCAAAGTTAGAAAGTCTTAAAGTCAAAAGTTCACACTTTCGACATTCGACTTTTGACATTTGACTAAAGATTTCTTTAGGTTAAAACAATTTAAAATAACCTTGGAGTATGGCCATTAAGTGCTTTTGATTTAATTCAAGCCGCCTGCTACAAAAAAACATAAAAATTATGCCAAGATCGGTAAATTCAGTTGCTAAAAGAGCAAGAAGAAAAAAAATAATGAAGCAAGCCAAAGGTTTCTTTGGTAGACGTAAAAACGTTTGGACAGTTGCTAAGAATGCGGTAGAGAAAGCAATGTGCTACGCTTACCGTGACAGAAAAGTGAATAAAAGAAATTTCCGTGCATTATGGATTCAACGTATCAACGCTGGAGCTAGATTGGAAGGAATGTCTTATTCTCAATTCATGGGTAAAGTGAAAAAGAACAATATCGAATTGAACCGTAAAGTTCTTGCAGATTTGGCTATGAACCACCCAGAAGCTTTCAAAGCAATACTTAATAAAGTAAAATAAACGTTTTATCAACTCAATTTAAGACTACTTACTTATATAGAAACCTCATTTGCCACGGCGAATGGGGTTTTTTATTTTTATAAAAATACGCCTAACAATTTAAATTAATTTACTACAACTATACCATCTAATGTAATTAATCATTTTATGAAACGTTACTTCTTGTAAACAAAGCACGTTTTTTGATAACAGATGTTTTCATTAAATTCTGATTGTTCTAAAACTAATAACAAAAGATTCGCCTGCCTATTCTATTTACTTCACATAGCACTACCACTTTTTAAATACGGACCTGTACTAATCACGTAAACAAATTATAATTATACTAGAAGACCATATATCTCTCAAATAGAATATTGTATAGTATCATCAAATAAAGTCCGATTTTCATCTCATAAAGAAAGCACCAATACCAATTATTGTTTCCCTAAGAAACCTGCTTTCTAAAAAACAAAAGGTGATTTTACTACAGTAAAAACTCTACAACTAATAACATTACCTACCTTTTTAAAGAAAAGTGGGAGCTAAACTTAGTTATACTTTCCATTTGGGAATATTCCACTACAAACCAGTAATCATTACTAGGCATAAGTTTTCCATTAAAAGTTCCATCCCAGCCCATGCCGTATGGCTTTATTTCTTTTAATAATTTACCAAATCGATCAAATATTAAAATATTGGCATTTGCATCATCACTCAATGCATCGATATTCCAGGTATCGTGATAACTATCATCATTTGGCGTAAAAAACTTAGGGTAATTAACAACTAAAATACCTGATTTGGTTAAAGGACTACTGCAACCATATTTGTCTTCAACAGTTGCCGTATGCATCCCTGTGGAAACATTATCAAAAATAGCGCTGTCCTGAAAAGGTCCGTCATCAAGTTGATAAATATAGTTCCCACTTTCAATGGCTTCTATAGTCACCACTTGGTTTTCAGCAAATGGAGCAGAAATTGACCAACTAAAATCAGTTAAGGTATTTGATGGCATTACATCCACATTAATCGTTTGACTAGCGGCACACTGATTAATGTCGGGCACAAACTCATATTTCCCACTATTCTTTGGATCAATCGTCGAAGGTGTCCAAGTTCCTGAGATTCCGCTGGGTGAATTCGCATTTAAAATTGGTGTTGTATTATCATAACAGAGCACTAATGATTCAAAACCTGGCTGAGTAAGTTGTTTCACTTCTACAAATAAACTTTGAAAACTAGAACATTGATTTGGATCTGGATTAAAAATATAATTTGCACTTTGCAAATTATCAATTGTACTAGGAGACCATTTACCATGTATACCATTGGGCGCACTATCATCTAATACTGGGGCAACACTTCCCACACAAATGGGAGCTATTGGAACAAAATTTGGAGATGTTGTAGTCACTACATTTACTTGTAAGCGTTGACTACTTGCACATTGGTAACTATTAGGTGTAAAAAGATAACTCTGACTTGACATATTATCAATTACAGCTGGATTCCAAGTGCCTGAGATTCCGTTTGGCGAAATATTTTGCAAAATAGGTACGCTATCCCCTGGGCACAAATTAGGAATCGGAGCAAAGTCAGGTGTTTTGAGAGAACTGCCGCAAGGAACATAACAAGTCAAAGTCTTTGGCGGAACACAAGGATGAGTAGCAGATGATAAGGTTAAAGTAGCAGATTGTCCTGGAAGCATATCAAAGATTTGATAATGGGAGAAACTAGTGGTACCAGACACTGGACTACCACCTTCAATCGTATACGTATAATTATAGGTATTAGAAATTAGCACATTATTAGCCCAGTCAAAAAAAACCGATGAATTTTTATCCGCCGTAGCTATTTGAGATGCATCACAACGAAAACTTAAAATCTCAGCTCCATTATTAGCAACTACACTAACAGTTATTACTGAGCGAATACTTTCTGCGGTACCGTCTGATTGACTAACGTAATAAGTTGTACTTCCTACTGAACTGGTGGAGGGAGTTGGAGCTGCTGGTGAGGCTGTGCCGCCTGTAGCTGCCGATCCATACCAGATTAAGGTGCAACCTGACGATGCAGTAGCTTGTAAAGGGGAAGCTACACTACCTTGACAGTAATACACTGGGGACTCAGCAACTGGTGGTGAAGGAGCTACTGAAAAGAAAAGGTTAATTAATTCATTATTTTTATTTAAAACAACATTTGACACATTAGTATCATGACCAGAATATATTGCAGTCGTAGTGCTAAAACTTGCTGTACTACTACTAAAAGCCACAGTATTTCCATAACCATTTAAACAAAAAAATAATGAAATAATGAAAATAGATTTGGGAATATTTTTCATTACTACAATTTTAAAATTAAATCTTTCAATAGGATATTTTACTATCAGTAGTAAATATATAAAAATAATAAAACCATTTAGACCAAAATAGCTTTAATTGAGAATCTACTTAATAATAAAACTCAAAAATACTAAAAGACTGCACTCTACTTATAAAATCAAAGCCGTTACTTTCTAAAATATATAAGATTGAAAATTTATAAATTTAGTACTTAGAAGAAAATAAGGTGCAGCTAGATAAAAATACTAGCTAAACGGAGCTAAGTAAAACACATCCCACAATAGGATTGTTATATATACAAAAAAAGGCCCAACTTTCGTTGGACCTTTCATATATCAATCTTAAAAATTTTTAAATTTCTAAGTGCTCTTTTTCTACCTTGTTTTTATCTTCTCTTGAGATAGTATCTACTAATACCGGAGTTGCAATAAATAAAGATGAATAAGTTCCTACAACAATACCAACTAACATCGCGAAGATAAATCCTCTTATTGATTCACCACCAAAAACGAACATAATTAATAAAACTACGATCATTGTTAACGACGTATTAATTGTTCTAGACATAGTTGTATTAATAGATTGATTTACAATTTCAGAAAAATTACCTTTAGTTTTCCCAGCTAAAAATTCACGTACTCTGTCAAATACAATAACGGTATCATTCATTGAGTACCCAATAACAGTAAGAATTGCCGCAATAAAGTGTTGGTCAATTTCCATTCCGAATGGCATAAACTTATAACATAAAGAGTAGATACCTAATACAAAGATAACGTCATGCGCTACAGCTGCGATCGCACCTAAACTATATTGCCATTTTCTAAAACTTATCATTAAGTATAAGAACACTAGTAACATTGCTCCAAGTACAGCCCAGTAAGCATTAGTCTTAATATCTGCTGCTACTGAAGGTCCAACTTTAGACGCTTGAAGAATACCTACTTTCTTACCCTCGTAAGCATTAACGAATTTATTGTAAGTTAATCCCGGAGCATAATGATGTTTCAAAGTTTCAAACAATAGTTTGTTCACTTCTTGATCAGCTTCGATACCGTGATCTTTAACTTTATATTTAGTAGTCACTTTCAATTGATCCGTACTACCAAATACTTTTGCTTCAGCACTACCAAAAACATTTGTCAATTCTTCTGCAACAACACCAGCTTCAATAGGTTTTTCAAAACGTATTTGGAACGTTCTTCCTCCTACAAAATCTACACCTTCATCAAGTCCATTTGTAGATAGAGAGATAACACTCACTACAATTACAATACTTGAAAATAAGTAAGTCCATTTTTTCATACCTAAGAAATCGAAATGGAAGTTGTTAAATATTTTCTTAGAAAAGTTGGTTACAAAAGTTAAATCATTTTTAGTTTTCAAGTTTCTATCCAAGAATATTCTTGCGATAAAAATTGAAGTAAATAATGACGTTGCTATACCAATTAATAATGTAGTAGCAAAACCTTTAATTGGTCCTGAACCAAAGATAAATAACACTGCACCTGTAAGAACGTGAGTTACGTTAGCATCAGTAATAGATGACATAGCACCTCTCCAGCTATAAGATGTTTTGATGGCTTCTTCAAGAGTTTTACCTGCACGGAGCTCTTCTTTAGCCCTTTCATAAATAATAATATTTGCATCTACCGCAGTACCCATTGTTAAAACGATACCTGCAATACCAGGTAATGTCAATACAGCACCTAAACTTGCTAGAATTCCAAAAAGGAAAAGTAAGTTAACTGCTAGCGCAATGTTAGAGTACCAACCTGCTTTACCATAGTAAATCATCATCCAAAGCGATACGATAAGTAAACCTACGATAGCAGAATTTGTTCCATGATCAATTGCCTCTTGACCTAAGGATGGTCCAACAACTTCTGATTGTACGATATCTGCAGCAGCAGGAAGTTTACCTGCTCTTAATACGTTAGCTAAATCTTTAGTTTCAGTTACATCAAAAGAACCAGAGATTTCAGATCTTCCACCTGCAATAGGACCACTAGATACCCCTGGTGCAGAATAAACCACATCATCAAGTACAATAGCGATATTACTTTTTTGAGTATATGCTTTTCCAGTTAATTCTTCCCAAGCTTTTGCACCTTGTCCGTTCATTTGCATTGACACAGCTGGTTTTCCTGCTTGGTCAAATGAATCTTTAGCATCAGTAACAACACCACCACTCATCGCAGCAACATTGTCTCTATTTCCTTTTAAAGCATACAATTCAACTGCTTCAATTTCTTTATCTTTTGCATCTGTGATAGTCGTTGCTTTACCCCATACAAATTTAGCATAACGCTGTTCTGCTGGAAGTAAGATTCTAATATCAGATCTTTTTAAGTAACCATTGATCACTGCAGTATCCTTAGGAGAAAATAATCCTAAAACTGGACCACCACCTTGAGCAATAATTTTATCAAATAAAGGATTATTTCCTTTTTTAGTAGTTGCAGAATCTTTAGCATCTGTTAATAAAGCACTCAAAGAGTCTTTAACAACCGTTTTTGTTTCAACTTTCGAAATTTCCGTTTTCTTCAATGACTCATTAGCAGCCATTAAGAAATTACCCATTTCATCAATTTTGTACGTTTCCCAAAATTCTAATTGAGCTGTACTTTGTAATAATTTCTTGATTCTATCTACATCTTTAGCACCTGGAAGTTCAACAAGAATTTGTCCAGATTCTCCTAATTTTTGAATATTAGGTTGTGTTACACCAAATTTGTCAATACGTTTTCTAAGTACTCCAAAAGCACTTTCTACTGATTCATCAACTTTTCTTTTAATTACTTTTTGAACTTCTGCATCTGTCATTTGGTAATCAACTCCACCTTCACCTTGCAAGCTTCTATTTGCAAAAATATCAGGAGACGCTAACTTTACAGATCCTTTAGAGTTCGCTTCAAAAGCTTCGAAAAAAGCATCTATATACGATTGATTTCCTCTTTGATTAGCAGTAGCATCAGCCAAAGATTTGTTGAAAACAGGATTTTTAGAATTATTAGATAACCCTTTCAAGATGTCTTTAACAGAAATCTGAAGAATCACATTGATTCCTCCTTCTAAGTCAAGTCCTTTGTTGATTTGTTTATCGCTTACTTCATTAAAAGTAAAATCGGTAAACCCAAGGTTGAATACTTTTTCTTTACCAATAGAGTCTAAATACTTTGCTTCTTTGTCAGGGTTTCCTCCAGCAAATGCTTTTGCATCGTTTTTTACTTTGCTTGCCACAAAAGTGAATGATAGTTGGTAAATACTTACCAATGCAAATAGAATTGCGAAAAATTTAATGAGTCCTTTATTCTGCATTATTACTAAAAATTAATTATTTTATATTTATTTATTCTTGTTTTTAACTCTTTAAAAATAAGCTTTGCGGCCGATTTTAATGATAAAAAAAGTAGGCTAAAAAGAGTACTATTTTTTATAAACCGAGCAAATATATAATTAAGGTTAAGATTAACCAATTTATTTATTAATTAATCTCAAAAAAAAGACTGCAAAAGTGCAGTCTTCTTTATTATATAACACTTATACTAAGCTAAAATTGATTTTAGAGCATCATTCATTTGTCGAACTGCGTCAGCACTCTTAGCGAATAGTGCTTTTTCATTATCATTCAATTCAATTTCAACAATTTCCTCTACTCCATTTTTACCAATAATACAAGGAACCCCTATACAGATATCGTTTTGTCCATATTCTCCTTCGACTAATACAGAACAGGCAATCATTTTCTTTTGGTCATTCAAGATGCTGTCTACTAAGAAAGCCACTGAAGCTCCTGGCGCATACCAAGCAGAAGTCCCTAATAACCCTGTTAATGTAGCTCCACCTACCATAGTACTTGCAGCAACATTTTGTAATGCCTCTTGTGACAGAAATTGAGAAACCGGAATACCATTATAAGAAGCTAATCTTGTCAATGGAATCATTGTAGTATCACCATGTCCACCAATTACCATTGCGGAAATATCATTAGCAGGTTTGTCTAAAGCCATAGATAAATACGTTCTAAAACGAGAACTATCTAACGCCCCACCCATTCCTATAATTCTATTTTTAGGTAAACCTGTAGATTTCAGTGCTAAATAAGTCATGGTATCCATTGGGTTAGAAACCACAACAATAACTGCTTCTGGTGAATGTTCTAAAACATTCTCAGCTACACTTTTTACAATACCAGCATTAATTCCTATCAATTCTTCGCGGGTCATACCTGGTTTTCTTGGAATACCAGAAGTTATAACAACTACGTCGCTATTAGCAGTTTTAGAATAATCATTAGTAACACCTGACACTTTAGTATTAAAACCTGTGTTGGTTGCACACTGCATAATATCTAAAGCTTTTCCTTCGGCAAAACCTTCTTTAATATCTAATAAAACTACTTCACTTGCAATTCCTCTATAAGAAATCACATCCGCACAAGTAGCTCCTACGTTTCCTGCTCCTACAATAGTAACTTTCATATTTTAAAGTTTATTCGGTTATTTGTTATTTGGTTAAATTCAATTAGTCATTGTCCCATTTTGAAATAGAACAACTGGTATTATTTACGCATCAATGTTAGCATAAACTGCATTCTTTTCAATAAATTCTCTTCTTGGAGGCACTTCATCTCCCATCAACATTGAAAACACTCTGTCAGCCTCAGCTAAACTATCAATAGTAACTTGGCGCAATGTTCTAAAATTTGGATCCATTGTAGTTTCCCACAATTGTTCTGCATTCATCTCCCCAAGACCTTTATAGCGCTGAATAGCAGCACTACCACCCATTCTTTCATTAGCTTGATCGCGCTGAACGTCATTCCATGCATATTCTTTCTTATTTCCTTTCTTAACTAAATATAAAGGTGGCGCTGCAATATATACATGGCCTTCTTCAATTAATTCTTTCATAAAACGGAAGAAAAAAGTTAAGATAAGAGTAGAGATATGACTACCATCGACATCGGCATCACACATAATAATTACTTTATGGTAACGCAATTTTGAGATGTTTAAGGCTTTACTGTCTTCTTCTGTACCTACAGTAACTCCAAGGGCTGTGAAAATATTTCTAATCTCTTCATTTTCAAAAACTTTATGGTGCATTGCTTTCTCCACATTCAAAATTTTACCACGTAATGGCAAAATAGCCTGAAATGCTCTGTCACGACCTTGTTTTGCCGTTCCCCCTGCCGAATCTCCCTCGACAAGATACACTTCACACTTTGCAGGATCTTGCTCAGAACAGTCTGATAGTTTCCCTGGTAATCCACCACCGCCCATCACGGTTTTACGTTGTACCATTTCACGTGCTTTCTTAGCTGCGTGACGGGCTTGTGCCGCAAGAATTACTTTTTGAACAATGATTCTAGCATCATTTGGATTTTCTTCCAAGTATGCTTCAATCATATCCCCTACAGCTTGACTTACTGGCGAAACTACTTCTCTGTTCCCAAGTTTGGTTTTTGTTTGCCCCTCAAATTGTGGTTCAGCTACTTTTACAGATATAATTGCTGTTAACCCTTCACGGAAATCATCCCCTGAAATATCAAACTTCAATTTATCTAACATTCCAGAAGCATCTGCGTATTTCTTTAATGATCTTGTAAGACCAGTTCTAAAACCTTGCAGGTGTGTACCTCCTTCGTGAGTATTGATATTATTTACGTAAGAAAAGATATTCTCCGTATAACTTGTATTGTAAATCAAAGCTACCTCAACTGGTATCTCTCCTTTATCGTGATCCATAGAGATAACGTGTGCGATAATTGGCTCACGATTCCCATCTAAATAACGAATATATTCTTTAAGTCCTTCTGTAGAGTGAAATACTTCACTAACAAAATTACCATCTTTATCTTTCTCTCTTTTATCTGTAAATGTAATTGTAATTCCTTTGTTCAAGAAAGACAATTCGCGCATACGAGCTGATAGTGTATCGTAAGAATATTCAATGGTTTGTGTAAAAATAGTTGGGTCAGGGTAAAAGGTAACGATTGTTCCTCTTTTTGTAGTCTCTCCTATTTGCTTTACAGGATAAAGTGCTTTTCCTTTTTCATATTCCTGCTCATAAATCTTTCCATCACTACTATGAACCGTAGCTCTTAAGTGATTAGAAAGTGCATTTACCACCGAAACCCCCACACCGTGAAGTCCACCAGAAACTTTATATGAATCTTTGTCGAATTTACCTCCAGCACCAATCTTAGTCATTACCACCTCCAGAGCTGAAACTCCTTCTTTTTTGTGAATACCTACTGGAATACCACGACCGTTATCTTCAACAGAAATTGAACCATCTTCGTTTATATCAACTCTAATGGTGTCACAGTGACCCCCCATAGCTTCATCGATAGAGTTATCGACTACTTCATAAACTAAATGATGTAAACCTCTTACACCTACATCTCCAATATACATCGATGGACGCATTCTTACATGCTCCATTCCTTCTAATGCCTGAATACTATCCGCTGAATAATTGTTCTTATTGATTTCTTCGCTCATATAATTTATTCTAAAATGTAATTTTGTCTAACACGCAAATATATAAAAACGTAAACTATTTAACCGTTAAATTACCTATTTAAGGTGTTAAGTTATTAACATATTGTTGATTTAGCGCATAAAAAAACGCTCTCTTTGAGGAGAACGTTTTATATAATAAACTAAACACTATTTTTAATTACAAAATCACTCGTGACTTAGCGATTTCAATATCTGCCTTAAGGTGAGCCGAATTTGCCCTACCGCTTGGATCTAAATTTTCTTGCCATTTTGGAATCCACTTTCTAACCGTTTGAGCCGCACTTAATTGCGGGTAATGCTTATGAAATATCGAACGATATAAATACGCCTCTTTTGTTGTAGGTGAGTTGTACGGAAATTCGGCACTTGCTCCCTCTAATTGCTCATCTGTAACCTGAGTAGCACAATATTCAATTAACTGATCGATCCAGTTATACCCTACCCCATCAGAAAACTGCTCTTTCTGTCTCCATAACACCTCAGCAGGCAAGTAGGGATCTTCAGCTGTATCAAAAGCTTTTCTTAATATGTATTTTTCAATTCCTTCATAGTTTTTAGGCTGTTTTTCCTCTGGTTTGATACGTACGGCCACATTTAAGAATTCTTTATCTAAATAAGGCACTCTAGCTTCTAAACCGTGCGACATAGTAGATTTATCCGCACGTAACAAGTCAGCTGTAAACAGTTTTTGCACACGTTCAATAGTTTCCTTTTGAAAATCTTCTGCAGTAGGGGCATTTCTAAAGTATAAATACCCTCCAAAAATTTCGTCAGCACCTTCTCCAGATAAGACTACTTTTACCCCTAAGTCCGTAATTGCTTTTGAAAGGAAAAACATAGGCACACTTGCTCGTACCGATGTTACATCATAGGTTTCCAGTTGCCAAATTAATTGATCTAGTATTTGAATTCCTTCTTCAACTGTGAAATGAATCTCATGATGTTCAGTTCCCAGAAAATCAGCTACTTTTTTAGCAGCAATAGCATCGGGAGAATCCGTATCCAAACCAATCGAAAAAGAATGCAATTTTTTACCTTGCTCATTCAACAATCGAGACGCTATAGCAGAAGTCAGAGAAGAATCTAGTCCTCCAGAAAGCAACACACCAATAGGCACATCAGCCATCAATCGCTTACGAGTTGCCTCTGTTAAAGTACTTCTAATTAATTCAAAATCTAAAGCTTGATCTGCCTTAGCATAGTATTCGTATTCAGGTTTGTAATATTTTACAAAACCTGTTTTAGCAGTATAATAGTGTCCTGGAGGAAAGGTTGAAAAAGTTTTACACTGATCAGCAATAGACTTCATCTCTGACGAAAAATAAATTCTCCCTCTTTCATCTAAACCATAGTACAAAGGTTTAACTCCCAGTGGATCTCTAGCAGCCATATAATCATCGCCATCTATAACCACAAAGGCAAAATCACCATCTATTTTATCACAGAAATCATAACCAAATTCTTCATATAGATGCACAATAACCTCCGAATCTGATTTGGTTCTAAAAGTATGTTCTTTTAAAATCCCATCTCTTAATTCTTGGTGATTATATACCTCCCCATTATGGACCATGTACGCTGTGCTGCTTCCTTGAATCGGTTGTTTCCCAGAGTGCAAATCAACAATTGAAAGACGCTCATGACTTAAAAAATGTCCTTGTTCTGTAATGTGCAAATCATTTTCGTCTGGACCACGATGGGCCATTCTTTTAGAAAGTTCCCTCACTAATTGCTCGTCCTTCCCCTTACCGATGATGGCTAATATTCCGCACATAACTATACTATTTTTTTTTATTGGTTTTGATAAGACAAATATGCAACATCAGTTACATTCAGCAAACAACAATACCAATTTAAGTTTTAAATATTTACAAAATAACTACATTTACACTTTAAATGAAAGCATAAATTACAATAACCCAATTGTTCTGTTAGAAAGATAACAACTAATATTGATCCACTTTATTTTACTTTCTGTCCCTTCAAATAGGTATTAACAGGCTTCATGTTTAGCAGCTCACTTTCTTCGATTTTCATAATGTCCTTATCGAAAATTACAAAATCAGCCCACTTTCCAACTTCCAAACTTCCTTTTTCCTTTTCTTCGAAATTAGAGTAGGCTGCCCAAATCGTCATTCCTCTTAAAGTTTCCTCTCTACTCAGAGCATTTTCCAACTGAAAACCTCCTCTTGGATATCCTTTACTATCTTTTCTAGCCACAGCTGAATGAAAAGTCAACATAGGATTCACCTCTTCTACTGGAAAATCAGTACCCAGAGCAATAACACCAGCTTTTTTAAGTAACTTTTTATACGCGTACGCATTTTTCAATCTGTCTTTACCTAATCTATCCCCAGCCCAATACATATCTGAAGTTGCATGTGTAGGTTGCACTGATGGGATAATACCAGTTGTAAAGTAATCAAAATCTTGCTCTCTTAATACCTGTGCATGTTCAATCTTCCATCTTCTGTCTTTTTTACCAGTCAAAGCTTCCTTGTAAATTTTTAAAAGCACAGTATTTGCTGAATCTCCTATAGCATGTGAATTAAGTTGAAAATCAGAGTTGGCAATTTGATTAGCGATAACTTTCATATCTGCTATCGGAGCCAGCAAGGCACCAAATTGCTTTGGCATATCTGAATATTCCTTATGCAAACAAGCTCCACGAGAACCCAATGCTCCATCACCATACATTTTAAAAGAACGAACATTTAAATTATCCGTTTTATAAATTCCTTTCTTTAAGTATAAATCAATATTTTTTTTGTTAGCCGCAACCATTGCATAAACATTTAGCTTCATAACCTTGGCATTTTGCAAACTATCCATTAATTCAATAATATCAGGATCTAAGCCTGCATCATTAACTGTAGTCAAACCGTATTGAAACATAATTTTTTCAGCATCAAGTAATGCTGCAATTTGCGTCTTACGATTCGGTTTAGGAATAATTTTAAAAACCAGTTCCATTGGGTTATCCACTAAAATCCCTGTTGGCTCTCCATCTTTTATTTCGATCTGACCACCAGTAAATTTTGTATCTTTAGTGATTCCAGCTAAAGACAATGCCTTGCTATTAACAATGATTGCATGTCCATCTACTCTATTTAGAACGACTGGAATATTAGGGAAATATTTATCTAAAATAGCCTTAGAAGGATATTCTTTTACTGTCCAGTCATTCTGGTCCCAACCGTTACCTACAATGAAATCCAATTTTTTTACTTTTTGAAACTTTTGAATACGACTTACTATTTCTTCCATACTTTTTGTACCTCGCAAATCAACTTCTTGCAAGCTCAGTCCGTAACCATAAAAATGACAGTGCGCATCAATTAAACCAGGATATATAAATTTCCCGTCAGCATCCACTTTATTATCCGACTTATATTCAGCAGTGATTTCACTATCTGATCCTATTGCTACTATTTTACCATCAGTAATGGCCATTGCAGTGGCAGTATCAAATGATTTGTCTACTTTATAAATAGTAGCATCAGTAATAATCATATCTACATTTGTCTTGTTTTTCTTTAAACAAGAACTGAGAGATAGAAAGGCAAAGAACAAGATATAACGTTTCATTTTGGACAGTTTAGAAAGGCTAATATAAAAAAGAAGTACAATATAATAAAATGTACTTTACTTTATTCCCTAAATAAAGCTCATGCTTACTAGCAAACAGAAAACGCTCCCCAAAATTGGAGAGCGTTTTAGATTATCGATTTTTTTATGTAATTAAGCTTTTGCGTAAGAATCAGTATGAACATTCGCCACTGCTCTTCCTGAAGGGTCATTCATGTTCTTGAATGCTTCATCCCACTCTAAGGCAATTTTTGTACTACAAGCTACACTTGCTTCCTGCGGTACGCACAATGCTGCTGCATCACTAGGAAAGTGTTCAGCAAAGATAGAACGATAGTAATATTCCTCTTTAGACGTAGGAGTTTGCAAAGGGAACTTGTATTTAGCATTTGCTAATTGTTCATCACTAACTTCAACAGCCACTACTTCTTTTAACTTATCAATCCAGCCATAACCTACACCGTCACTGAATTGTTCTTTTTGTCTCCATGCTACACTCTCTGGCAACATATCTTCAAAAGCTTTACGAACAACCCATTTTTCCATTTTGTGCTCACTGTTGATCATTTTATCTTGTGGATTAACTCGCATAGCGACATCCATGAATTCTTTATCTAAAAACGGCACACGTCCTTCAATTCCCCAAGCAGCTAAGCTTTTGTTTGCACGTAAACAGTCATACATATGTAATTTGCTCAATTTACGTACAGTTTCTTCATGGAATTCTTGTGCGTTAGGCGCTTTGTGAAAGTACAAATACCCACCAAAAAGCTCATCAGCACCTTCACCAGATAATACCATTTTAATTCCCATTGATTTAATCACTCTCGCCATTAACCACATTGGAGTCGATGCTCTAATGGTAGTCACATCGTAGGTTTCTAAGTTATAAATTACATCTTTAACAGCATCTAAACCTTCTTGAATAGTAAATTTAATTTCGTGGTGAATCGTCCCGATATGATCTGCTACAATTTGCGCAGCAGCTAAATCTGGCGAACCTTCAAGGCCTACAGAGAAAGAGTGTAATTGTGGATACCATGCATCTGCTGTATCTCCTGATTCAATACGTTTTTGAGCATATTTTTTGGCTACAGCCGAAGTGATAGAAGAATCTAGTCCTCCAGACAGCAATACTCCATAAGGCACATCACTCATCAACTGTCTGTGAACTGCTGCTTCTAGAGCTACTTTAATTTCATCAATACTGGTAACGTTATCTTTTACTGCTTCATAATCTGTCCATTCTCTTTTGTACCATTGCACAAACTCACCGTCTTTACTTGACATGTAATGCCCTGGAGGAAACAATTGAATTTTAGTACAATATCCTTCTAAAGCTTTTAACTCAGAGGCTACATAGAAAGTACCGTGTTGATCCCAACCAATGTACAATGGAATGATTCCCATGTGATCACGAGCTACAAAATACTCGTCCTTTTCAACATCATAAATTGCAAATCCAAAAATACCATTCATTTCATCTAAAAAATGAGGCCCTTTTTCTTTATATAGTGCTAATATAACTTCACAATCACTTTCTGTTTGAAAAGTATACTTCCCTTCAAATTGTTTACGCAATGCTCTGTGGTTATAGATTTCACCATTTGCCGCTAAAACAAATCTACCATCTTCACTAAACAATGGTTGTTTTCCAGAAGCAGGATCAACGATTGCTAAACGCTCATGAGACATGATGGCTTTTTCATTACTGTAAATACCACTCCAGTCTGGACCACGATGGCGAATAATTTTAGACATCTCTAGTATTTGCGGTCTCAAAGATTCCGCTTTCTGTTTTAGGTCAAAGGCACATACTATTCCGCACATAGCTATATATTTTAAATGTTGTTGTTATAATTATTGAAGCAAAGATGCAATAACAGTTACATCTGTAAAACACAAAGAGTAAATGTAGTTTCATATTTAAACTAAAATGTGCTATTTACATCAAAAAACTAACTAAAAGCAACAAAAATAGACTTTTCTACTTAGAAATTTAAAATTGCTACATTAAAAACAGGAATAATATTAAAGAATTTCCTCTATCAAATAGGTTGTTGTATTAATCTCAAATGTGAACCCTACGACATTTCCCATCAACTTATTACCTAAAGGTGACTGCGGTGACAATGCAATGACATTAGTACCGTCAATATTTATTTTTGGTAGCGCTAAACTCAAGTACAAGTAAATTCCGTTTGCTTTCACTAGACTGCCTATGATTATCGTTTCTGCAATTTTAGTTGGATCTATCTTGTCTAAAACTGATTTTTGATGCAATACTTCTTTAAGCTTAGTATTAAGTTTTTCTTGTTCGATGTGCATCATTGATAGCGCCGTTTCATGCTTGTCCCCAGCGGAACCTTTGGCGTCATTCTTAGAATCCTCTGTAAGTGCGGTTATCATATCTCTAAAAACATCAATTCTATCTTGAACAAGTTGCAGGTAATACTGATATATTTTTTGTTTGAACGTCATTGTCATAAAAATTTTAGAATATGAGCGGCTTGCCACTTTTTGTTCTGATTTAAGAAGCCAAATTTAGCGTATTATTTTAAAATCATAGCAGCTTATACAAATGGGTAAATGAAATGTTTTTTAAAGTTAAACATGTTTTGCTATCTTTATCGTAATACAAATGATAATTTTAACTTCTAATAACTTTACTAACAACTATGAAAAAATCTACACTTATTGCTACAATGGCATTTGGTATGACGATGCTTATGGCTTCGAATGCAAATGCACAAAAATTTCCTGATTTAGACAAAAGCCCTATGGATATGGCATCGTATCCAAATGATTATAAAGATGCGGCAAAGGTTGCAAAAATCACATATAGTAGACCTCAGTTAAAAGGGAGAAGCTTAAGTGAATTAGCACCCGAAGGAAAAGTTTGGAGAACAGGAGCTAACGAGGCAAATGAAATTACTTTTTACAAGGACATAACTTTAGGTCAAAGTAAAATCAAAGCCGGAACTTATACTTTATACACCATTCCGAATAAAGACAACTATACTATAATTATCAGTAAAGATTTAAATGTATGGGGATCTTATTTTTACAAGCCAGAAAATGATGTCGCAAGGCTAACTGTTCCTGTAACAGAAGGAAAAGAATCACTTGAATCACTTTCTATGGTATTCACCAAAGCAGACAAAGGAGTTGTTTTGAATATGGGCTGGGATAAAGTTAGAGTAGCAGTTCCTTTTAACGAATAGCAGTTTTATTTAAAGCATAAAAAAATGGCTTCCTAAACTGGAAGCCATTTTTTTATTTGTTCCTGTATTCAGTTGAAATACATTAGAGCATTAATTAAAAATCAAATTTATAGTTTGCTCCTGCCACAATTTGAAACCCTTGTACTTGGTAATTCAGCCATTTTTCATAAGCTTTATTGGTAATATTGTTTGCTCTAAGAAAACCCGTCAGACGGTCGTTGTATTTGTATCCTAAATGGACATTCACATCAAAATAACCTTCCAAGGTCATTGGAGTAGCATCAACACTGAAGTTGGTATTTACTTGCATGTCTTTTCTTTCCCCAACATAGAAAACACTTGTACCTGCAAACCATTTAGGTGTCACATTAAAATCAACTGTTGCATTGACTTTTATCTTAGGTAAATTCCAAGCTTCTTGTTCAAAATCATTCGTGAACGTATTATACTCTCCGTTGATTCCAAAAGTAACATTCTCCGAGAAATCAGCTTTTAAATCTCCCGAAAAACTCAATGTTCTCATGTCATCATAAACAACTTGAAAAGAATTGCCAAAAGCATAATCTTCATTAGTTGCGTTCTCAGTATAACTATTACTCTTATATAGCGCTTTGTTTCTCTCATTCGCATACGAACCACGAATATTATAACTCACATTATTTATCAATTTTCCTTTTAAACCTGCAAAAACATCATATTGCTTGTCTGTCGGGGTAACATCAAAAGTGGGTGATAAAAATGAATTTTCATTAGCAAAATTCATGTAGCTGTTTTGTTCTAAATTCCCTTCGGCTCCAGCATAGAAGATCATCAAATCACCCACCACCTTGTAAGAAGCATTAATTTGTGGATAAACATAAAACGAATTTGAACTGTTTTCATTATCCATACTGTAAAATACAGCAGCACCAATATTTAAAGTCCAATCTTCTTTTTGCATTACAAAACTAGGTGCTATACCAAAATTTGTGTAGCCATATTTTAATGGTTGCGAATTTGTTTTTAAGTAATTATTCTCAAAACTACCCCCTACATAATCCACAATAATATTCGTTTTAATCGCCTCATCCATCACATCAAATTGCAATGTAGGCTTTACATAAAATCTATTTTCAGCCGAACCATAAGTATCGGTGAAGCGGTTAAATTTTATACTAGCATCCTCTAAAATTCCATCATTCATAACTAATTTACCTCCTAAAGAAATTGTATTATAAACATGCTGCGGGTTTATCGAATTGATCAAAAGACTTCTGTCATTTGCTGAAAGTGTTTTTCCAAAATCAGCAGGTAGACCGTACCAATTATAAATTTGATTGTTATACCCTAAATCCATATTCCAAGAAAGGTTGTTATAATTTGCTCCATATGTCAAATCAATTGAAGTATCATAGTAACGGTCATCTAACTCCACTCCTGAAATACCTCCTTGTGAAGAAAGGTGGCGAAACATGCCTCCTACATAATCGTTATTTCCTAAGTCTTGGTTAACAAATAACTCCGCATTCAGTGTTCTATAACTTCCAAAACCGAGTGTTGCATAGTTTTTATACAAATGCGCTTGTTTTGTCTTATCCACGCCTTCAGCTTTTCCTTTAGAAGGAGTAAATGTTGAGGCAACTGGAAATGAAAAAATGGAATATTTGATTGTCTCTTTTTTAGCATTTCCTTCATCTTCTAATACTGGTGTTTCCTGAATTTTAAATGCGTCAGAAATTGTGGGAGTATACGGTTTTACAACATTTACGACTTCTGAACCTATGTTTTCTTCTTTCTTTTGTGCAAAAGAAACCTGAACGATCATTAGTAAAAATGTGATGCTGATTTTATTTTGGAAACTGAATTTCATATTTTATATTTTTATTGGAATTAAGAATACTCTTAACTTATTTTTCTGTTGTATTATTACTGTTTTATTAGACTTCCCACTCTCCCTGTGCAATAAATTGTGCTTGTCCACCAATTTTTATATCATAAACTTCTTTAGTTAGACTCCCTTTAAAAAAGATCTGAGAAGCTCTGTTTATAAATTCGCCTTGGTTATTGATTAACTCTATTTCACTGTCATGATATTTCAACAAGAAAGCTTGTAAACAAGTACTGGCGCTCCCAGTAGCGGCGTCTTCAATGAGTTGATTATTTTCAATACACAGCATTCTCGAACTTAACTTTTTGTCTTCCAAACAAAAAAAGTAAAATGCCCTATGGCTTGTTTTACAATTTTTATCTAACCATTTTTCAGCAAGCTCCTTATTCAGCTGTATTTTTTCTAACGCCCCTTTGTCTTTTACTGGAACAATTACAAAAGCGCTACCTGTACTCACTTCCTGAATTTTAAAGCGTTCATCAAAATCATTTGATTTTAAATTACTGAAATCCAAAAAATCTACTTTTGAAAAAACAGCATAAAACTCTGGTTGGGCTGCTTTTAACCAAAGCTGCTTATCTGATTGAGATACCGGAATTTCCCCAATAGAAACTGAAACTCGTATATTCTTACTGGTTTCCTTGAATAATTTATTCATTAAAACCCATGATGTGCCAATAATAGGATGCCCTGCAAACTGCATCTCTTTAGCTGGAGTGAAAATTCGAATCTCAGCTGAATTGTTTTCTTGATCTATTTTAGTAATAAACGTACTTTCAGCAAAATTAATTTCTGCGGCAATAACTTGCATTTGTTTATCGCTTAGGCCTGCGGCATTATTAAAAACAGCCAGTTGATTGCCAGCATACTTTTTATCTGAAAAAACGTCTACGATGTAAAAAGCTAACTTCATTCTTTATGAGTTGTTACGAAAATATGATTAGGATCCGATAGTTTCCCTTGTTTCATTTTCTATTTTACAATCGATGAATTTGTTTTAGACTCTTCTGCCTTGATCATGTCTAACTCTTTTTGAGCTTCAGCGACAACATCAGTGAAATCAGTGAAATTTTTAATCACATTATCTAGAATGTAAGTCGCTTGAAAACTATCTTTTAATCCGTAAAAGTTTTTCGCCATTAAAATCAAACCTTTAGCACCATAATACCTGTAACTAGAATAGTTCTTCGCTAATTTTTGCACCGCAGTATTTGATAATTCGTATTTACCATCTTTATTTTTAAAGTAAGCATCATAGTACAATGCTTCTGCAGCTAACTCTCCTTTGGCAATAGCTAACACTTTAGCGTAAGCAGCTCTTGCTTTGTTTTCATCTGCAGTTTTCATTGCTGATCGAGCAATAATAATCTGAGCATCACTTTTTACATTATCATCTGTTTTAGCATTCGCTAAGACTTTATCAGCATAAATAACTGAGTTGGTATAATCTTGCTTATCATAATAACATTTCATCAGATTAGACTGTGCAAATACTTTGTTTTGAGGAAAGTCAGCTTCATTTTCTAAACGAAGTAATACAGGAATCGCTTTCGCATTTTGATTATTATCTAATAATATTTGAGATAATCTCGCTAAAGACTGTTCAGAAAACTCGCTTCGAGGTTGGTCAATCACATATTGATAATTGCTTATAGCTTTGTCTTTTTGTCCTTCTGTAAAATAGATTTGTCCTAAATAAAAGTTGGCCTGAAGTGCATGAATACCTCTTGGAAAACTGGATAAATAAGCTGTAAATCCTGCAGCTGCTTGTCTGTTATTATTTTGTTCAAATTGCTTGAAAGCTGACTCATAAGTATCATTATCTAGATCAGCATCCGTTACGGCAACAAAATCCAATGTTCTCACCCAACTAGCGTATTCATCCACTTTACCGCTATCAACATATATTAAACGAGCAGTAGAAACCGCTTCTAGAGCTTCAGGAGTTTTTGGATAGTCAGCAGCAACCATCTTAAATTTAGTTAAAGCTTGATCACTTTTGTCAGAATTGTAATAAATTAACCCTTGACGTAAAATAGCTTTTGCTGTATAAGATCCTTTTTTAAATTCAGTAATTAAACGGTCATAGGTTTTTAAGGCTAAGTCTTGTTTATTACTTGCTACATAAGTATTGGCTAACTCATACAAAGCATCGTCTTTGTAACTTGATTTTGGATACAATTGAACAAAAGCATTCAACTCCTCAATTTTCTTGTCATTTTTAGCAACAAAACCATAACAAATTGCTTTTTGATAATAGGCATAATCAGCATCAACACCTTTAAATTCAATTACCTTATTGTAGGCTTCCATCGCTGGCCAATATTTTGAAGTAACAAAGCGGCAATCTGCTAAGCGCAAATAAGCATCATTCATAAGCACTTTATCATCCTTAACATTGTCAATCTGGTTTTGAAAGTAGTTAGCTGCTTGGTCGTATTCTTTGAGCTTAAAGTAAGCGTATGCAATGTTGTAATTGCTGTTCTTATATTCGACAGTTTTAGTAGCTTGTGGTGCGCTTACAAACTGTTTAAAGCTTAGTAAAGCGTTTTTATAATCACCCAAAACATATTCTGTTTCCCCTTTCCAGAAAGTGGCTCTAGCTGTAAAACTAGCATCAATATGTTCGTCCAGAGATTTTTTAAACATTTTTGCAGCTTCTGAGTAATTGCGATCAGCATACAGTTCTAAACCTCTATAAAATGTAACTTTTTGATAAGCTAATTTATTTTCAGGGCTTTTATTTTTCTCTAATAGCACTAATGCTTCCTTATAGTTTTTTGACGAAATATAAGAATCAATCAGCAATCGTTCAACTTCTGAACGACTGGCATTATTAGGATATTTTTTAGTAAAACCTAACAATACTTCCGGAACGGTCTGATAAGAATTCCCTATTTCATAGCTTAATTTAGCATAGTTTAAACTTGCATCTTCTTGAATCGCGGCATCAAAGCTCATTTCAGAAGCGTTTTTAAAAGCATTTAATGCTTGTTGTTTTCTGTCTAATTTAAGGTAGCTTTCTCCTAGGTGGTAGTAAGCATTTTGAGCTACAAAATCTTTTCCATTGATAATTTTATTGAACTGAGAAATGGCATTTTCATAATCATTTTGCTTGTAATACGCATAACCCAATTGGTAAAAATCAGTATTGTTCCACCTACCTTTTTTACCTTTATATTCTGCTAAATAAGGAATTGCCTTGTCATACTTTTTTAAATTAAAATAGCTTTCACCAATAATTTTATTCAGCTCAGATTTTTCAATAGCATTTGATTTTGCCATGGCTTTTTCACCTAAGTCTATTGCTTTTTGAAAATTACCCAGTTTAAAATTCATGTCAGCTTGGTAATAAGAAAGCTTCTCTTTGTATTTCTCTTCACCAGAAACAGCATCAAAATATTTTGTTGCTTCCTTATAATCATCTCCTTCGTAAGCCATAAATCCCAAGTAATATTTAGCTTGTGAGCCATACTCAGCAGAGTTTACTACTTTATTAAAATAAGCAGTTGCTTCTTTTTTATTTTTTGAACTAAAGAAAGCATAGCCTTTTTGAAAATTAAATTTATCTTTTTCTTTGTATGTCAACTGGCTTTCATCTACTTTCTCAAACCACTGTAAAGCTTGTGGGTAACTACCTTGTTCAAAATAATAATGTGCAACTTCAATAAAAGCTTGGTTACTTTTAGCACTTGTTGGATAATCTGAAACAAATTTTTCCATCAAAACATCGGCACCTTGCTGGTTTAATCGTATAGCACAGTTAGCATTATAATATGCACAATCTGATTTTACTTCGTCATTTGTTGTCTCTGCCTTAACTTGCTCAAAAATGATTTGAGCAGACGCATATTGTTGGTCTTTGAACAAAGCTACTGCTTTATTAAAATCATTTAATTCATGAGTATATATGGTCGATTTTTGTGCTGATGTTGAGATTGCTCCCGCAAAAAACAAGAATAAGAAAAGCCAGGAAAGTTTACGCATTTTGATTTTATTTTTTAATATTCAAATGTATTATATTCTAACGTCTATAACGAATGGGCGCTCGCTTTTATTATAAACAAATTTTTTAACAATCAAATTAACCACTATTGCAGGAATCTATAAGGCGGAGGAACTTGCTCAATAAGAACGTAAGTATAATCTGATTTCAAAATCTATCAAGTACCGCGCCATTATATTTTTGCACATTAGATTTAATTGGCGAAATTTATTTTGAATAGATGCGTTATCTTATTACTTTTACCCAATAAACAAATGCCAATTATGTCTCAAGCTATACTGTCTTTAAAAAACGCAACCATCTATCAAGAAGATAAAGTTATTTTATCAAATATCAATTTGGAAGTAAACCGTGGTGAATTTTTATACATCATTGGAAAAACAGGCTCTGGAAAAAGTAGTTTAATGAAAACGCTTTATGCTGATTTACCATTAAATGAAGGCGAAGGACATATAGTAGATTTTGATTTAGGAAGCTTAAAAGAAAATGACATTCCGTTTTTAAGAAGAAAAATCGGAATCGTTTTTCAAGATTTCAAATTACTACCAGACCGTACGATTAAAGACAATATGTTATTTGTTCTTAAAGCGACAGGCTGGGTAGACAAAGTGGAAATGGACCGTAAGATTGACGAAGTTTTAGACAAAGTAGGCATGAAAGAATATGCTGGTAAAATGCCACATCAAATTTCAGGTGGGGAACAACAGCGTGTTGCTATTGCAAGAGCTTTGCTTAACGATCCAGAACTTATACTTGCTGACGAACCAACTGGTAATCTTGACCCACAAACCAGTACTGAAGTTCTTGAAGTGCTAAGAAAGATCAATGAAAACGGAAAAACAATTATTATGGCTACACACGATTATGCCTTATTAATGAAATTCCCTTCAAAAACATTGAAATGTGAAGACACTAAAATCTTTGAAGTCGTTCAGAGAACAGTGTAATGCTTTCCATTCTTATTCCTATATACAATTACAATGCCTATCCTTTAGTTCTGGAATTGCATCAACAGTGTGTGGAATGTGATGTCAACTTTGAAATCCTTTGTCAGGATGATGCCTCTACTGATTTTATTATCGAAAACCAAAAAATCAGTACGCTTACAAATACTCATTATCACAATAATGCGTACAATCAAGGTAGAGGCATAAACATTAATCTTCTTGCTTCTAAGGCGCAATTTGAGCACTTGCTTATCATGGATTGTGATACTTATCCAAAGGATCCAAATTTTATTAGAAATTACCTAGAAATAATCCAGCAAGAAAAACCCGATTTAGTATTTGGAGGGATTGAATACCAAACTAACAAACCGCAAAAAGAACAACTTTTAAGATATGTCTATGGCATTAAAAGAGAGTCTGTACCAATTAGTCAAAGAAAAAATAACGGGTACAAAAATGCTTTAACGTCTAACTTATTAATTAGAAGAAGTGTTTTTTCGAAATACCCTTTTGATAACTCCATAACAACATACGGCTATGAAGATTTGTGCTTTTTGGCTGTTTTAAAATCGAAAGGAATTAAAATCCAACATATAGATAATCCTACCTATCACTTGAATTTAGAAACCTCATCACAGTTTTTAAACAAAACTAAAATTGCTTTGAACAATTTGGCTTTATTAGTAGCAGCTAATAAAATTACCGAAGAAAACAGCCGATTAGTTTCCACTTATGAAATGGTGCAAAAAATTAGGCTTACAGCTCTCTTGTCCTTTCTATTCAAAAAATCTGAAAATAGTATTGGTCGAAATTTACTCTCAGAAAAACCTTCTATTTTCTTATTTGACCTGTTCAAATTGGGATATTTCTGTACTATTAGGAACAATTAATTTTTCTTTATCACCGTTTCGAAAAGAGTTTTCCACTGCAACATAATTTTATCTAAGTCATACTTAGCAGCTGTTTCAGCAGCATTGTTCCCTAACTCTTTTCTTAAAACAGCATCTCTCATCAGTAAGCTTAGCTGGTCTACAAACTGACTCTCGTTACCGTTTTCAATAAGAAATCCATTTTCATTATTACTTATAATGGCTCTTGGACCCACCGGACAATCATAAGCAATGCAAGGCAATCCGGAAGCCATTGCTTCAATAAGGACCATAGGAAAACCTTCCGACCTAGAAGTCATTACATACAACGAAGCATCCTTGTATTTCTCTTCAATATTAACCACTGATTTATTAAACGATACTGAGGAACTAATCTGCAATGTTTCAGCCAGCACTGTCAGTGGTTCTAATCCATCACCATAAATTTCTAAAACCCAGTCAGGATGTAATACCGTTATCTTTTGCCAAATCGAAAGTAATCGATCCAGGCCTTTCTCAAATGAATTTCTTGCCACCGTTATGACTTTCTTTTTCTCCAGTAAATTATCGGTTGTGGTAGTTATCCAAGATGGATTAGGAATAACGGTAGCTTTCGACACTTTCCATTCCTGTAAACTTTCTTCAGATAAAGCAATAAAAAAATCAAATTTTTGGACGCTGAAATCTTTGAATTTATATTTTAAAAAATCAAAGCCTTGTGATAAGTAGCTGTTTTTCGGATTATTTTCTTGAATGTATTTTGAACCGTGGCATTCAAACAACAAAGGAATATTGGTATTCAAAATAAATGGAACAGTAAATGCTTTTAACCCATTATCACAAACAATAATAACATCTGGTTTTACAATAGAAATATGCTGTTTTAGATTTTTCTGATATTTTTTCAAAAACTGAAAGCTGTTGCCATCCAATATCATATCCTGAAAAATGATTTTAGAATTAAAATTATAAAACCGCTTGGAATTACCATTGTTTTGGGTAAGAATGTGGATTTCATATCCACATTTTTCTATAAGATAATTAGTCTTTATCGAAAGTACTCTAGCTACTCCACCCTCAGTATTACAATTAGGAACTAGGTATAGCAATTTCATTTTTTGGCGTTTATAAATTCATCATAATCTCTAATGTAATCCTCTTCGATAAATTCATCTGAAGCTAAAACCAAGCAAACTGCTCCAGAGGAAAAATTTTCTAGTTCTCTCCAAATTCCATTTGGGATGTACAATCCAATATTAGGTTTGTTCAGTAAGAAAGATTTTTTTTCGAATCCATCATTTAAAATTACTTCAAAACTACCACTCAATGCAATTAAAACTTCCTGTTGTTCCACATGAGAATGACCTCCTCTAAACGCAGAACTTGGCACATCAAAAAGATAATATACCCTTTTGAATTCAAATGGTAAAATATCTTTTTGAATATAACCTAAATTTCCACGCACATCTTCTACAACGGGAATAGATACTAATTGAACTGCTGCTACTTTTGTCATCTGCTATTCTATGCTTATTTTCATTAAATCTAACCATTGTTGCCCGATATTTTCCAGTAGAAATGGCTGAATACTTTCTAGTGAATTCTTTTTACAATGGTTATATAAAATGTCATTGGCCACCATTTCATTCATTGCTTCAGTTAATTGTGACCAATTTTGGTTTTCAACTAAAATACCATTTTCTCCATTAGTAATCATTTCTCTTGGACCTGACGGACAGTCAAAAGAAACAACTGGAGTACTGCAAGCTAATGATTCTAAAATAACATTAGGCATTCCCTCATTTTTACTACTTAATACTAGAAATTTTGCTTTTTTCAAATAGCTGTAGGGATTGTCTTGATATCCTAAAAAATGTACAAAGGATTCTACTTTTGCTTTTTTAACTTCGCTTTCTAAAGCTGCTTGATCTCCTTCTCCTAATATCAAAAGATGAATTTGTTTTGCAGGCAAATGGGAATTTCCATAACTTAAAATCAATTGATCCAATTGTTTGATAGGATTTTCAAATTGACCTATCGCTATGATATAATCGAAAGCAATGGTATTCTTATAACTACTTTTTTCTCTAATTTCATTAAGGTTTACTGGATTAGCTATGGTGACTACATTTTGTAATTTATGAGTTTTTTCAATCAACCTTTTCATTACCGGAACCAGTGCCACATTAGCATAACAATGATTGTATATTAATCGTGTAAGCCATGGATTAGCCGGCATATAATGATTAATTAAAAAACTATGAACAGTAAATATGGTCTTTGCATTATAAACCCATCGCGCTAGTAAAAGTTCTTGAATCACTTTAGTTCTAAACCTAAAGTCGATAATGAAATCAAAATCATTGCTGTTTAAATAAGTTCGCAATGCCGATAATCTTTTGAGTTTATTGACAGCACCGTTGTTAGCATTTTTCAATAAACCTAAATTAACTAACTTGCCCGCATACGGAAAAGAAACTTCATCGATAACAATTATAATATGCACTTCTATGCCTTTGCTTTCGAAAAAAAGAGAAAGATTTGCCATCACTTTATCACTTCCGCCGCCGCTTAGACGGTAACCAATTAAAGCAATTTTGTTTTTTTTGTTAGGCAATATCATTATCGATTTCTTATTTTCGTACCAAATATATAACTCTTTTAAAAAGATATGCAAGATAAAGCATTAGTTACCATTATTTGCTTGTGCTACAATCAGGAAGAGTTTGTATTGGAGAGCCTGCAATCCGTTATCAATCAAGATTACGAGAAAATTGAATTGATCATTGTTGACGATTGCAGCAGCGATAATTCTAAATCAGTAATTAAAAACTGGTTATTGGACTTTCCTCAGGTTCAATTTATAGCTAATGAAAGTAATTTAGGAATAACTAAAGCATTTAATAAGGCATTAAAACTAGCCAAAGGAACATTTATCATTGACTTGGCAGCAGATGATCTGTTGGCTGCTAACTGTGTGCGTTTGCAGGTCAATGCTTTTAAAACAAGCACCTATAAAAATGTAGGTGTCGTTTATGGTAATGCGACTTTGATAACTGAAAACGGCGGTTTTGATTCTTATTATTTTCCAGTAAACAGGGATAAAAAAGTTCTAGAACAACGAGTTACAGGAGATATTTATGCATCCGTTCTTGCTGGCGGAAACAGCATTTGCTCTGTTTCCAGTATGATAAAAAAATCAGTATATGATGCGCTTGGTGGTTACGACGAAAACCTAGCCTATGAGGATTTGGATTTTTGGATTCGTGCTTCTCGTAGCTATGAATTTGATTTTATAGATGCCATTTTAATTCATAAAAGAATCGTTTCTAATTCTATGGGAACCAGCTTTTACAAGAAAAGAAACAAAATCAATCATTCAACTTTTCTTATTTTAAAAAAAGCGTTTGAACTTAATCGCTCCAAGAACGAAAATAAAGCCTTATTAAAGCGTATTCATTTTGAGATGATTTTAGCGTATAAAAATCTGGATTTTATCCTACTTTTAAAATACCTTTTTCTTGAAACAAAAGTAAGAATAGCTATTATTTAACTATTGAAGCACCGTTAAATACGCATCCAAATGTTTGCGTTCTCCTTCCCAGTCTCTTGAGATATTTGTCCGAATTAATTTAGCAGGCATCCCAGCTAACAAACTATTTTCTTCTATAAGTGAATAATCTTTATTGCATAAACTATTAGAAGCAATCGTACAATAATGAGGTGTTTGAGTACCAGCCATTATGGAAACTCTGCCTCCAACATAATTGTAATTCCCAATCTTAATAGCATTAGTTACCTTATAACGCTCTCCAGTTTTTGTATCTATCATTTGATGAAAGTTAGTGTCTATAATTTGAGACTCTGCGCCAAAACGGGCATAATCTCCTAGAACCACTTTTTCCATACAAATCAGTTTAGCATTTGAAGCCATAGAAGCCATATGTCCCAATTCACAATACCCATCTTTGCCTACGTAAATAAAGTAATCTTTGCCAAATTGCAGCTGCCCATTAAAAACCAGCTTTCCTGTGATGTTAATTTCTGCCGTTCCCACTGCTACTGAAGTCATTTCATATTTTTGTCCAAAACCGATCATTCCGCTCTTTATGGGTGCTGTGATTCTTATCTCTCCCGTAATACAACTGAATTTTACCTTTCCATAAAAAAAGACGGGTAACTTTTTTGCTGTTGAAAAAGGGAATTTTTTAAAATTAAAATAAAGTGTTTTAGTCCAGTTCACCGTATAGTAAAACCGCATTTTATAATAAAACAGTTTCAAATTGCGATACGGACTTTTCAAAATATCAGTCATTTTTTTTATTAATTAAAGCATTAAAAACTGATTTCAACTCTATCTTTTTATTCAATTGGTATAACACAAAAGTAATCGAAACTACACTCATCAATGCCATTAAAGTATATTTTAAAAACGGATTAGGAATATAACGCATCAGAAAAGTTATACCGCACAGTGTAATGCAAACAAGATAAGTGAAGTAAAACTCCTTTTCGAAATAGAGTCCATACCTTTTTTTAGTAATTAATTTTAGTCCTAAAAAATGAATTCCATAATACACTAAAAAACTTAATCCTAGTCCCTGTAAACCATAATAATAGTACCCTAAAAAATTCAGCGCCAACGATATTACATTAAAACCAATAGCTGTTCTCAAAAAAGTCTTTGAATCTCCTTTGGCAATTAAAACAAACCCCATAGACCAAGAAACGGCTCTAAAAAGCATTCCTAATATTCCAAAACAAACCATTGGAATGATCACATTAAATTGGGGCGTGTAAATAAGCTGTATGATTAAAGGAATAAAGCTTAGAAACAATATAATGATCGGTGTTATGATCAACACTGAAATAAAAGACTGCTGCTTAACACTTTCGCGTACTTTTCCATTATCTTCATTTATAGCTGACAATCTGGGGAAATAATCTGTACTCATTACCGTAAAAATTATACCAACATAGGAATTCAACAGCGTAAAACCAGCATTGTAAAAACCAACTTGTTCTAAGCCACCTCTACTCCCAATATAAATTTGAATTAAATAGGTGGTCAATAGAGTGAGTAATCCGCTTATGGTTAACAATATCCCAAGCTTAATTACACTTTTACCTTCGTTAAGTAGTTGCCTGCCAGATATATTTTCGTTTTGAATCCCCACCTGATTTGAATAGTAAAATGAAAATAACAAAGCCGACAAGGATATCACAATGATGGTGGGAATAATAGCATCAATCCCATAGTAATAGTACAACGGAACGGAAACCAACAAGCCTAATAAATTACCATAAAAGTTGGCTTTGGCCAAAAGCCGCATTCTTCTCAATCCTTGTAAAATCACTAATTGTCCTGCTGTTACCTGCTTAAACAAAACCGTAACAGCTATCAAGACAAAAGCACTAGAAAAGTTTCCACTTCCAAAAGTTATCGTACTCAGCCACGAGGCAAACACTATCGTAAATAATGTCCCTATGATCCCCGTAAGTAAAACCAACTTTTTGATAATACTGACAATCCTAGACACACTTTGCAACTCACCCTCCTTATATTTAGCTGAAACATGTTTTACCCCGCTCGTCTCTATTCCCAAACTTGACAGGCCTGTAATTGTATTCATTGCCGAATTTAACAACGCTATAATCCCCATTCCAGCAGGACCTATAAAAACTGCAATCAGTTTAGTTCTAACAATGGAAATGATAATAGTTAAGAACTGTACACCCCCAAATAGTGAGGTCGTTTTAAGAATTTGTCGGTAGGAAGATTTATTATCGGTCATCCCTAATATTTATTTAAAGCGGTGATAATACAATCAACTTCTTGCTTTGTTATTATGGGATTCATAGGCAAACTCAAAACTTCCTCGTGAATTTTTTCGGTGACAGGAAATGATAAATTATGCCACTCTTGCAATGCTTTTTGTTTGTGTGGAGCAATGGGATAATGAATTACTGTTTGGACTCCGTTTTGAGATAAATACTCTTGCAGTTCGGCTCTGGTTTTTGTTCGAATAACAAACAAATGAAAAACATGATTAGTAGTAAAGTCCCAAAATGGAAGTATTATCTTTTTGTTTTTAATTTCTGACAAATACCTTTCCGCTATTGCTCTTCGTTTTTCATTGTCAGTATCTAAATCTGGCAATTTTACATTTAAAAAAGCAGCTTGCATTTCATCCAGTCTGGAATTAACACCTTTATAATCGGTGTAATATTTCGTTTCAGAACCATAATTTCTAAGAGTCCTAATAATTGCTGCTAGTTCATGATTATTAGTCACAACAGCCCCTCCATCTCCTAAAGCTCCAAGGTTTTTGCCTGGATAAAAACTGTAAGCTATTGCATTTTGGTTAGTGAGTTTCGGGGTCTCGATATTGGGCTGTAAAATTGCTCCGTGGGATTGTGCAGCATCTTCTACAACTAATATATCGTTTGCTAGCGCGATGCTGTTAATTACCTCCATTTCTGCTAATTGCCCATACAAATGAACGACTAAAATAGCCTTGGTTTTTAGCGTAATTTTTTCTTGGATTAACTGCGGATTAATGTTGTAGGTGTCCAACTTTGGCTCGACCAAAACCGGCACCAAATCAGCTTCTAAAATAGCCAAAATACTGGCAATATAGGTATTAGCAGGAACGATAACTTCATCCCCTTTTTCTAATTTACCTAACTGAATAAAACCTTTAAATATTAAAACTAATGCATCAAAACCATTCCCTACACCTACACAATATTTTTTATTACAGTACTGAGCAAAATTAGTCTCAAATTCCTTGACTTCATCCCCCAATACATACCAACCACTTGCTAAAACCGATTTCAATTTGTTTTGAAAAGCAGTTTCATAAGGGGCGTTTATTTTCTTTAAATCTAGAAATGGTATCATAATACAATTGTATCTAGGCAGCTATAGTTTTCAGGCTTTAACTTTATATAATTTTGTACAGATGCCTTAGCACCAAAACTTTCTTTCCAGTAAGCCAAACCTTCATTTAATCCGTAGCCCTCCATTTCAGATGAATTCCCAAAACTTATGTATTTCTTACCTAGATAGTTGCGTACTACAAAGTCAAAAAGAGCGTCTAAAGCAGCAGTATTATTCCGGTCCTCCTTAGCGGAACTATATTGAAAATGAACAACATTTTCCATTATAAAGACCACAACTCCAGCGTTTAAAACACTACCTATGGAAGCAGTATATAATTTAATTTGCTTAGGAAACAGCAAGGCTAATCGCTTTATCTCGTCCACTGAATGTACTGGAGCGACTTCAAATCGATTTTTTAAATTAGGAATTAAAATATTTTGCCAAAAGTCGTCATAATTAGCATCCTCTCTCAATTCGATAGCATGCTGATCAGCTACTTTCAGCGCTCGTTTTCTGTTTCTATTGGGTTTGTATTCTTGTGTATTATCTAAAACCATATAAATATCAGAACGATAAGTTGTAGCTTTCAGTAAGAAAGAAGCGTAATCTAATTCATCAGACAAGGTCTTATTATAAACTTTAGGTAGCAATTTTATAGAGACAAATGTAATATTCTGCTGATGCAAATACAGCATTAACTGCCTCACGATCTTTAAATAGTCTTTTATTCTAATTCCATCTTGAATTACAATTGTCCCATAACTCAATCCCTGATGTGAAAATACTTCATCACCTACTCTATTCGCTGGTAAAACAGCGACGAGCTTTTTACCTTTAAAAACCATCAAAGAAAAATCTTCAAACTGATCTTTATGGTAGTCCATAAAATCACGATGAAAAAGGAAAGTAGCATTTTTGGCTTGACCAATAAAGCTATTCCAAAGTGCGTAATCGCTTTCAAAATATTTTTTTACAACGTAATTTTTCACGGTCAAATTTTAGGCTTTGTGAAAGTAATACTTTTTATTTATGTTCTAAAGTAGGTAAATACCATTTCCATTTCACAGCCATTAAGCGCACAGAAATTATTACCATGGAGGTTATCAAATATAGAATATCATTGTCTAAATTGAATTTTTTCAAAATAAAAAAGACGGCTCCTCCCAGAATGCAAATTGTAGCATAAATTTCTTTTCTAAAAATAACGGGGATTTCATTGCAAAGAATATCTCTAGTTACACCTCCAAAACAAGCTGTCATAGTTCCTAAAGCAATACAAATAATTGGATGTAACCCCACACTTATTCCTTTTTCAAGTCCAATTAAGGTAAAAACTCCTAAACCAATCGTATCAAATAGAAATAACGAGGTGCGCAATTGATCAAATCTTTTTCTGAACAATAAGGCCAGCACAAACCCAATTGAGATCATAATCACATATTCAAGGTTTAGCATCCAGCCTACAGGAGTTCTACCTATTAAAATGTCTCGCAAAGTTCCTCCACCAGCAGCTGTAACAAAAGCAATGATAAAGACTCCAAAAGGGTCCATCCTTTTACTCATAGCCGTTAACGCTCCTGACATGGCAAATGCCAGTGTACCAATGATATCTAATAAGTGAAACATGAATATTGAATTAAATGTAGAAAAACAGCCGTTAGCGACTGTAGCAATAGTTGCAAAACTATAAAAAATACTCGTTTTACCGGTTTTTAAAGTTCTTTATTAGTCAAACTAACTTTAAGGAGCTCAAATATTCTGCATCAAATTTATAAAACTGCATTTTCTCTGTGTATCTTTGTTTTTTATTTTAATAATCAAAATTTAAAATCCATTGAAAGAAATCTCATCTGTTCAAAATCCTTTTATAAAATCATTAGTCCTTTTGCAGGAAAAAGCTAAAAATCGCAAGCAAAGTGGTACGTTTCTGATTGAAGGAAAACGAGAAATTTCGTTAGCTTTAAAAGGGGGTTATGAACTGGAAACGGTATTGTTTTATCCCGAAATATGCACCGAAGTTGAGGCCAGAAAAATAGCTCCACACACCGAATTAATCGAAATAAATGCAGCCGTTTTTCAAAAGCTTGCTTATCGTGATACTACTGAAGGCATTTTGGCTGTAGCCAAAAGCAAATCAATGCAATTATCGGATTTAAAATTATCTGAACTTCCATTAATTTTAATTACCGAAGCTCCAGAAAAGCCAGGAAACATTGGAGCCTTACTGCGTACGGCCGATGCAGCTAATCTAGATGCTGTAATTATTGCAAATCCTAAAAGCGACATCTTCAATCCTAATATTGTACGCTCTAGTGTAGGCTGTTTGTTTACAAACCAGATTGCATCAGGAACTACCGCTGAGATAATCGCCTTTTTAAAGGAACGAAAAATTAATTTCTACTGTGCCACCTTGCAAAATTCGACTTCATACCACACACAAGATTACACACAAGCAACTGCTTTAGTGGTTGGAACAGAGGCCACAGGCTTAACGCAAGAATGGCGTGATGCTGCTACTCAAAATATTATTATCCCAATGCAAGGAGAAATTGACAGCATGAACGTATCTGTAGCTGCGGCCATTTTAATTTTTGAAGCTAAGAGACAAAGAGGTTTTTAAAAAACCACTGAAATAGAAACAACGAACATCGTATAAAAACAATAGCATGAAAAATAAATTATTTGTTGCCATCACCTTAATTGCAACGACCTTCTCTTTTGGTCAAATTACTGCTCCAGAAGTAAGCAATTTAGTCAACCGAACACTAACCGCTTTTAACGTACCCGGAATTGCAGTCGCTATTATCAAAGACGGCAAAGTGGTTTTGGCTGAAGGTTATGGTGTAAAATCTATTGCAACGAAAGAAAAGGTAGATGCCAATACTTTATTTGGGATTGCATCCAATAGCAAGGCATTCACCAGTGCAGCTCTAGCTATACTTGTCGACGAAGGGAAAATAAATTGGGATGACAAGGTGGTTAAATACCTTCCTAATTTTAAAATGTATAATGATTATGTGACGCAAGAATTCACTATTCGCGATTTATTGACGCACAGAAGTGGTTTAGGACTTGGTGCAGGAGATTTAATGATATGGCCTGACGGAAGCAATTTTACAGCTCAAGATATCATTGTGAATTTGCAATATTTAAAGCCGGTTTCAGCATTTAGAACTAAATATGATTATGATAATTTATTGTACATCGTTGCGGGTGAAGTCATCCATGTAGTCAGTGGAAAAAGCTGGTGCGATTTCATTGAAGAACGTATCATGAAGCCTTTGGAAATGAACAATAGCGCTGCCTCCTTTGTAAGACTAAAGGATACTAGTAATATTATTGATCCTCATGTTCCTGTTGATGGAAAATTAAAAGTAATTAAAAGGTACCAGAACCAACTCTTTGATGCCGCTGCCGGAATCTATTCTAGTGTGAACGACCTTAGTAAATGGGCCATAATGCAAATGAATAATGGTCAGTACGGTTCAGAAAAGAAGCAATTGTTTTCAGAGAAGCAACATGATGAAATGTGGCAATTACAAACCATTATCCCTACTAAAACAAGAGCGCCTTACAATACACACTTTAACGGTTATGGATTGGGATGGTTTTTGAGCGACGTAAAAGGCTACAAACAAGTTACCCATACCGGAGGATTAGAGGGAATCGTGACACAAACGACTTACATCCCTGAGCTACAGTTAGGAATTATTGTTTTAACAAACCAACAATCTGGAGCGGCATTTAACGCCATCACCAATACGATTAAAGATAGTTATTTAGGAATCCCCTCTGAAGATTACGTAAGTATTTACAGTAACCGAATGAAAGCAAACGAAGCCTCTGCTGATAAAGTTACTGAGGAAGTGTGGGCTACCGTAGCCAAGAACAAGAAAGACAAAATCACGATAAATTACAAGCCTATATTAGGAACTTACAAAGACAATTGGTTTGGAGAGGTCGTAATTTCAGAAAAGAAAGGGCGAATTTATTTTGCTTCAAAACGCTCCCCCCAGTTAAAAGGAGAAGTATTTTTCTATAAAAAAGGAAATTATGTAGTAAAATGGGATAATGCTTATTTTCATGCAGACGCTCACCTACTATTCGAAACAAATGATTCTGAAATAGTTACTGGTTTAAAAATGAACGCCATTTCTGAACTAACTGATTTTAGTTACGATTTTCAAGATTTAGACTTCAACAAAATCACTCCATAACAGCTACTAAATAACCTTAAATTTTTTAATTCTGATCATTGATTTAGTGCTTGCGTATATGCAAACTTATCGTTATTTTTAAAAAATGAACCATGCCGCTATGACAGAAATAGATATAGAAAAAGAAAATAAAGCAATTGCTCAAGAGTATAAAGAATTACTTCGTATAAGTTATCAAACACTGACTCCAGATGATAAAAAACTAATACGAAAAGCTTTTGATGTGGCTGTTGAAGCGCATAAAGATCAGCGTAGAAAATCAGGTGAAGCTTATATTTTTCATCCTATTGCTGTAGCAAAAATTGTAGCTTCAGAAATAGGTTTGGGAGCTACTTCTATCGCTGCTGCATTGATGCATGATGTTGTTGAAGACACACCTACAACTGTCAAGGATATTGAACGTATGTTCAATCCAAAAGTAGCACAACTGGTTGAAGGACTCACAAAAATATCTCTCGTTCAAAAAGACATGAATGTCTCTATGCAAGCAGAGAATTTTCGTAAAATGCTTTTGACTCTAAACGATGACGTGCGTGTAATCCTAATCAAAATTGCCGATAGGCTGCACAATATGCAAACTATGGAGTCAATGGAGAATTACAAACAAGTCAAAATTGCGTCTGAAACCTTATATATTTATGCGCCACTTGCCCATCGTTTGGGTTTGTACAATATTAAAACCAAACTAGAAGACTTAGGTTTAAAATATACGGAACCTACAGTCTACAATGATATTGTTAGCAAAATTAAAGAAACGAAAGAGCAACAAGATGCTTATATCAAAGACATTTCAGATATTTTAAAGACCTCTTTAGATGCAGAAGGTGTCGAGTATGTGATTAAAGGACGTCCTAAATCCATTTATTCAATTCGTAGAAAGATGAAGGCACAAAACGTAAGTTTTGATGAAGTGTACGACAAATTTGCATTGAGAATTGTCTACAAATCCAATCCTCATGATGAGAAATTCTTAGCTTGGAAGATCTATTCTATTGTAACTGATCACTACCGACCTAGTCCAAGCCGATTGCGCGATTGGATTTCATCACCAAAATCTACAGGTTACGAAGCCTTGCATATTACTGTGATGGGACCTAAAGGAAGATGGGTTGAAGTACAAGTACGTAGTGAGCGTATGGATGAAATTGCCGAAAAAGGCTATGCTGCCCATTATAAATATAAAAACGGAGCGACAGAAGAAAGTGGTTTAGATGTATGGTTAAATTTACTAAAAGAAGCATTAGAAAATTCAGAAACTAGCGCTGTAGATTTTGTCGAAGATTTCAAGATGAATTTATATTCTAAAGAAATCTATATTTTTACACCTAAAGGAGATATTAAATCGTTGCCCAAAGGAGCCACATCGCTAGATTTTGCTTTTAGCATCCACTCTGAAATTGGTATAAAAACAAGAGGAACACGTGTTAACGGAAAATTAGTTCCTTTAAATTATGAATTAAAAAGTGGCGATCAGGTAGAAATTATTACTTCACCTAATCAAAAACCTACAATCAACTGGTTGGATTATGTGACCACTTCGAGAGCTAAAAATAAAATCAGAAACGTTCTTAACGAGAACACTAAAAAGATTGCTGAAGACGGTAAAGAAATCCTGACTAGAAAATTAAAACATCTTAAAGTCACGCTTAACGAGTCAGTTGTTAATGAATTAGTCAATTTTTTTCAGCTAAAAACAAGTTTGGATTTATTTTATAGAGTTGGTGTAGGTTCAATTGAAAATCAACAGTTAAAGGATTTTGCTGCTCAAAAAAGCAATACTTTAATCAATTTCTTCAAAAATAAAATTAAACGTACGGGACAAACTGCTGATGCTGATATTCACAAACCCGTTTTGAGTAATAACTTTGACTTACTCGTTTTTGGTAAAGAAGAAGACAAACTAGATTATAAGCTATCAACTTGCTGTAACCCCATTCCTGGAGACCAAGTGTTTGGGTTTGTAACCATTAATGAAGGAATCAAAGTACATAAAAAAGATTGCCCAAATGCCATTTCGATGCAATCCAATTATGCCTACCGTATCATGCAGGCCAAATGGATTGATTCTTCACAACAAGAATTTAAAGCCATCCTTAATATTACTGGAATGGACACTATGGGATTAACCAATCAGTTGACTAAGGTTATCTCTAACAACATGCTGGTAAACATTCAAAGTATCTCATTGAGTGGTGATGCAGGACTGTTCAAAGGCCAGTTAATTGTTATTGTTCAAAACATTACCATTTTGAAAAAATTAATGGACAATATTAAAAAAATAGACGGTATTGACAAAGTGACCCGAGTTTATAAAAAATAATGTAAAATCTTTGATGGCGCGTTTATTGCTATAAGAAAGCGTAAGTACAAGAGTACAACAACTTAATATGCGTTTGTTTTTGTTCAAAAACTCACAAATTTATCTTGTTATACTTATTTAAACTTCAAAACTATTAAAATAAAAATTTATCTTTGCCAGATATGACACTCATTTCCACAGATAACAACAAAAACCAAGAAATTGTAAAAAATGTTTTTACAATGTATCTTGAAAAAAAAGGCCATAGAAAGACTCCTGAGCGCTATTCTATCCTTCAGGAAATTTACGAAAGTGAAGAACATTTTGATATAGAAAACCTATACATCAAAATGAAAAACAAAAACTATCGTGTAAGTAGGGCTACGCTTTACAATACTATAGAATTACTATTGGACTGTGCTTTAGTTCGTAAACACCAGTTTGGACAAAATCAAGCACACTATGAAAAATCATACTTTGACAAACAGCACGATCATATTATTATGACGGATACTGGCGAAGTAATTGAATTTTGTGATCCAAGAATCCAAACAATCAAGAAAACGATAGAAGAAATATTTGATGTAGAGATTACAAATCACTCATTGTATTTCTATGGTGTAAAAAAAGGTGCCAAGCCGGAAAACACAATCGAAGAAGAAAAATTGTAATTCAAAAATTACAACTGACACAATAAGAATTAACTATTTTGACAGGCATATTGCTGTCGCAACAACAACAAATAATAATTAGAATGGCTGTAGATTTATTACTAGGATTACAATGGGGAGATGAGGGAAAAGGAAAAATAGTTGATGTTCTTACATCAAATTACGATATCATTGCTCGTTTTCAAGGAGGTCCAAATGCAGGGCATACTTTAGAATTTGACGGAATCAAACATGTTCTTAGAACTATTCCTTCCGGTATTTTTCATAAAACTGCTGTAAATGTAATTGGGAATGGAGTTGTAATAGATCCTGTAGTTTTTCAAAAAGAAATTGAAGGTCTTGAAAAATTCAATTTAGACATTAAAAGTAAATTAATCATTTCAAGAAAAGCACATTTAATATTACCAACACACCGTTTACTTGATGCCGCTTCTGAAGCTTCAAAAGGGAAAGCTAAAATTGGTTCTACTCTTAAAGGTATTGGACCAACGTACATGGACAAAACTGGCAGAAACGGAATACGTGTAGGAGACATTGAATTAGAAGATTTCAAAGAAAGATACAGAGCACTTGCTGACAAGCACGAAGCAATGATTAAATTTTATGATGTCAATATTCAATACAACTTAACAGAACTTGAAAAAGAATTTTTTGAGTCTATTGAAGAAATCAAAAAATTAGATTTTATTGATAGTGAAGAATACATGCACCAAGCGCAAAAAGCAGGTAAATCTATTCTTTGTGAAGGAGCTCAAGGTTCTTTATTAGATGTGGACTTCGGGACGTATCCGTTTGTAACTTCATCTAATACTACTGCTGCTGGAGCTTGTACTGGTTTAGGAATTGCACCTAACAAGATCAAAGAAGTATACGGAATTTTCAAAGCTTATGTAACACGTGTAGGTAGTGGACCATTCCCAACGGAACTTTTTGATGAAGATGGAACGACTATGGCACGCGTAGGAAACGAATTTGGATCTGTAACTGGTAGACAAAGACGTTGTGGTTGGTTAGACTTAGTAGCTTTAAAATACGCTGTTCAAGTGAACGGAGTGACACAATTAATGATGATGAAAGGGGATGTCCTTTCAGGATTTGAAACTTTAAAAGTTTGTACAGAGTACGCTTATAAAGGAAAAAACATTGCTCACTTCCCTTACAACATTGAGCCGGAGAATGTAACTCCTGTTTACCAAGAGTTTAAAGGATGGAAAGCAGACTTAACTGGCATGACAACTTATGAAGAGTTACCAGCCGAGCTAAAAGCATATATTGAATTCATTGAAAAAGAAGTAGAAGTGCCTATCAAAATTGTCTCAGTAGGACCAGATAGAAAACAAACAATTCTTAAATAATATATACTAACGCTCTGAAATTTCAGAGCGTTTTTTATTTTACCTAAAAACCTACCCCAAATGCACAATCCCGAAATAAAAATAAAACAAACAGAACTACTTTCTGACAACTGGTACCTACTGAACAAAGTCACTTTTGATTTTAAAAAAAATGACAACAGTTGGATTACACAAAAAAGAGAAGTATACGACCGTGGGAACGGTGCCGCTATTTTATTATACAATAGCAAGAAACAAACAATAATTCTAACACGTCAATTTCGTTTACCCACCTACCTCAATGGTAACAAAACCGGAATGATGATTGAAGTTTGTGCTGGGCTTTTAGACGAAGACCATCCTGAGCAATGCATCATTAGAGAAACCGAAGAAGAAACCGGTTACAGGCTAACAACCGTAGACAAGGTTATGGAGACCTATATGTCTCCAGGCGCAGTCACCGAGATTTTATATCTCTTTACGGGTGCTTATGATGAAAGCATGAAAGTTAGCGAAGGCGGTGGCGTAGAGCACGAACAAGAAAACATCGAAGTGCTCGAAATGACATTCGACGAAGCTTACAACATGATTGCCAGTGGTGAAATCAAAGATGCCAAAACAATTATTTTGTTACAACACGCAAAAATAAAAGGGGTGATTTAAGCATCTATTTATTTTTAGTCTGGAATTTCAGGTGATCCGCTACAAATCGCGTATAATCTATCTATTATTTTCTCTTGGTTTTAGGTACTCATCCAATCTGTTTAAGGTATTTCGCTTATCGTTTAATTAACAGCTCTATTGATCTACTTTTACGTTGGACGCTATTTATCACAACATATCTAAAGTACTTATAGCTCCAAAATGCGCTTCATAGCCCTGATGGAAATGAAAATCCCGAGTCCTTGAGCTTCATAAAGCAAAAGGACGAGGATTGTAATGGACAGCAGGACGAATATTTATTATGAAAACGAAATGTGCTGCTCCCAAAAAAAACAGTTCGTAGCATTATTTCAAACAT
Source organism: Flavobacterium sp. W21_SRS_FM3 (assembly GCF_052113625.1). NCBI lineage: Bacteria > Pseudomonadati > Bacteroidota > Flavobacteriia > Flavobacteriales > Flavobacteriaceae > Flavobacterium > Flavobacterium sp. W21_SRS_FM3. The sequence goes on along the minus strand of NZ_JBGQOD010000004.1, from coordinate 221,134 downwards.
TATGGTATTGACTCCCTTACGTATATCGTCAAGGCTTCAATTTAGTACCAAAATCAATATTTTTTTCACTATTTATGGTAATTATATAACTCCAGCAACAAATTACATAAGCGACTAACTGCTACGATATCAGATATTTGTAGTGTGCAAAATTAATCAACTTTAGTCTTTTCATTTAACTAATTTGTAAAGTGTAAACATCGAAGGTTAAGAGTAACGATGCCGTTTATAAAATGTAAATTATGGAAAAAGTAATTGAGAAAATAGAAGGAATGGGTGCTGTAGTTGGTGATAATGCCACCACTTTTAGAGTTTGGGCACCCAATGCCAATAAAATTTACGTAACGGGTTCTTTTAATGATTGGGATAAAACCAAAAACGCACTCGAGCAAGAAGAAAATGGCTACTGGTCTGTTGCAGTGCCAGAGGCAAAAACGGGAGATGAATACAAGTATGTGATTCACAACGGCGAACTAATGCTAGACCGAAACGATCCCTATGCCCGAGAAATGACGAACAGTAACGGAAATTCTGTAATTACTAAATTAGATTTTGATTGGGACGATGATGATTTTCAAATGAAGCCTTGGAATAATTTAGTAATTTATGAGCTGCATGTAGGTACTTTTAATAGAAAGGACGAAGATCAGGTAGCTACGTTTGACGACATTATTGAAAAAATACCCTACTTACAATCGCTTGGTATTAATTGTGTAGAGCTATTACCTATCGCTGAATTTGCAGGAGGGATATCATGGGGCTACAATCCTTCATATCCATTTGCTATTGAAAGAGATTATGGCGGTGCGGAAGCCTTTGCAAGAATGGTCAATGCTTTTCATAAGGCCGATATTGCAGTGGTTCTGGATGTTGTTTACAATCACTTTGGACCATCAGATATGGATTTATGGCAATTTGATGGTTGGTCTGATAATAACAAAGGAGGTATTTACTTTTACAACGACCACAGATCGACTACGCCTTGGGGAGATACTAGACCAGATTATGGACGCGAAGAAGTACGCCAATACATTCGAGACAATGCCCTGATGTGGATTGAAGATTACCACTGCGACGGCCTGCGTATGGACGCTACCTCTTACATCCGCTATGAAGGTGGTGGCTTGGGTGAGGATAATGAGATTGTTGAAGGCCAAATGCTAATGAGAGATATCAATGCCGAAATTCAGTCCAAGTACCCAGGCAAATTAACGATTGCTGAAGATCTTAAAGGGCATGATTTAGTTACTTTAAAAATTGAACATGGTGGTATTGGGTACGGTTCTCAGTGGGATATGAACTTTGTACATCCCGTAAGAAAAGCATTGATTGAACAAGGAGATGAATACCGTGATTTACAATCTCTGGTTGACGCCATAGTATTTAAATACAATGATGACGCCTTTCAGCGCATTATCTATACTGAGTCTCACGACGAAGTGGCGAATGGTAAAGCACGTGTTCCTGAAGAAATTGAGCCTGGTTATGCAGATAGTTTTTTCGGTAAAAAAAGAGCACTTTTGGGAATAGCAATTACATTGACCTCTCCTGGAATACCGATGCTTTTTCAAGGGCAAGAGTTTATTGAAGATGAATATTTTAAAGATGATGAGGCTCTGGACTGGAACCAACAAAAAAAGCACAAAGGAATAACCCATATGGTGAAAGACTTAATCCGATTGAGGACAGAAGAAAAATTTGAAAGTCAGGGATTAAAAGGACAGTTCACAAAAATTGTACATTTTAACGAAAACAACAAAGTATTAGCTTATGCACGTTCTACCAAAGAAGATTTTACAGACGCGACTATAGTGCTACTAAATTTATCAAATAATTCTTATGCAGATTATAGTTTTGGAATACCCTACTCTGCTCAGTACCAACTAGCGTTTAATAGTGATTGGAATGGTTATGATGAAGAATTTACAGATATGGAGGTAAACTCTATTAGTATTTATGAAGAAGAATGTGATAGTGAATCATACAAAGCGATAACTAATTTACCTGCTTATGCTACCTTAATATATTTACCTATCAATGTTGATGTATAAGTATCGGATGATACAATAATAAATAGGCCGACTCCCTTTCATCTGGAGTCGGCCTTTTTATCTCTATTTCTATTTGTTTTATTTATTAGGCTGTGGTGTCATTCTTAAATAAGGTTTGATACCAGTAAAGCCTTTTGGAAATTTAGCAGGAATATCACTATCTGGAATAGACGGGGAAACCACTACATCATTTCCATCTTGCCAGTTTGCTGGCGTAGCCACACTGTAATTTGCAGTTAATTGCAGACTATCAATCACACGTAGCAACTCATCAAAATTTCGTCCTGTTGATGCAGGATAGGTCAATATTAATTTTATTTTTTTGTCTGGTCCGATTATAAATACAGAGCGAACTGTAAACGTTTCATTTGCATTAGGATGAATCATATCGTACAAGTTTGCAACAGTCTTGTCTTCGTCAGCAATGATAGGATATTGTAAAGTTACGTTTTGTGTTTCTTCGATATCTTTAATCCATTTTAAGTGTGATTCAAGTCCGTCAACACTTAATGCTATAACTTTAGTATCTCTTTTTACAAATTCAGGATAATAATTAGCCACTGTACCTAATTCAGTCGTACAAACAGGTGTAAAGTCAGCTGGATGTGAGAACAAAACACCCCACGAATTACCTAACCATTCATGAAATTTTATTTTTCCTAATGTTGTTTCTGCTTCAAAATCTGGAGCGATATCTCCTAAACGTAAAGTTGCCATAGTGTTGTTTTTTAAATTCAATTAAAATTACTCAAAAAAAAGTACACCAACTATGACACAAATCATAAATTAAACCAAAAAACCTATTAGTTTTTATTACATAAATTGAACTACAAAATACCAAAAAATCAATGAAACAAAGGAAATAGGAATCCCAAAACCAATCATCATACTACTTAGTCTTGGTTTTAAACCGTTTGATGACGCTAAAATACTTGCTGTAATCATAGGAGCCATTGCTGCTTCCATAATTGCAACCTCTATAATTTTTGAACTTTGGTTGAAAACCAAAACATATAAAATGTAGATAATTGCAGGCATTAAAATCAATTTATATACTAAACCAATACCTAAAAATCTCCAGTGCTGACTCTTTGTCTCAAATCTCAATTGTAAACCCACAGAAATTAGGGCCAAAGGCGTCACTCCACTTCCTACAAATTGCAAGAGGCGTTGTATCCAGTCTTGAAAATCATATCCGTACACATTAAGCACACAAGCAAAAGCAAAAGTTAAAAAAGGCGGAAATAACAGAATTTTTTTGACAATTTGTCCACCACTCTGTTCTCCTTTTGAATATAACGTCGCTACTAATATACCTAAAGTTGAAAGCACTACAAAAGAGCCTGGTTGATCCACTAAAATGGCAGTTTTCATTCCTTCATCACCATACAAAGCCTGAATAATAGGAAAACCTAAAAAAGAGGTATTCCCTAAACCAGCAGTAAGAATCAAACAGCCAGTAAGTTTTTTTGACCAACCATATTTGGCTCCCAAAAAACGAAATAATAAGTAGGCACCTGCAAAACCTATCCAAGCAACCCCAATAGGATACAGTAATTGATTATTCCAATGAATTTTTGGAATATAAAATAACGCTAGTGCTGGCAAGCAGAAGTAAATTACTAATTTATTTAAAAATTTATAGGTGGTCGTCGGGAACCATTTTACCTTTTGAAGTATTAGTCCTGCTCCGATATAGACAAAAATGAGAATTATATTGTTCATGATGTAGTGTTAGCACAAAAATACCATTTTAGCAGTTATAAATACAATAAAAAGTAGCAGCTAGCAGAAGTTGGATTAAAAAAGCAACTACCTATATTACTATTTACTTTTGCAATTATCTCAAACGTCCCTTCTACAAAATAAGTTATAGCATTTTCTGCCCTATATTACCTCTTTAAAAGATTGACTTTAGTTATTCTCTTTTGAAACTGTTTTGGATTTGATTACTTTTACTTTTCAAAAAGAATATTTTGACTAATAAAAAAAAAACTACTTCTGCTCTTCACGAAAAGGCTGGAATTTCATCTCCTGAAATGATCAGTGCCTCTGTCGTTAAAAACATTCAAAAATTCAGGAGAGTACAACCGTCCGCTACTGAATTAGTCAACGGAATACTTGCAGGTAATATCAGTGACTTGAGTCGGGCCATTACCCTTGTTGAGAGTACAAACCCAAGTCATTTGGCTAAAGCCAATGAAGTCATTAATGCTTGCCTTCATCATGCTAATAAATCAGTCAGAATAGGGATTACTGGTGTACCGGGAGTGGGAAAAAGCACCTTTATTGAAGCCTTTGGAAAACACTTAACGAGTTTAGGAAAAAAGGTAGCCGTTCTTGCGGTGGATCCTAGTAGTACCATTTCGCATGGAAGTATTTTAGGTGACAAAACTCGCATGGAAGAATTAGTGAAAGATCCAAATGCTTACATAAGACCTTCGGCTTCTGGAGATACATTAGGAGGTGTGGCTCGCAAAACAAGAGAAACCATTACCCTGTGTGAAGCCTGTGGATTTGATACGATTATTATTGAAACGGTAGGTGTTGGTCAAAGCGAAACGGCCGTTCATAGTATGGTAGATTTCTTTTTACTTTTGAAAATCGCAGGTGCGGGTGATGAATTGCAAGGCATTAAGCGCGGTATTATGGAAATGGCGGATGCTATTGTCATCAACAAAGCGGATGGTGACAATGTTAGAAAAGCCAAACTAGCTAAAACAGAATTCAACAGAGCTTTGCATCTTTTTCCAGCTAAGAAATCGGGCTGGATACCCACTACTGCTACTTGTAGTGCTATTACAGGAGATGGCATTGCAGCAGTTTGGGAAACGATTAGCGAGTTTTTACAACTAACAAAGCAAAATGCTTATTTTGATCAAAAGCGCGCAGAACAAAATGAATATTGGTTAATTGAAACAATTAATGAACAGTTAAAATTAAACTTCTACAATCATCCAGAGGTAATCAAGCTATTAGAAGTCAATAAAAAAGCGGTGCAAAATGATGAAATTTCACCTTTTGCAGCCGCTCAAATTTTATTAGAGAACTATTTCAAATAGAAAAATTAATTTAATTTTAATTGTTCTTGCCTGAAAATAGAATAGCCCTTTCTTATAACAATGATACCAAAGGCGATAAATATCAGTTTTGATAATACAAGTCCAACAGTGCGCCCAAAATTATACGCTGTGCTTTGTGCAGCAATAGGAGTTAAATCTAAATTAAACAAAGCAATAGCTCCTTTAACTAAACAAAGTACACCTAATAAAGCTAAAAAAAACATGTAAACTCTTTTCATCTGTTATGTTATAAGTGGTTATTTTTTATTTTTAAACAAAATTATTCTTTCTCGTAACGTTCCATTTCTCTATCGTAAAAAGCATTCGCCTGTTCGATCAAACCTTCCATTTCTGCATTTAATTCCCCTTCATCAAGATCTTCAGCTTCTTCTATAAACTCAACCTCATCATCTTTTAGATTGATGATAAATCTTGGATAATCTAAGTGTATGATGAAAATATCATCTGGAAAATCAGTGTTATCTCCTAGTAAAAATTTTGGTAATTCCATTTTGTATTATTTATTAATTGATGTCTCTCCTTAGTATCTTTTGAATAGTGATGCAATGAGAAAACAAATAACCGAATAAACTTTTAAAAAATCTATTTGTCAGAAAGAATTATTGGCGCATTTCCTTTACTATTCATAAAAATGATTTTTGTATTAGGCGAAGCAGCTAATTCTTTTTGAGCTTTAATCGATTCGTATTGCAATTGCTTATCAGTTAATCCAGTGGCAATAATGCGTTGATAATCTGCAATACCTTGAGCTTCTACTCTCTTTCTTTCTGCTTCTTGTTTTTCTTTTTGCAAAACAAATTGCATTTTTTGAGCATCTTGCTCGGCGTTAATTTTACTTTCGATTGTTTTCTTTACAGAAGAAGGCAGGTTAATATTTCGAATTAATAATTGTTCTAAAACCAATCCTCTTTTCTTAAAGTCGGCTTCAATACTTTTAAAAATGCGATCTTGAAACTCATTTCTTTTTGTTGAGTATAAGGCAATGGCGTCATAATAAACAGCATTGTCGCGAATACGAGTTCTGGTTACAGGACGCACAATTTTATCAGTATAATTAACCCCTATTTGTCTGAAAATTTTTGGTGCATCTTCGGCTGAGACTCGGTATAACACTGTCAAATCAATCACGACTTCTAATCCGTCATTGGATAGCACTCGAATGGCGTCATCTCCCTGCTGCGCTCCTTCAGAATGATCTGCAGACATCGTATAATTTAAGGTTTGGATATCAAACTCCGTTACATCAAGCAGTGGATTAATTACATGCAAGCCACTTTCAAGAATATCTGGTTGTACATTACCATACAAGGCTTTTACGCCCACTTTTCCAGCATCAATTTGTTTGAACATGGTTGAGAAAACCCCAACAACAATCATTACTAACCCAATAATTTTAAATAGGGTGGAGAATTTAGTAAGCTGGCTTTGATTGTTTTTGGCTGAAAAGCTCAAAACTAAAAAGATAATTCCAAGAAATACGAATACGATCATTTTTTACATTTTAGATGTTACAAATTAGACGCTATTGTTCCTAAAAAGTTACAAACTAAGGTAGAATGATTACAATGGATTGTCTATAATCAACTTTTTGGTTAGGCTAGTAAAACGAATATACAAAAATAAAGCCGCAGTTGTTAATCCAGCCAGTAATCCAATCCAGATTCCAGCTGCTTGTAAGCTAGTGTACATGCCTAAATAAATGGAAATAGGAAAACCAATTACCCAGTAAGCAATAAAGGTAATATACATAGGCACTTTTACATCTTGCAAGCCACGCAATGCACCTAAGACTACTACTTGGACCCCATCAGAAATTTGGAAAACAGCAGCCACTAACAGTAATTGAGCAGCGATAGAAACTACTTCTCTATTGACAGCTAAATCATTAAGATTATGCATATCTACAAACAAAGCAGGTAGATATTGATGGAATACGACAAATATAAGCGCAAAAAAAGACTCTAATAAGATGGCGAGTAAAAATATGGAAAAAGCAACGATACGTAATTGTTTATAGTCGGCTAGTCCTTTTTGATTTCCCACTCTTATAGTAGCTGCTACACTTAATCCCATAGCAAACATAAAAGTAAACGAAGCTAAACTTAACGCAATTTGGTTTGCCGCTTGATTAGTAATTCCCAAACGACCCGAAAGCCAAATAGCTCCCGTAAATAACCCTACTTCAAAAAACATTTGCATGGCTGAAGGAGCTCCTAATTTAATAATTTCAAGATTAACTTTTTTCTGTATATTTTTAATCGAAAAACCCTCAAAAAAGGGAAGAAATTTAGCTTTATTTTTCATCTGAAAGTGCATGTACGCTAGCATTACAAAACGGGACACGATCGTTCCAATTGCTGCTCCAACAATACCCAGTTCAGGAAAAATCCAAATACCGTATATAAAAAGGTAATTCAACAACACATTGACTATATTTCCTAAAATCGTAGCCCACATAGAGATTTTAGTTTCACTCATTCCGTCTGCAAATTGTTTGTAGCCTTGGAAAATAATCAGCGGAATTAAAGAGAAAGCAACTATATCTAAATATGGTTTCGCTAATTCTACTACATTCTCTGGTTGGCCCATAAAGGTAATTAACGGTTTTGAAAAGAAAATCAAACCAAAAAGAATCACACCTAATATAGTACATAAATATAATCCGTGGTGGAAAGCACTTCTCCCTTCTGTTACACTTTTTCTACCATCGGCCTGAGCTGCTAGCGGCGTTATCGCTGTAGAGAATCCTATCCCTAACGACATTGCTATGAATATAAAACTATTTCCTAGTGACACAGCTGCCAGCTCTGTAGGACCTAATTTACCAACCATTATATTATCTACAATTCCCACAACGGTATGTCCTAACATACCAAGTATAATAGGATAGGCTAATCTTAGATTATAGGAAAACTCTTTAGTGTAGGTGGCTAAGTTCAATTGTTCGTTTTTTTTGAGGACAAATATAATTAGAAGCAATAGAATAGACTACTATTAGTTCCATTACCTATAGTGGAATACCTGATTTTATATCCTTTTCAATATTCTATAACAATATCGCATAATTCTATAACAAAACAGCTCGAGTAGCGATATACATTTGTCCCAGTCATCAACTAAACAATAAATGAAAATACGATGGCATTAAAAATTAATAATATTAAAAAACCCAGATTTATGAAAACGACAACAAAAATCAAAACACTACTTGTATTAGCAATTTCAGCATTCTTTTCTAATACATCATCAGCTCAAGACAATCCAGCAACAAACTACGACCAAGGTTTCCGTTTAGGAGTGGGAGTAAATGCAGGATATGCAACTCAAGATCCTTACAAACTAGCGTTAGGTGGTGATGTGAGATTACAATATGACTTATCTAAAAGATATTCACTTACTGTAACTACAGGTTTCACTAACTTATTTGTAAGTGAATCAGATCCATTTCCAGGAGAAGCTACTGGAAAAGATTTAGGTTTTATTCCTGCAAAAGCAGGTTTCAAAGCATTCATTTGGAATGATGAATTTTATGTAATGGGAGAAGCTGGAGCTGCATTTGCAGTAACAAATAACAACAACCAAACTTCTTTATTATTATCTCCAACCATTGGTTATGCTACAAAATACATTGATGTATCTGTACACTACGAGCACTACTCTGATTTTGCAAAATTAAACAACAACGGAACTGTTGGTAAAGGTGCAGGACAAGTTGGAGTCCGTTTAGCTTACGGATTTAAACTATAAGCATTTTTTAAATAATTGATTTTATTTAAATTGTAAAAGGCAGTATTAAGAGCAATCTTAGTACTGCCTTTTTATTTGCTGTTTATTCGAAATTATGGTAAGCAAATTCTTGGTAAATTATTGAAGTAGAAATCTACAAAAAATTATCTCACTGAACAGCAAATGATTATCTTATAATAACTTCCAAAAATAGTATAAAGAGATTCTGAACCCATCTACTTAATTTTGGTTAAAACTAAAAATAAAACAATTATGAAAGCTGAAGAACAAAAAAAAGAAGAAGGTAAAAAAGGAGTTGTAAAAGCTAAATCAAATGCAGCCGAAGGTTTAACTGAGCTATTTGAAGATGGTTTAAAAGATATCTACTGGGCAGAAAAAGCACTTACTAAAGCATTGCCAAAAATGGCAAAAAATGCTACTTCAAAAGAATTAATTGAAGCAATAAACAGTCATCTAGAAGAGACTGAAGGCCACATTACACATTTAGAAAAGGTATTTGACCTAATTGGTAAAAAAGCAGTTGCAAAAAAATGCGATGCCATGGACGGTTTGATTAAAGAAGGAGAAAGTATCCTTGAGGAAACAGAACTAGGAGTGGTACGTGATGCAGGTATTATTGCTGCAAGTCAAAAAATTGAGCACTACGAGATTGCTACTTACGGTACATTAAGACAGTTTGCAGAAACTTTAGGACATACTAAAGCTGCAAAACTACTAGCAGAAGTATTAGAACAAGAAAAAGCAGCTGATGTTAAATTGACAGTTATTGCTGTTGATGCTATTAATATCGAAGCAGCTGAAGAAGATGAAGACTAATTTGTTTTCTGTTATAAACCATTAGGGGACACTTTCCCTTAATGGTTTATTTTTTTGTCATTACTGTTCCATACCCTTTTAATATTACTTTACCTCTATTAAAATGAGCAAAAAAATTCAAATAGGCTGTTCTAGCTTTTACAATAGAAAATGGGTTCCTATCTTCTATCCTGAAAACTTACCCTCTAAAAATTGGTTCGAATACTATAGCAACCATTTTTCGACTTTTGAAATTAATGCTACATTTTACAAATTCCCCACCTTAAGAATAATGGAAAACTGGTATGCTAAATCTCCCGAGAATTATAGTTATTCAGTAAAAGCCCCTAAAGAAATTACCCATTTAAAAAAATTTAAAGACTGTGTGGAACTTATAGATAAGCTCTACAGTGTATGTGAATCAGGTTTAAAAGAAAAATTAGGCTGCCTATTATTCCAGTTCCCTCCTAGTTATGCCTTTTCAAAAGAAAATTTGGACACTATCGTATCTAGTTTAAACCCAAAATATAAAAATATAGTGGAGTTTAGAAACGATAGTTGGTGGAATGATGAAGTAATCAACACGCTCACTGCTAACAATATTTCTTTTTGCAGCGTTAGCCATCCTAAATTGCCACAGCACATTGTTACCCAATCTCCTGTAATATATCTGAGACTGCATGGTGCCAAAAAATTATTTTATTCTGAGTACACTACAGAAGAACTAGAATACATCAAATACCAATTAGTTATGAGTGAAACAAAAAAAGAAGTATTTATCTATTTCAATAATACGGCCAGTGAAGCAGGAATAAAAAATGCACAATTGATGAAAAAAATATTGGAGTAATTATCGTTAGGCATGCTTAAAAATATTCCTTAATTTTATAGACAACAATCTAACAATCAAAATATTATGAAAAACAAAACAAACAAAGAGCAAGAATCAACTAATGCAAAATTAGAAGATTTAAAAAGAAATACAACAGATTCTACAGACCAATTGATGAATACCGATCAAGGTGTTAAGATCAATGATGACACAAATTCCTTGAAGGCTGGAAACAGAGGTGGATCGCTTCTAGAAGATTTTATTCTAAGAGAAAAGATAACGCATTTTGACCACGAACGCATACCAGAAAGAATCGTACATGCCAGAGGTTCGGCCGCTCATGGTTATTTTGAAGTTTACGAATCTATGGAGAAATACACCAAAGCAGGCTTTTTACAAGACCCTAAAATTAAAACTCCCGTTTTTACCCGTTTTTCAACAGTAGCAGGGTCAAGAGGTTCTACAGATTTAGCAAGAGACGTACGTGGCTTCTCTGTCAAATTCTATACTCAAGAGGGGAATTACGATTTAGTAGGGAACAACATGCCTGTGTTTTTCATCCAAGATGCTATTAAGTTTCCTGATCTAATTCACGCAGTAAAACCAGAACCACATAATGAAATTCCACAGGCAGCATCTGCTCACGATACCTTTTGGGATTTTATTTCTCTAATGCCAGAAACTATGCATCACGTAATGTGGGCTATGTCTGACAGAGCAATTCCAAGAAGTTTACGAATGATGGAAGGTTTTGGAGTACACACCTTCCGATTTATAAATGCTAAAAACGAATCTCATTTTGTTAAATTTCACTGGAAACCAAAGTTAGGAATCCACGGTGTATTATGGGATGAAGCACAAAAAATATCAGGTAAAAACTCGGACTTCCACCGTCAAGATTTATGGGAAGCAATTGAGAATGGAAATTATCCAGAATGGGAATTAGGAGTTCAATTAGTTCCAGAAGAAGATGAACATAAATATGATTTTGATTTATTGGATCCCACTAAATTAATTCCTGAAGAATTAGTTCCCGTAATGAAAATTGGACGTATGGTATTGAATAGAAACCCTGATAATTTCTTTGCCGAAACGGAACAAGTGGCTTTCCACCCAGGTCATGTAGTGCCAGGTATTGATTTTACTAACGATCCATTACTACAAGGACGTTTGTTCTCATATACTGACACCCAACTATCACGTTTAGGAAGCCCTAATTTCCATGAAATTCCTATCAATAGATCTATTAATGAAGTGCACAACAACCAAAGAGATGGTCATATGCGCCAACAAATAAATCCAGGTCGTGTAAGTTACCATCCAAATTCATTGGGAGGTGGTTGTCCATTCCAAGCGAAGATAGACCAAGGTGGTTTTGAAAGTTTCAATGAGAGAATTGATGCTCATAAAGTAAGAGAAAGAAGTAAAAGTTTTTCAGACCACTTTAGTCAAGCCACACTTTTTTACAACAGTATGACTGATGTAGAGAAAAATCATATTATTAAAGCGTTCCGATTTGAGCTAGGTAAAGTAGAAACCGAAGATATCCAAACAAGAATGCTAGGATTTTTAAGCATAGTGGATAAAACACTGGTAGAAAAAGTAGCAGAGGGATTAGGAAAAGAAGTTCCTAAATCTCCGCAAAAACCATTAAATCATGGTGTATCTGCAGATCCTAATCCAGATCAAGAAACAATCATTAAAAAGCCAAGTGTAGACTCATCTGATGCTTTAAGTATGATCAAAAGTAAAGTAAACAATGACTCTGTTGAAACAAGGCAAGTAGCCTTTCTATGTACGGATGGAGTTAATGAAGAATCGTTAAATGCCGCTAAAAAAGCATTAGAAGATAAGGGAGCAATGGTCAAAATTATTGCACCACATTTAGGTACCATTAAAACAGATAAAAACAACGAAGTTAAAGTAGATCAAAGTATGTTGATTGCCGCTTCAGTTTTATTTGATGGTGTTTTCATTCCGGCTAATGACAAATTTGACTTCAAAGACAATAATCCAGATGTAGTTGAATTTATTAATGAAGCTTACAAACATTGTAAAGCAATTGGTTTTGGTGACAACATAAAAGATTTCATTAAGAAAACGATGATTCCATTAGATGATAAAAAGAATGAAGATAATGGTATTATTACAGATACAGCTAAAGACAAAATGGCAACAAATTATGTAAACGCGCTAGCGCAACACCGTTTTTGGGAAAGAGAACCAAAACCATAATTACATTTTGTATTATAAGTCAAAGGCTCTGATTAATCAGAGCCTTTTTTATTTTAAGAATAGCAACGGGAATTACTCCTTTGCTAACTGATCTTTATACATAGCAAAATTCATTTTGACCTTATCATCTAGTTCTGGTTCCTTTATATCCTTATACTGCTTCATTTCTTGCCAAATAATTTCGGCTACAATATAGCGCGCCATATCTTTATCGTCAGAAGGTATGATGTACCAAGGAGCGTTTTCAGTGGCCGTCTTATTAATTGCCTCTTCATAATATTTCATATAATCATCCCAGCGCTCCCGTTCCTTTAAATCACCAGGCGAGAATTTCCAGTGGTGTTCTTCATTCTCTAATCTTCGCAGTAAGCGTTTGCGTTGCTCCTCCTTGCTCATATGAAAATAAAACTTCATCACTATAGTGCCATTTTGTGTGATGTGCTTCTCAAAATTATTGATTTGCTCCATTCTATTTTCCCAGAACTGTGGTGTAATGTCGCCTACATTCTCAATCCCTGGCAAATTCTCATTCATGATATATTCAGGGTGCACTCTTGTAACTAACACATTCTCATAATGGGTTCTATTAAAAATAGCAAACTTTCCTTTCTCCGGTAAAGCAAGGTAATGCCTCCACAAATAATCGTGCTCTAACTCTGTCGAATTAGGCGTTTTAAAACTACTGACTACTACTCCACGTGGGTTGAATTCTTTAAATACTTCTCGGATCAAACTATCTTTTCCTGAGGTATCCATTCCCTGCAAACAAATCAATACACCATAACGATTGTGCGCATACATCACATCTTGCAATTCGCTCAATTTCTCACGTACATCGTCTAACTTATCCTCTTTATCATCTTCACTAGCCTCATTATTTAAATTAGTAGGAATATCAGCCAAGCGTATGGGTGCAACCACCTTAAAATTCTTTGGATCTATCGATTTCATAGTATATAAATTATAATTAAAGTAAATATAGTATTTTTGAGCAGCAATTTCCAGCTTTACGGTGCAATACATTTTCAAGCAATTGCTTTTTTCTTAGTGCGGTACAGGAGCTTCTTTTAGTCGCTCTGCCCCTTCTAGAAAAAAATAGAATTGCATTTCAATCTATTTTCCCTACAATCTGGGCTAAACCTTTTGCTTTTAAATTTCATCTCTATGAAAAAATTCACACTTGAAGTACTATTCCACATCATCGGAATTGGATCCGCATCGGGTTTATTTTATCACAGTAACTTGCTATATCTCATTGGAGACAACAGCGGATTTCTATACGAATACAACACTGTAAATGCGAATGTAAATAAATACCCTTTAATTCAAAATCCAACAGATAACATTGCTAAAAAAACAAAACCTGACTTTGAGTCGTTTGCTCATTTTCAAGATACGCTATACATCTTTGGTTCTGGTTCTACCGCTAATAGAAATAGTATGGTTGAATTTAGCCTGCTTCAAAAATCAAAAGTAAGAACTAATAACCTGACAGATATTTATGGTTTAATGCAGAGCTTTGGAAGTGTAACGGCCGAAAACTTTAATCTGGAGGGTGCTGTTTATGATGGTGAATTCTGGTACTTCTTTAATCGCGGTAACGGAGCCGATACTAAAAACATCCTATTTTCACTCAAAGCAAAAAAGCTAGACCAGGAGTTCGCTTTATTATCTAATGACTACATACTTCCAAAAATAAAAGGGGTTTCGACCACTTTTACTGATGCGGTCTTAGTAGGCAACAAACTCTATTTTTTGGCTACAGCCGAAGACACAAAATCTACCTATACTGATGGTGCTATTTTAGGCAGCATTCTAGGTCGAATCGATCTCGAAACCATGAAAATCGAGTTTACCAAAACCATATCAACGACTAATAAATTTGAAGGTTTGACCATCTTTGAACAGTCAAATAAAAAAATAACATTCTTACTGTGTGAAGATAACGACACAGATACACTGGAAAGTGCTATCTATAAACTGTCAGTAGAATTAAAATAATCACGTTGCTAAATACGCATAAAAAAACTCCTTTGAAGAAAGGAGTTTTTTTGTTTATGATTGTAAGTTTTTATTTTTTATTTTGAAATGCAGCTCTATTTTTTTGTTCTTTTAAAATACTGTCCATATATGGCTGTACGATTTTATCCATTTCTTGTTCTGAAATGATTAATGCCTTTGGATCTTTCACCACTTTCAACCAAGGTTTAGGTGCATTAAAATCATAACTTCCAAAAACGATTACTGGAGTTCCTTTAACCTTTACAGTTTCTTCATCGGCTAGTTCCCATTGATCAGCCCATTCATATAAATATTTAGCATCTTTTTCTTGAAGACGTAAACAAGAATGTGACGCTGGATATCCTGGCAAACTATATTCGTGAAAACCTACTCCCAGTTTGTTTTCAATATTAAAATTCCATTTTAAGTCCCACTCATCATTAAAAGTACTTGTTGTTTCCTCGGCTTTCCAGTTCGTAAAAAATAATCCAGTAGGTGTTTGATCTTGTTTTCTTCCCATATTAGTAGGACCTGTGTAAATTAAATGTCCTTTTTCATAAGTAGCAAAAGTCTGCGTTGGATATGAAAAGAAGATAATCTTTTTAACCTCTTTTAAAGACGATACCTCTAATGGGAAAGGCATATAAAATTCTAAATCACCACTAACATCATCTGCAACAACGATAGAATCCATTGTTTTCAGGTTAGCTGCATCTGTTCTATTTAAGGCATAGGCTATACGTAGTTGCAAACTGTCTGCTTTCACTGTTTTTAACCATTCTTTTGTATTGACCATGTGGTAGGATACATTTTTAGGTTCCTTTCTTTCCGGTGCTTTTTCTTCTGGAACTTCAATGGTATTATCAGTTGAAGCATCCGTTTCTTTGTTTTTACATGAAGTAATAAAAAGAAATAAAATCATATTTACTATCAGAATCGATTTTTTCATAAGGGCTGTTTTTATATACCGTAAAATTGTAGTTTTTATGAAGTCTTTGCATTACATTATTTCATTTAAATGTTGTCTTATTTGAACCTAGGAGCTTGCTGTCATTAACAATTAATAACAAAAACCTGCATAAACAACAGGCAAGAGACTTATAACAAACAATTTAAATTATCCTTTTCGAAAGGGATTACCGATTAATTTATCATTTTTTTCACTTTTGTATTTCTGTTAAAAAAGACGAATGCGTTAACTTTGCTATTCACAATGCTAAATCAGAAACACAATGAACGACTTAAAGAATAAAAATGCGTTAGTTACAGGCGCTGGAAAAGGAATTGGAAAAGCCATCGCATTGGCCCTAGCTAAAGAAGGTGTGAATGTTATCCTTGTTGCTAGAACCGCTGATGATATTGAAAAAGTAGCTACAAAAGTTAGATCACTACGCGTAAAAGCAGTAGCAATCACTGCTGATGTTTCTGACATACAATCGGTTGACGCAGCCGTTGCCAAGGCACTAGCAGAATTTGGAACCATCGATATCTTGATTAACAATGCCGGAATTGCCGCTTTTGGAAAATTCTTAGAATTAGAACCTACTGCATGGGAACGAATTATTCAAGTAAACTTAATGGGAACCTACTACACCACTCGAGCAGTATTGCCTAACATGATTGAAAGACAAACGGGTGACATTATCAATATCTCTTCTACTGCAGGATTGAAAGGAAATGCATTGACAAGTGCTTATAGCGCTTCTAAATTTGCCGTTTTAGGTTTAACTGAATCCTTAATGCAAGAAGTTAGAAAGCACAACATACGTGTGACTGCTTTAACTCCAAGTACCGTTGCTACAGAAATGGCAAAAGACCTAAAATTAACTGATGGAAATCCTGAAAACGTAATGCAGGCGGAAGATGTTGCTGAACTGATCGTGGCGCAATTAAAACTAAACCGACGTGTGTTTATTAAAGATGCAGGAATCTGGTCGACGAATCCATAAGATTAGTCAAAAGTATTAAGGTCAAACGGCTTGTAAATATAAAAACCATTAAGAGATTAAGTTTATTAAGTTTTAGGCTTAATTTCCTTAATCTTTTAATGGTTTTCAATTATAATGTATTTGTTGGAAAACTTATACTAAAGCTTCCATAAACTCCATACGAACACTGCCATCATCATCGATTTTTGTCAAATTGATTTCGTGCAGGGTGTTGACTAATTCTGGATTCCAAGGTGTTTTCACTTTTACATAATTCTCTGTAAAACCATGAATATATCCTTCTTTATTTTCGCTTTCAAACAAAACGGTTCTGTTACTACCTAACTGGCTTTCATAAAAAGCACGACGTTTTTTTACAGATAAACTGCGCATCATTTTACTTCGCTTCGCACGCACATTTGCAGGAACAACTCCGCTCATATTAGCAGCTTCCGTATTATCTCTTTCTGAATACGTAAAAACGTGCAAGTAAGAAATATCCATATCGTTTAAGAAATGGTAGGTTTCAAGAAAATGTTCATCAGTCTCACCAGGAAAACCAACAATGACATCCACGCCTATACAAGCATGAGGCATAACCTCTCTAATTTTGTTAACACGCTCGGTATACACTTCCCGTTGGTAACGACGTTTCATTAACTTTAATATATGATTACTACCCGATTGTAACGGAATATGAAAATGAGGAACAAACGTTCTGCTTTTAGAAACAAATTCGATTGTTTCATTTTTCAATAAATTGGGTTCGATTGACGAAATTCTTAATCGTTCAATACCTTCTACTTTATCTAATGCTTGCACTAATTCAAGAAAAGTATGCTCGTGTTTTTTATTTCCAAATTCGCCCTTACCGTAATCTCCAATATTGACGCCAGTAAGTACAATTTCCTTAATGTCTTGCTTAGAAATTTCGTAGGCATTTTTCAATACATTTCCAAGTTCGTCACTTCTAGAAATCCCTCTTGCTAAAGGAATGGTGCAGTACGTGCATTTGTAATCACAACCATCTTGTACTTTCAAGAAAGCTCTTGTCCTATCACCAATTGAGTACGAACCCACATAAAAATCAGCATCGGCAATTTCACAAGAGTGCACTTCACCCATGTCATTTTTGCTTAGATCATTGATGTAATCAGTAATTTTAAATTTCTCCGTTGCGCCTAGCACTAAATCCACACCATCAACGGCTGCTAATTCTTCAGGCTTTAACTGGGCATAACAACCTACAGCAGCAACAAATGCTTGGTTATTTAATTTCATTGCTTTTTTTACTACTTGCTTGAACTGCTTATCCGCATTTTCTGTAACTGAGCAGGTATTAATAACATACATATCAGCAACTTCTTCAAAATCAACTCGATCAAAACCTTCGTCTTGAAAGTTTCGAGCAATAGTAGATGTCTCTGAAAAATTCAGTTTGCATCCAAGCGTATAAAAGGCAACTTTTTTTCTGTTTTCCATAGGGATAAACTACGTTTTAAGTAGTAACTTATTATATTTACATCTTTGTAAAAAGAGTTTGCAAATTTACGTACAATATTCTTTATAATGAAATCAATAATCAGCTATCTATCAGTAATTTGTATTGCATTAACATTTGTTTCTTGTGGAAAAGACCGCGAGCAAACGGATGACAGTCTGGTTTTTAGATACAACGAAAGCTCTAATATCACTTCACTAGATCCTGCATTTTCTAAGGTACAATCTAATATCTGGGCTTGCAACCATCTTTATAACGGTTTAGTACAATTGGATGATAGCTTAAGAATCAAAGCTGATATTGCTAAATCTTGGACGATTAGTCCAGACGCTATGACCTATACTTTTACGCTGCGCAACGATATTTATTTTCAAAAAAACGCACTCTTTGGGAAAGACAGTACACGAACAGTTAAAGCAGCCGATTTCGAATATAGCTTAAATCGCCTAAAAGACCAGGCGGTTGCTTCGCCAGGAGGTTGGGTGCTACAAAATGTAGCCAATTTTAAAGCGCTAAACGACAGTGTATTCGAAATAAAACTTATAAAACCATTTCCTGCTTTTTTAGGTTTAATGACAATGAAATATGCTTCCGTAGTTCCCAAAGAAGTGGTGGAACATTACGGTAGTGACTTTAGATCACATCCTGTAGGAACGGGTCCTTTTCAATTTAAATTATGGGAAGAAAACGTCAAACTGGTTTTGCGAAAAAATCCGCTGTATTTTGAAAAAGACGACAAAGGCCATCAACTTCCTTATCTAGAAGCGGTAGCCATAACATTTTTACCGGATAAGCAAAGTGGCTTTTTACAATTTATTCAGGGTAAACTTGATTTTACTTCTGGATTAGACCCGTCTTATAAAGACGAAATCTTGACACAAATAGGTGACCTACAAGCTAAATATAAAAATGACGTCAATCTAATTACAGGTCCGTACCTCAACACAGAATATTTAGGATTCAGGATGGACGGACCAAACAAAGCGGTATTAGACAAACGCATTCGTCAAGCGATGAATTATGGATTTGATCGCCAAAAAATGATTACATACCTGCGTAACAATATGGGAACTCCCGCTGTAAACGGAATGATCCCGATGGGGCTACCTAGTTTTAACAATGCCAAAGGCTATAATTATGATATCGAAAAAGCGAGGCAGTTAGTACTGGATTATAAGAAAGCGACTGGAGATAAAAAACCAGTAATTCAATTGAGCACTAATGCTTCTTATGTAGATATAGGTGAGTTTTTACAGCGCGAATGGCAAAAAATAGGATTAGATGTCCAAGTAGATATTAGTCCGCCCTCAACATTACGCCAATCCATATCAACAGGTAAAGTTGGTTTTTTTAGAGCCAGCTGGATTGCAGATTATCCCGATGCCGAAAATTATTTGTCCCTTTTCTACAGCAAAAACTTCTCTCCAGAAGGTCCAAATTACACGCATTTTAAAAATGAAGATTTTGATCGCTTGTATGAACTGGCTTTTAAAGAAACGGATAATGAGAAGCGCTACCTACTGTACCAACAAATGGATCAAATCATTATCAATGAAGCTCCTGTGATTCCGCTGTTTTATGACAAAGTAGCTCGTTTTACTCGTAAAAACGTTTCAGGACTGGGTATCAACCCTCTCAATTTATTGACTTTAAAAAGAGTCTCTAAAAAATAGAAGTACCCATTTCTAAATGCACCTCTTTGGCTGTAGCCAGATAAAATAACAAAACGATTTGAAATAAAAAGAGCTGTCTACTGCTGCAAGCCAACAGCTCCTTTTATTGTATCCCTTTTTAGTTCAATATGAATCTCCTTACCACTTCTGCGACACCATGATCATTATTAGAAGCCACAATCACATTCGCTTTATGTCGTAAATCAGCAGTAACGTTATCAACCCAAACTCCTAATCCTGCATACTCTATCATCGTTAAATCATTACCTGCATTACCTACCGCTATAATTTCACTTTGAAGGACTCCAAGTTTTTCAGCTAATATTTTAATACTTGCTGCTTTATCAATACCATTTTGAGCCACTTCTAGGAAAAAAGGCTTGGACATACTCACACTCAAGTGTGGCATTGCCGCTTTAAGATCCTTTTCAACTTCTTTTAAATAACTAGGATCTTCTAACAAGATACACTTAACCGCAGATGATTGAACCGTGTCCTTAAAATTAGCGACTTTATTGTGCGTTAATCCGGTAATGTTTAATTCTATATCAATATACTCTGAACTTGTTTCACTAACCACTTCTCCATCAAGATAAGTAATGATATGGGTTTTACTTTTTAAACTATAATCATATAAGTCGTGTATTTGCTGCTGTGTTAGCGTTTGTTCAAAAATGATTTTATCTTCTTTCAAATCGGTAATAACAGCCCCATTATAAGAAATCATGTAAGAATTATTTAAATTCAATTCTTTCGCATAACGCACCATTGCTGGCGTAGGTCTTCCCGAAGCAAGAATTACATGTACGCCTTTCTCTTGCGCAAGTGCTAACATTTCCTTATTTTCATCAGAGATGGTATGGTCATCAGTTAATAAGGTATCGTCCATGTCCAATACCAACATTTTATATTTCATCTTTATTCTTTTTATTAAACGGAAAAAAACCCTGATACGTTAAAAGCGCTTTCAGGGTTTTATACTGTACCGTTCCTTGACTTATTAAATACTTAATCGAAATTCTTCGATAATAGGATTCACTTTAGAAAATTCAGTTTCTTGAACGAATAATTCTACTGCAGAACCCGAAGTTCCAAAACCAGCTAATCTTGCCGACTGAATATTGTCCTTCATCAATACATCTACATTGATAGCTTCTATTTTTTCTTTCAAGGCTAATGCCAAAATCTCGCTTCCTGAAAACACTTTCATTAATCCCATACTATTTTTATTTATTCGTTAATAGCTTCGCTGATAATCTATTTTATCCTTTTAATAAAACTACTTATTCTCAGTCTCTTCTTGTTCTTCATTCTCGTCTTCATCTTCTTCATCTGCTTCCTCGTCACAATCAAACTCAAAAGGCTCTTCTAGCATTTTATCTGCTAAAGACTCAATACGGTCTGTCATTTCTGTAGCAAAAATTATTCGCTGTGTCTTAACAATACTATTAGAAATACGCATGATTCTTGTCTCATGACGCAATTTCAAAATAGGGTCAGCATCATCAACAATAAACATTTTTAAGCGGTTAACATTATAACCCGCAGTAGTAAACATATCACTCAACTTATTAGGCGTACCAATAAGTACATCTATTCCGCCTGAAATAAAATTCTTATCGTATTCCATATCTCCTTTATCGTGTACACCATATACGGTTAAGTCTGTATGTTTACCTAGCTTTTCAAAGATAGCTTGCATCTCCAGCACCTTATCTTTGTCTTGTACCACAATTAATGCACGAGGTGATTGCTCACCCTCCTTTACTAATTGCTGAATTACATTAATTACAATCGTAGTGGTTTTACCGCTTCCGCTTGGTGCCAAAATTAAGCAGTCAGCACCACTTTTTATTGTCGAAAAAGTTTCTTGCTGCAAAGCATTGGCTTCGGTCAAACCGTTATTGATTAAAGACTCCTTTAAACCTTCGTTTAATTTTTTTAATTTCATTATTATTTGATTGAAAATTTAAAAAATTGAAAAATTGAAAAATTAGAAATGAAAAACCAATCTTTGAATCATTACATTTTTAAATCATTAAATTTATTTTATTTTGATGCAAACAACTTCACATCATTTTCAGAGATTTCACTTCCCCCTAATATAATCAGTCGCTCGACTACATTGCGCAATTCTCTAATATTTCCAGTCCAATCGTACTCTTGTAACAAGGTTACGGCATCTTTAGAAAACTTTTTAACCGCTGTTCCTTGCTCGCCAGCAATCTTATTCGTAAAATGAGATATTAGCATAGGAATATCTTCGCGTCTATCATTTAATGAGGGAACTTTTATTAAAATCACAGCCAGACGGTGGTATAAATCCTCCCGAAAACGGCCTTCGGCAATTTCAGTTTTCAAGTCTTTATTAGTAGCTGCAACGACACGCACATCTACTTTAATATCTTTATCAGCACCTACTCTTGTAATTATATTTTCTTGTAAAGCACGCAACACTTTAGCTTGAGCCGAAAGACTCATATCACCAATTTCATCTAAGAAAATGGTTCCTTTATCTGCTGCTTCAAATTTACCCGCGCGATCTTTAACCGCTGATGTAAAAGCACCTTTGACATGACCAAACAATTCACTTTCTATTAGTTCGCTAGGAATCGCTGCGCAATTGACCTCAATCAAAGGAAAGCTTGCTCGCTCACTCTTTTCATGCAATTGATGTGCTACTAGTTCTTTTCCGGTACCATTAGGTCCCGTTATTAAAACTCTGGCTTCCGTTTGTGCGACTTTATCAATCATTACTTTGATAAGATTGATAGCCTCACTATCCCCAACCATTTCATAGTTTTTACTGACTTTTTTCTTTAAAATCTTGTTTTCAACTACAAGTTGTTTTTTATCTAGTGCGTTTCTAACCGTATTTAACAATCGGTTTAGGTCTGGTGGTTTTGAGATGTAATCAAATGCCCCCATTCGCATTGTATTGATTGCCGTTTCCATATCGCCATGACCAGAAATCATCACCATGGGAATTTCGGGTTTTATTTTCTTTACCGCTTCCAGTAATTCAACCCCATCCATTTTTGGCATTTTTATGTCACAAAGAACTAGGTCGTAATCGTTATTTTTTATTTTTTCAAAACCAACAATACCATCTTCTGCATCTTCAACTTCGTAGCTATCATTTTCTTCTGATAGGATTTTTGCTAACACTCTTCGGATTGCTGCTTCGTCTTCTATGATCAGTATTTTTGGCATATTTTTAAAATTATTCGGTTATTGATTTACTGCTATTCCTGCTGATTTATTCTCCATCAAAGGTACTAACAAATAAACCTATTGTTTCTTTTTAGCCCTGATGGAACCGATATCCTCGCAGCCTGGCGAAGAGATAAAGGTGACAGCAGGTACTATCTCTACTGACAAAAACCAAGCCATTCGCTCCAAGGCTTTTTAATTTCTTTTCGCGTTTTAACACTACTTGACAGTCGTTTTACTTTTATCCCGTGTATTTTAACCAGCGGTACAATTCTTTCCAACTTGGTTTTTTACCGTACATTAATATGCCCACACGGTATATTTTTGCAGCAAACCACACCACTCCAAAGAAAGTTGCAAATAGTAATGTAACGGATATAGCAATTTGCCACAAAGGTACACCAAACGGAATACGCATTAGCATTACGATGGGAGAAGTAAGCGGAATCATCGAGAAAACTACGGCTACTGTTCCATGAGGATCATTGATTACACTAAAAAACCCTACATACACACTCAACATAAGCGGCATTATGATAGGTAACAAGAATTGCTGAGAATCTGTTTGATTGTCTACAGCAGCACCAATAGCAGCATAAAAAGAACTGTATAAGAAATACCCTCCTATGAAATAAACAACAAAACTAATCAGTATGGCCGCAATAGGCAGGTTCCATAATTCAGTGATATACATTTGAGCAGTGCTGGTAAATTGTTGTTGGGCTTCGTTCATTAACTCAGGTGGCACTTTAGCAGTAGGTCCCACGTTGACACCAAAAAACATTGAAGCAGCAAACATCAATGACAATCCGATTATGGCCCAGATAAAAAACTGCAAAATTCCGGCTAACGAAGTACCAATAATTTTCCCAATCATTAATTGAAATGGCTTTACTGATGAAATAATAATTTCGATAATTCGGTTTGTTTTTTCTTCAATAACGCTACGCATCACCATGTTACCATAAATGATTATAAACATCATAATCAGGTATCCAAAACCACCACCAATGGCAATTTTAATTTCGTTAAGCCCTTTTACACTTTGTTCACCAGAGGCTTTGGCTAGGCTTATATTTACTTTTGACTGCGCATTTTGAATAGCAAGAGTATCTAAATTAGCTTTCTGTAAATTAATCTTTGTAATCTTATTAGCTATTATATCCTGCACATTTTCAATAAAGGACATACTTGGGCTGCTATTCGATACAAACTGAATTTTTGATTCTAAGTCGGTTACATTTGTCGTATTAGGAATTACTAATAAGCCTTCATAATTCTCATTAGTGATGCTGTCTTTAAGGAATTGTGTGTCTATGTTCGAAAGATCCAAATACTTGAAACTACTATTTTCTTTGTTTTGATTGGTAAACTCTTTAGCAAACAATCCCGATTCATCGTGAATCGCAATTCGTTTGGTATCGGCTTTCATAGATCCTAAATATCCAATGAATGCAGCAATAGCCACAAACAATAACGGACTTAAAAAGGTCATTACAATAAAAGATTTATTACGCACTTTGGCAATAAACTCTCTTTTTATGATTAATGATATGATGCTCATTTTAAAGGTATGATTTAATTTTTATGTTCTAAAGATTATTGGCTTACCGCTTGAATAAAGATGTCGTTTACGGTAGGGATTTTTTCTACAAAGTGGGTAACTTGTCCCTGCTGTGTTAAAATATGTAATAACTCGTTTGGCAGGGCATTCCCTAACTGGATTTCAAGTTTCAATTCGTTATTCAAAGATTTAAAATGTGCTGGCCCAACCGTGAATTTTTGAGTAAGCGCATACATTAGTTGCTCTACATTGCTAGATAAGATACCTACTTCAAAACTGTTTGTTTTATAATCCCTTTTTACGGTTTCCAGTTTTCCTTCAATCAGCTTATTTGATTTATGGATTAAAGCAATATGATCGCATAGTTCCTCTACACTTTCCATACGGTGTGTAGAAAATATAATGGTCGCCCCTTCTTCTCTTAAAGCTAAGATTTCTTCTTTGATAACATTTGCATTCACTGGATCAAATCCTGAGAATGGTTCGTCAAAAATCAACAATTTTGGTTTGTGTAGAACACAAACAACAAACTGAATTTTTTGAGCCATTCCCTTAGAGAGCTCCTGAATTTTTTTATTCCACCAGCCTTGAATACCTAATCGATCAAACCAATATTCTAATTGTTTAGTTGCTTCCCCTTTCGTCAAGCCTTTCATTTGAGCCAAATACAAACATTGCTCCCCTACCTTCATGCTGGTATATAAACCACGCTCTTCCGGAAGGTAACCAATATATTGTACATGTTTGGGTTGTAGTTTTTCACCGTCCAAAATTATTTCACCACTATCGGGCAAGGTGATTTGATTAATGATACGGATTAGCGATGTTTTTCCGGCTCCGTTAGGACCTAAGAGACCGTAAATACTTCCTTTTGGAACCGTTAAGGAAACTTCGTTAAGCGCTACATAATCACCGTATTGCTTAACCACTTTATTAACTTCAAGTAAGGTATTCATGCTGAATTTTAAGTTTATTTCATCCGTGAACTGCAATGCGTCACTCGTGTGTGTAAAAGTAAATAATTAGTATCGAAATCTTTAGGAATCTGACATAAAAAAACCCACCCCTATTTTCACAAGGATGGGAAATATATTTTTTAAAGAAATTATAAAAAAATTTCTCTATAGAAATTCAGTATTAAGAAAACATATCTTTTACTTTTTCAAAAAACGACTTATCTGATTTCTCTGGATTAGGAACAAAATTATCATCTTCTAAATTCTTTTCAAAAAATTGTCTTTGCTCTTTATTTAAAGTTTTAGGAGTCCAAACATTAACATGAACTAATAAATCTCCACTACCGTAACCATTAATACTAGGAATACCTTTTCCTTTTAATCGAAGTATTTTTCCAGATTGGATACCGTCTTCTAATTTAATTCTTACTTTTCCATTAATAGCTTCAATATCTTTAGAAACTCCTAGAACAGCCTCAGCAAAACTGATGTATAAATCATAATGCAAATTCTCTCCTTCACGTTTCAAGAAATCATGCTCTAACTCTTCAATAGCAACAATCAAATCTCCAGGAACACTATTACCAGGTGCATCATTTCCTTTATTAGAAACTTTTAACTGCATCCCATCGACCACTCCAGCAGGAATCTTGATAGACACTGTTTCATCTTCTAGAATCATTCCTTGCGCATCTGCCTCTGATGGTTTTTTGTCTAAAATTTGACCAGAACCACCACAAGTAGGACAAGTAGAAGCTGATTGCATTCTACCTAAGATTGTATTAGTCACACGCATTACCTGCCCCTGACCATTACAAGTACCACAAGTTTTATAAGAAACTCCAGGCGCTTGCACTTTGCGTTTAACTTTTACTTTTTTCTCAACACCATTAGCTATTTCTTCTAGTGTTAATTTTACTTTGATACGAAGATTGCTTCCTTTAGTTCTACGTTGACCTCCGCCACCGCCTCCAAATCCGCCACCGCCACCAAATGCGCTACCGAAAATGTCACCAAATTGGCTAAAGATATCGTCCATATTCATTCCGCCATGACCACCGCCACCAAAACCACCTGAACCATCAAATGCTTGATGTCCATATTGATCGTATTTAGCTTTTTTATTTGGATCACTTAAAACTTCATAAGCTTCAGCAGCAACTTTAAATTTTTCTTCTGCCGCTTTGTCTCCAGGGTTTTTGTCAGGATGGAATTCTAATGCTTTCTTTCTGTAGGCTTTCTTAATAGCTGCAGCATCTGCACTTTTAGAAATACCTAATATCTCGTAAAAATCTTGTTTCATTTTAATTTTCTTTTGTTGAATCAATAACCATGAAGGCTGGATTCATTTAGACATATATTTAAAGACACTGATAAAGGTCCTTACCGTCTATTGTCCTATTACTACTTTAGGAAAACGAATAATCTTATCCCCTAATTTGTATCCTTTTTCAAGTACATCTACAATTTTCCCTTTCATTTTATCAGATGGTGCAGGAATTTGTGTAATCGCTTCAGCAAAATCAGCATCAAATGCATCTCCAGCTTTCACATCTACTACTTCTAATCCTTTAGTTACTAAAGTACTTTTAAGTTTTTCATGAATAAGCTCTACACCTTTCATCATTACTTCATCTTCCGATTTAGCAATTTCAATGATAGCTCTATCAAAATCATCAAGTACAGGTAACATCGCTAACAAAACTTCTTGATTTGCCGTTTTAAACAATTCAATACGTTCTTTAGTAGTACGTCTCTTGTAATTTTCAAATTCAGCAAACAATCGTAAAAATTTATCTTTCTCTTGGGCTAAATCTTTTGCTAATTGCTCTTCAACAGTTAACTCCTCAGCAACAACTTGCTCATCATTAAGATTAGCGTTGTTTTCCATTGTTACATCCTCTTTATTTTGATCGATCTCTGTATTTTCAGCAGTCATATTACTTGTATTTTTAAATATATTCTTAAACTTCATTTCGGCACTTTTCTTTGGATGGCAAAAGTACTGCCAAAACTTCAAAAATGTCAAATTGTCACTGTTTTTTTTGGCAATCCATTATTTTCCATAATTCCCATTTATACTGCTATTTTATTCGCGAAAATAAAATTTTAAGAGAATTTTAAGAGAATTATGCTTTATATTATTTAAGTTTGTTATCGGTTCTAATCTAAGTTTAGATTTTTAATCTAAAAAAAACAATTTAAGGTTGGTTGCTGTATAATTATTAATTCGTGAATACCTTATATTAAAAAAAGCTTTGTTTATTAAAACAAAGCTTTTTTTTATTTACTATTCTACCTATGACAAGGCCTGCATTAAACCATCAAAATCCAGTAGCACTTGTTCTCCAGAACTTAAATTCTTTAATGAGTACTGCTCAGCAGCCATTTCCTGTTCTCCTATAATTACAGCAAAAGGAATACCGCGTTTATCTGCATGCTGAAACTGTTTTCCTACTTTAACATTATCAGGATACAGTTCGACTTTGATATTCGCTTCTCTTAATTTATGTATCGCTTGCATGGCATAGAAAGCCTCATTATCACCATAATTAATAAATAACGCTTTTGTAGTGGCAGTTACTGTTTCAGGAAACAAGTTCAGTTCTTCTAAAACCAAGTAAATTCTATCCAAACCAAAAGAAATTCCTACGCCACTCATATTTTTTAATCCAAATATACCTGTCAAATCATCATAACGACCTCCACCTCCTATAGACCCCATGGCAACCTTTTTAGGTGGAGCTACTTCAAATATTGCTCCTGTATAATAGTTCAGTCCACGAGCCAAAGTAACATCTAAATCAAGTATAGCTGTTTTCAATCCTAACTTTAAAACGTGATCACAAATGAATCGTAGTTCATCTACTCCTTTCATCCCCTCTTCTGAAGACGATAACAGCTGCGATAATTTTTCAATTTTTTCAGAAATGCTTCCTGTGAAATTAAACAAAGGTTGTACTTTAACAAGTGCTTCTTCTGAAATTCCTTTTTCAGTCATTTCTTTCTTAACACCGTCTTCCCCTATTTTGTCTAATTTATCTAAAGCTACTGTGAAATCGATCAATTTGTCAGAAGCGCCTATTACCTCAGCGATACCTGACAATATTTTACGATTATTAATTTTAACTGTTACTCCATTCAAACCTAATGAACTAAAAACAGTATCATATAACTGCACTAACTCTACTTCTTGCCATAATGACTTCGAACCTACTACATCAGCATCGCACTGATAAAATTCTCTAAAACGACCTTTTTGCGGTCTATCTGCACGCCAAACTGGCTGAATTTGATACCTTTTAAATGGAAATTCAATTTCGTTTTGATGTTGTACCACATACCTTGCAAAAGGCACTGTTAAATCATAGCGCAAGGCTTTCTCAGAAATGCTTGCAGTTAATTTAGTACTGTCTTTATTTTCTAAATGTGTTGCATTGGCTTTAGCCAAATAGTCCCCTGAATTCAAAATTTTAAAAATCAATCGATCGCCTTCTTCTCCATACTTTCCCATCAAGGTATCGGAATTTTCAAATGATGGAGTTTCAATTGGTTGAAAACCGAATTTTTCAAAATTATTTCTAATAATTTGAATAATATATTGTCGCTTTGCCACTTCGGCAGGTGAAAAATCTCTAGTCCCTTTAGGTATACTCGGTTTAGATGCCATTATTTTATATTTAGAATTTACTATTTGAAATTGAAAATGAATCGAAAATCAATTTCTAAATTTCACTGCAAATATCTCATTTTTAAAATAAATAATACTTCTTCTAAAACAAACTTGTAACAAAAATTGTATTTTCGTGTCAAACTACTATGATGCTAAATTTATTCAAAGAAAATGTACGGATTGCAATTGGCTCTATTAGAACACAATTGCTAAGAACCATTTTAACGGTAATGATTATCGCTATTGGTATAACCGCTTTAGTAGGAATTCTAACTGTCGTATCGGCATTAGAGAACACTATATCCTCAGACTTTGCTTCCATGGGAGCCAATACATTTAATATTAAACAATATGAAAATGTCACCAGAAGACAGGGAAGTAATGAACGTGAAATAATCAATCCTATTATTTCCTATCCCGAGGCTGTAGCTTTCAAAAATAAATACAAATACCCATTTACAGAAACTTCTCTTTCCTTTACAGCAACCAGTTCTGCCGAAGTAAAATTTGAGGCTACTAAGACAGATCCTGAAATTTCAGTTTTAGGTGTCGATGAATATTTTTTAACTAATTCTGGACTAGAAACGGATTTAGGTAGAAATTTTACCAGTTTTGACATTGACAACAATACTTACTCTTGCATCGTAGGTTCTGACTTCCAAAAAGGATTGCTAAAAGATGTAAACCCTATTGATAAAATAATCTCCATTCGCGGCGCACGTTTTAAAGTGATTGGTGTACTAAAAGAAAAAGGGTCCACCTTTGGCAACAGCCAAGATTTAAGAGTTTTGATTCCCATACAAGTTGCCCGCTCACTATTTACAGCGCCTAATATCAACTACACCATGAGTGTAATGGTTTCTAAAAAAGAACTTTTAGAGCAAGCGATTGATGACGCAAACAGCACCATGCGTAGAGTGCGTAAGCTTACGCCTATCAAAGACAATAATTTCGGGATTGTGCGCAGTGATGATTTGATCAATAGAATTTTAAGCATTACCCAATACCTAGGATTTGCCTCTTGGATTATTGGTATTATCACCATTCTAGGCTCTTCAATTGCGTTAATGAACATCATGATAGTTTCGGTTACAGAACGCACACGAGAGATTGGTGTTCGAAAAGCATTAGGAGCTAAGCGAACAACCGTTGCCTACCAATTTTTTATTGAAACATTATTAATCGGTCAGATGGGTGGAATAATTGGGATTATAATAGGAATCTTAATAGGATTTGGAATTGCCTCGGCAATGGACTTTGTTTTTGTAATTCCATGGACAGCTATCCTTGCAGCGTTTCTAACCAGTTTTATGGTCGCAATAATTTCTGGTTTATACCCTGCCATTAAGGCATCTAAATTAGATCCTATTGAAGCTTTACGATACGAATAAAAGTCATGCTTTTTAAATATGGCATTTAATCATGCGGTCATTACCATAAATATCTTTTCTCAATTCAATATTTTTGAAATTAAGCTGCTGCAAAAGTGCTACAGTTTCTTTTCCTAGATATTGATTGATTTCAAAATACAATTGCCCATTTTGGTTTAGATTCTTCTGAGCTAACTGGGCAATTTTTCTATAAAATAGTAACGCATCGTTATCCTCTACAAAAAGTGCTAAATGCGGTTCATTATCTAAAACATTCTTTTTAATTTCTGCTTTTTCAAGATTTCGAACATAAGGCGGATTTGAAACAATAATATCAAACGACTGATTCAGATTTTCCGTTTCTAGAATATTTTGCAGTAAAAATTGCACTTCTACAGTATTGTTAAGCGCATTTTTTTTGGCTGTAGCCAAAGATTTCTCTGAAACATCAAGAGCATATACTTGAGCATTTTTTCTGTTCTTGGCTAAAGAAATAGCAATGCAACCACTTCCCGTTCCAATATCCAGTATTTTACTGTCTTGACTATTTTCAGTCCCTTTTTGACTTTCTAAAACCCACGAAACTAACTCCTCAGTTTCTGGTCTGGGAATTAATACATTTTCATTAACCTCAAAATCTAATCCATAAAAACTAGTTTTTCCTAACAAGTATTGAACAGGAATTTCTAATTTCAGCTGCTCTAAAAATGCATTCCAAATCAAAATAGCTTCACTGGAAAACTCCAATTCTGACTGTAAAGCCAAATCAATTCTTTTTAATTGATGCTTATCTTCTAAGATTAAATAAAAGAAACTCTCCGCCTCTCCTTCTCCATGAATGGGCGCAAGAGTGGCAATAAACTGATTTCTATATTCTTTAATATTCATACTACTTGTATCGTATTATCAATGAAAAATTCTTGATTTATAGTTTTTTCAACATCCAGACAGGGCATGAAGTATGTCCGGTACTTCCCATAGGGGCATCAATATATTCAAATCCTACTTTCTTATAGAGTTTTTGAGCATCCAGCATAAAGGGCATCGTCTCTAAATAGCATTTTTCAAAACCAAAATCTTTAGCACTTTGCAAGCACTTCGCCATGATCAAGCTCCCTATTCCCTTTCCACGGGTTTCTGGCAAGAAATACATTTTTTGCAATTCACAAATCGTTTCGGCCTCGTTTTCTAATGGTGCTACACCCGCTACTCCTACAACTCGCCCTTCTATTTCAACTACATAGTAAATAGATTTAGGTTTACTGTATTCTTCAAACATTAAATCAAGGTATGGATCTTCATAAGCCGTACCCACTTTTGGAATATTTAGTTCGTCAAAAACGGAACGTATCAATTGTGCAACCGCTGGGTTGTCTCTTTTTTCAATTTTTCTTATGATGGTATTCTCCATTATTTATTTTAATTAATTACCTAAGCACAAAAATAGAAATACTTTGTTGTTAATTGCTGTAGTTTCAAAATTATCCTAAAGCTTCGGCTAAAACTTAAAAATAATTACTTTTGTACTGTGAAAATACATGAAAAATACATCCAGCGTTGCATTGAATTAGCCAAAAATGGTTTAGGAACTACCTATCCAAATCCTTTAGTAGGAAGTGTCATCGTATATAAAGACCAAATTATAGGGGAAGGTTGGCATTTGAAATCAGGAGAAGGTCATGCCGAAGTTAATGCCATACGATCTGTAAAAGACAAATCATTGCTTAAAAAAGCAACAATCTATGTCAGTCTAGAACCATGTAGTTATTTTGGAAAAACACCTCCTTGCTGCGATTTGATTATTAAAAATGAAATCCCCTATGTTGTAGTAGGAACTGTAGATCCTAATATCAAGGTAGCAGGTAATGGCATTAAGAGGTTAATTGAAGCGGGAGCTAAAGTGACAGTGGGAATTTTAGATAAGGAGTGCGTAGAACTTAACAAACGTTTTTTTACTTTTCATCAAAAGAAAAGACCTTATATTATTTTAAAATGGGCCGAAAGCGCTGATGGTTTTATTGCTCCAAAGGAGAAAACGGAGTTAAAACCAGTATGGATTACTAATCCTTATTCCAGACAATTAGTACATAAATGGAGAAGCGAAGAGCAAGCAATCCTTGTAGGAACGCAAACTGTTCTCGACGACAATCCAAACTTAGATGTACGCGATTGGACAGGAAATAACCCAACGAGAATTGTATTGGATCAAAACAATCGCATTTCAACGGACCATCATATTTATAATGGAGACGTTAAAACAATTGTAATTTCTAAAACAACGTCAAGCGTTGAAAAAGAAAACTGTATCTTTGATAGCATTGATTTTGAACAAGATATAGCTGCGGGAATTTCCTCATTGTTGTACAAACATCAAATTCAATCAGTTATAATTGAAGGAGGAAGACAGACTTTACAAACCTTCATAGATGCAAATCTGTGGGATGAAGCACGAATTTTTAAAGGCGCAAAATGCTTTAATGGAGGTACTCTGGCACCTAAAGTAAGTTGCACTGATTTTGAAAAGCAATTTATAGCAGAAGATGAACTAACAATAATAAGAAACCATGATTGATAGTATTATTTTTGATTTTGGTGATGTTTTTATCAATTTAGATAAAAAAGCAACAGCTGATGGTTTAAGTAAATTGGGTTTACAAACTTGGAACGAAGATTTAAACCAACTCAATTTTCAATTTGAAAAGGGAGAAATTAATCGGGAAGCTTTTTTATCTGGCATTCAAAATTTCGTACCCCAAGCTAGTATAGAAGAAATCGCTTCAGCATGGAATGCTATTTTACTTGACTTTCCATTATACCGACTGGAATTTCTACAAATGTTATCTACAAAATACCGCTTATTTTTATTGAGCAATACTGATGCAATACATATCGATACTTTTGAACAAAAAAATGGCGCTTCCTTTTATCGCGATTTTTACCACTGTTTTGAAAAAGTATACTTCTCCTTTGAAATGGGTATGAGAAAACCAGATCCTTCCATCTTTAATTTTGTTTTAAGTGATCAAGACCTGCAAGCAAAGAGAACACTATTTGTAGATGATAAAAAAGAAAATACAGATACAGCCCATTCTTTAGGTATGCATGTTTGGAATTTAAAAGTAGGAGAAGAAGACGTTATAGACTTATTCGATAAACAAATCATCTAAAACACACTTTTGGAAATTAAAGACACGTACAATACAATTGCCACCGTTGCTGATGAACTCTTATACAAAGAAAAAAACAGTAAATTTTTTGGTTACGCCTACCCTATTGCATCAGAAGAGGAGCTAAAACCCATTCTGGATACTTTAAAAAAGAAACACCCTCACGCAGGCCACTTTTGTTATGCCTATCAAATAGGAACAGAAAATCTCAGTTATAGAGCTAATGATGATGGTGAACCTAGCAACAGTGCCGGTATGCCCATCTATGGACAAATTCAGTCCTTTGATGTAACTAACGTTGTGGTTATTGTAGCGAGAATTTTTGGAGGAACAAAATTAGGAGTTGGTGGATTAATTTCTGCTTATAAAGCAACTGCACAAATGGTATTAGAATCTTGTGAAGTTATTGAAAAAACAATTGATGTTCATTATTTAATTTCTTTTGATTACATCAATATGAATAAAGTGATGCGTGTGATTAAAGAAAAAAATCTTGAAATTGTAACGCAAGAAATGGAGATAAAAGAAGAAACGGGACTACCTATAGGAATAACTGAATTAAAAACTCGAAAAAAAAATGCCGAATTAATATTCGACATTTTTAATTCTTTATATGAAATTGATATCAAAATTAAAGAATAACTAGTATTAATTATTCCAAATTTTAAATTCGCAATAGCTTCTCATTTACATACTCAGGAGGAGCGGTAGGACGAGCTGTTTTCATGTCTACAAAAACCAAAGTTGAGCTTGCAATTGTTAATAACTCATTTTGCTCATTATAAATCTCGTAGTCAAATTCTATCTTGACAGTAGTCTGACTTTTAAATATAGTTTTAACAGTTAACAAATCATCATATCGGGCCGGTTTTTTATAATTAATGTTTAACGAGACCACAGGAAGCATAATTCCGTTCTCTTCCATCCATTTATACGAAACCCCAAGGTTTCTAAGCCATTCCACACGTCCCATCTCAAAATACTGAGCATAATTACCATGATAAACTACTCCCATTTGGTCTGTTTCCGAGTACCTAACTCGAACTTTAAATTCATGTTCTCTCATAATTGTTTTTGTGGTTTTTTACATTAACATTTTACCAAGCTCTCCTTACTTACAACTTTATTTCTACAAATTCAACCTCTAATTATTTTTTTTTACAGAAATTTGTTCACATATTTGTTACCCCGAAAAAAAACGATATTTCAACTTCTTTTTCTATAAGGTAACGATTACTAAATAAAATAATTTAACAGAATTTATGAACAAAACTGCTCAATCAGTATGGGAAAACTGTTTGTCTTTTATTAAAGACAACATTCAGGACCAAGCCTATAAAACTTGGTTTGAACCAATTAAATCAGTTGAACTTACCGATAACGCATTATACATTCAAGTTCCTAGTAAATTTTTCTACGAATGGTTGGAAGAACACTATGTGAAATTATTAAAAGTTGCCTTGACTAAAGAACTTGGTAAAAACGCAAAGTTACTTTATAAAATTAAGATGGAAAACACTTATGGTAACAAACAACCGTTTACAGAACAGTTACCAAGTGCCAATCGGGCTCCAATGAAACCTCAGAACGTTGATGCTCCTTTTAAGAATTTAGATCCCGAATTAAAGAATCCATTTGTAATTCCAGGAATCAGAAACTTAAAAATTGAATCACAGTTAAACGCTAATTACAGTTTTGACAATTTTCTTGAAGGAGATTCAAATAGACTAGCTCGCTCAGCAGGTATGGCAGTAGCTAATAAACCGGGAGGAACCTCTTTTAACCCATTACTTATTTTTGGTGGTGTAGGTTTAGGTAAAACGCACTTAGCACATGCTATAGGTGTTGAAATTAAAGACAAATATCCTGAGAAGACGGTTTTATACATTTCAGCTGAAATATTCACGCAACAATACATTGACTCTGTTAAGAAAAACAATAGAAATGATTTCATTCACTTCTATCAGTTGATTGATGTGTTAATCATTGATGACGTACAATTTCTTTCGGGAAAATCAGGAACGCAAGATGTATTCTTCCATATTTTCAATTACTTGCATCAAAATGGAAAACAGGTTATCTTAACTTCTGATAAGGCTCCTGTTGATATGCAAGATATTGAACAACGTTTATTATCTCGTTTTAAATGGGGACTATCAGCAGAGTTACATCAACCAGATTACGAAACAAGAATTTCAATCCTTAAAAACATCCTATACCGCGATGGTGTAGAGATTCCTGAGGAAATTATAGAATACGTAGCCCGCAACATTAAATCTAATGTACGCGAGTTAGAAGGTGCCATCATCTCTTTGATAGCACAATCTTCTTTTAATAAAAAAGAGGTAACTATTGAATTAGCCAAAAGCGTTGTTGAGAAATTTGTGAAAAATGTAAAACGCGAAATTTCAATTGACTACATTCAAAAAATTGTTTCTGATTATTTCCAACTGGATTTAGAAACATTACAGTCAAAAACAAGAAAAAGACATGTTGTACAAGCGAGACAACTGGCTATGTTCTTTGCTAAAAAATTCACTAAAGCCTCTTTGGCTAATATTGGATCTCAAATTGGAGACCGCGATCATGCCACTGTATTGCATGCTTGTAAAACCGTTGACAATTTAGTAGCAACAGACAAACAGTTTAAGAAATTTGTTGATGACATTCATAAAAAATTAACGCTATAAAAGCATCATGCCCGTAAAAATTTTAATGGTTTGTTTAGGAAATATCTGTAGGTCACCACTGGCCGAAGGTATACTTGCTTCTAAGCTACCCAAAGATAAATTTATTGTAGATTCTGCTGGTACGGGTTCTTGGCATGTAGGCCATTCTCCAGATGCACGATCTATAGCTACTGCTCAAAAAAACAAATTAGACATTTCCCTACAAAAAGGAAGACAGTTTAAAAAAGCTGACTTTGACTCTTTTGATTATATCTATGTGATGGATAAGTCTAATTACAATGATGTTATTGAACTTAGTAACAGCCAAGAGCAAAAAGACAAAGTACAAATCATTTTGAATGAGTTATTCCCTAATGAAAATGTAGATGTACCGGATCCTTATTTTGGTTTAAACAATGGTTTTCAAATTGTCTATCAAATGCTGGATGAAGTATGTGATGTTATTGCCGAAAAACTAATAGCAAAACACGCCTAAAAGACATTTACCCCAAATTAATTTTAAAGAACTCCTTCTCTATTTTTCCATATTAATGCCGTTCTTTGTGCTATTAAATTAGTTACAAATAAAAATGAGCATTATGAAACCAACTACTCTTTTAGGAAAATTGTATTTAATCCCAACTACAATGGGAGATTGCGATCCTATGGATGTTTTACCACAAACTGTCAAAAGAACAATTGATTTCATTGACCATTATATAGTTGAAAACGAGAAGACCGCTCGAAAATCTATCAAAGAGGTTAACCCCGAAAAAAAGCAATCAGAATTAATTCTATTTACTTTAAATAAACGTACTGAAGTAAAAGAACATCTTGATTTCATTAAACCTTTATTAGAAGGTAAAAATGTGGGCTTAATGAGTGAAGCTGGCTGCCCTGGCGTGGCTGATCCTGGTGCAGTAATCGTAAAATTAGCACACGACAAAGGAATACAAGTGGTGCCTTTAGTTGGACCTTCCTCTATCCTATTGGCAATGATGGCTTCTGGAATGAACGGTCAAAGTTTTACATTTCATGGTTATTTACCTATTGAAAAAGACGAAAAAAGAGCCAGTTTCAAGAGTTTAGAAAGAATTTCGTTCGAAAAAAATCAATCTCAAATTTTTATTGAAACACCGTATCGTAACAATAAATTACTAGAAGATTTATTACAAACTCTTAATCCAGAAACGCATCTTTGTATCGCTACAGATATTACTTTGCCCACAGAATATATCAAAACTAAGAAAATTGCAGCCTGGAAAAAAGAAACAATAGACTTACATAAACGTCCTACGATATTTATTATTCACAAAATGTAAACTGTAGTCTCCTTTTTTAATAAGTTAAAATCATTAATTCTTTTTATAAAATAACTATTTTTATAAAAAGAATTAATGATTTTTTTATGAGTAAACTTCCAAATATAGGCACAAGCATTTTTACAACAATGTCAAAAATGGCGGCAGAGTACAATGCGATAAATCTTTCGCAAGGCTTCCCTAATTTTCCGGTAGATAAAAGATTGACCGCCATTATTGAAAAGTTGGCCAGTGAAAATGTCCATCAATATTTACCTATGGCAGGTTACCCACCTCTATTGGATAAAATAGCTGCACTAACAAATCAATCGTATGATAGAACGGTTATTCCCGATACTGAAATTTTAGTAACCGCTGGTGCTACACAAGCTATATTTACCACAATTCAGGCCTTGGTAGATACAAATGATGAAGTTATCCTTCTGGATCCAAGTTATGATTGTTATGAAGCACCTATTCTATTGTGCAAGGGCGTTCCTGTTCGTATTGCATTAAAAGATGATTACACACCCAATTGGTTAAAAATTGAAGAAGCCTGCTCGTCAAAAACCAAAATGTTAATCATTAACAGTCCGCATAATCCCACAGGCAAGATTTTAACCCACGCTGACTTAGAGGCACTAGAAAATATTTTGGAAAAATACCCGAACATAATTTTGCTTTCTGATGAAGTTTACGAATACATTACTTTTGAACAAAAGCACCTATCGCTAAATACACGTAAAAAATTAATCAACCGTGCTGTTATTGTATCCTCGTTTGGAAAATCCTTTCATATTACTGGTTGGAAGATAGGCTACCTCATCGCCCCTGAACATTTGATGAAAGAAATAAAAAAAGTACATCAATTTGTAGTGTTTAGTGTCAATAGTATTTCTCAAATTGCGATAAGTAATTACCTTGAAACTGTTTCGGTAAATGACATCAGCCAAAACTATCTTGAAAAAAGAGACTTCTTTAGATCACTACTTAAAAATAGTCCATTTGAGCTATTGCCTTGTGAAGGAACTTATTTCCAAGCCGCTTCTTACGCAAAAATTTCAACTGAAAATGATGTAGATTTCTGTAGACGATTAATCATCGAACATGGAGTTGCCGCAATTCCTATATCTAGCTTTTATGCTAACGGCAAAGATTTAAAGTTAATTCGGTTTTGTTTTGCAAAAGACAATCTTACCCTAGAAGAGGCAGCCAAGAGGTTATGCCAAATATAAAGTAAATATAGTAAATTAATTTAGTATGCACGCATACTAAATTAATTTACTATATTTACAATAAAAACAACTCTCATGACTTATACTGACAAAATGTTACGCGACGATGCCCTTAAAGGAAAAGTAATTGTAGTTACTGGTGGTGGTAGCGGACTAGGAAAAGCTATGACAAAATATTTCTTAGAGTTAGGTGCTGCAGTTGCTATTACCTCTAGAGATTTAGATAAATTAAAAAACACTGCATCAGAACTCGAAACTGAAACGGGAGGAACTTGTCTCCCACTCCAGTGTGACGTGCGTCATTATGAAGAGGTCGAAAACATGTTACAGGAAGTTTTAAAAGCTTTTGGCAAAGTAGATGTATTACTCAACAATGCTGCTGGGAATTTTATTTCTCCAACAGAAAGATTATCGGCCAACGCTTTTGATACTGTTATTGACATTGTTTTAAAGGGAACAAAAAACTGTACGCTTGCTTTTGGTAAACATTGGATAGATACTAAACAAACAGCTGCTACCGTTTTAAATATTGTAACCACTTATGCCTGGACTGGATCAGCGTATGTTGTTCCAAGTGCCACTGCCAAAGCTGGAGTACTTGCTATGACACGCAGTTTAGCAGTAGAATGGGCAAAATACGGTATTCGTACTAATGCTATTGCGCCAGGACCTTTCCCTACTAAAGGAGCCTGGGACAGATTACTTCCTGGAGATCTCGCTGAAAAATTTGACATGGCTAAGAAAGTGCCTTTAAAGCGTGTGGGAGACCATCAGGAATTAGCCAACTTAGCAGCCTATTTAGTATCTGATTTTTCGGCATATATAAATGGTGAAGTTGTTGTGATTGATGGCGGTGAATGGTTAAAAGGAGCTGGGCAGTTCAATTTACTGGAAGCGATTCCAGAAGAACTTTGGGACCAGCTCGAGATGATGATAAAAGCAAAGAAGAATAAATAAGTAAGATCTGAATTCTTTTTACCTAGGAGCGCTAAAGTTATTTAGCGCTCTTTTTTTTCTAAAGGCAGCAGTAGACAAAAGAGTTAAAACGTAAGATTTTTAAAAGCAAACCTATAAATACCCGATAGATTAGCAACAAATAATACTAAAACCAGAACAAAGTTTAAAACAAATAATAAATACTAATTCTAATTTAGCAATTCTCTATTTTCAATCGATAAATTCCTATTTTTGCAGCAAAACAAATAAACTTAACTATTTTATGCTTATCATAGGGATTGCAGGCGGAACAGGAAGCGGTAAAACAACCGTTGTTCATCAGATTATGAATGAATTACCAGAAACAGAAGTAGGTATTATTTCTCAGGATTCATACTATAAAGAAAATCATAATTTAAGTTTTGATGAACGTGCACTGATCAATTTTGATCATCCCCGTGCCATCGATTTTGAACTTTTAGTTTCTCACCTTAAAGAACTTAAAGCCGAAAAAACGATTCAACAACCCGTATATTCTTTTGTAACACACAATAGAACTGAAGATACTATTACTACGCACCCTAGAAAAGTAATGATTGTTGAGGGAATCTTAATTCTAGCAAATCCAGAATTAAGAGATTTATTTGACGTAAAAATTTACGTTCATGCCGACTCTGACGAGCGTCTAATTCGTCGTTTAAAAAGAGATATTGCAGAGCGTGGTCGTGATATGGACGAAGTTTTAAACCGATACCAAAATACATTAAAACCCATGCACCAGCAATTTATTGAGCCTACAAAAGCTTTTGCTGACATCATTATCCCTAATGACAAATACAATACTGTAGCAATTGATGTCGTTCGTGCGGTAATTAATCAAAGAATTCTATAATTTTATTGTAAATTTATCACAGCTATACGTTATCCGGTAGCTTTTCGATTTTTTTCTAAAATAAGGAGCTACTTCCTGCTGTACACTTAATCTTATATGCCGAACCCCGGCATATAAGGATACCGTTTCCATCAGGGCTAAAAAAACATCAAAATGAAAAACCCCTATAAAGACAAATCATGGTTTAAATTTGTGAGCAACAAATACGTTTGGGCACTATTGTTTTTTATCACCTGGATGGTTTTTCTAGACAACTATTCTTATTTTGATCATCGCTTTTTAGACAATCAAATTAGTGAATTAGAGGATAACAAAACATACTATCAAGAAGAAATCAAAAAGGACGAAGAGCAAATCAAGCAGCTAAAAAATCCTGAACAAATAGAAAAGTATGCTCGCGAGAAGTACTTCATGAAGAAAGAAAATGAAGACATATACATCATAGAGTTTGAAAGCGACAGCATTGCTAACAATACTAAATCTTGAATTATAAAAAAATAAAAATGGCTATTAATCAATTCGAAGATTTCGAGTCTGTTTCATCCAAACAATGGAAACAAAAAATCCAGTTTGAACTTAAAGGAGCAGATTACAACGATACTTTAATATGGAATTCTCCTGAAGACATTAAGGTAAAACCTTTTTATCATAAAGACGAATTTTCAAAATCATTAGCAGTAGAGACTAAAGCTACTGAATTTAAAATCTGTCAAAATATCTTTGTTTACGACGTTGACAAATCAGTAGAACGTGCTTTAGACTCCATTAATCGCGGTGCTGAAAGTTTACGTTTTACCATAGAAGATGAATCGATAGCTGTAGAAAAACTATTAGAAAAATTACCATTACAAAATATACCTGTTTATTTTAACATGAACTTTTTTTCAATCGATTTCGTTAAAAAAATTGAGCAGATAGCGGTACAGCACAAGGCAACATTTTATTACAATTTAGATCCAATAGGACAATTAGCTAAGGATGGTAATTGGTTTCCAACAGCGGAAAAAACTAATTTTGATAGCCTCAATTTGCTAGCCAATTCTATTACTACAAATTCCATTATTAGTATCGACTCTAGTTTGTATCAAAATGCAGGTGCTAATATGGTGCAACAAATTGCTTACGCTTTAGCACATGCAAATGAGTATTTTAATAGAATTCCTATTATCAATCAAAAAGTGGTTATTAAAGTAGCTGTAGGAACAAATTACTTTTTTGAAATAGCTAAACTACGCGCAATAAGAATTTTATATAAACTTATTGCTAAAGAATACAACCATGATTTAGATTGCCATATTTTAGCAACACCTACTAAGCGAAACAAAACATTGTACGATTATAATGTCAATATGCTTCGCACTACAACAGAATGTATGTCGGCAATAATTGGTGGTGCAGATACTGTGGCAAACCTAGCTTATGATTCCCTCTACCACAAGGACAATGAATTTGGCGATCGTATTGCTAGAAATCAACTCTTAGTGCTTAAAAATGAAAGCTATTTTGACAAAGTAAACAATACTGCTGATGGTAGTTATTATATTGAAACACTAACCAATCAATTAGCAGAAAAAGCACTGGTTTTATTTAAAGATATAGAAGCTAATGGCGGTTTCCTTAAGCAATTGAATGAAGGGATTATCAAAAGAAAGATTCAGGAAAGTGCTGACAAAGAGCAAGAGCTTTTTGACACCGGAAAAGAAGTTTTATTAGGAACAAATAAATACCCTAATAAAGACGACCACATGAAGCAGGATTTAGAACTGTTCCCTTTTGTGAAAATGAATCCAAGGAAAACATTGATTACTCCCATAATCGAAAAGCGATTAGCCGAGAAAGTAGAACAAGAACGACTAGCAACAGAATAAAAGCTAGAGCTAACAATTCATTACAAATAGTGCAAATTAAGATCCTCAGATGATACGAAATGACCTCAAACATATTCAATTAGAAAGCATTAAAAAAGAACCACTTAGTCAAATAGAACAGACTGAAGGTTTCTTAACTGCCGAAAACATTGAACTAAAACCCACTTATTCTGAAAAGGATATAGAAAACCTTACCCATCTTGATTTTGGAGCAGGATTTGCTCCTAATTTACGTGGCCCGTATACGACTATGTATGTACGTAGACCATGGACCATTAGACAATATGCCGGATTTTCAACCGCCGAAGAAAGCAACGCCTTTTATAGACGTAATCTTGCAGCTGGACAAAAAGGCTTATCCATTGCCTTTGACTTGCCTACACATCGGGGTTATGACTCTGATCATGAACGTGTAGTGGGAGACGTAGGGAAAGCAGGAGTAGCAATAGATTCTGTTGAAGATATGAAAGTGCTTTTTGACCAGATTCCTTTAGACCAAATGTCGGTTTCAATGACTATGAATGGTGCCGTTTTACCCATCATGGCATTCTACATCGTCGCTGCTGAAGAACAAGGTGTAAAACCAGAGTTATTATCAGGAACCATTCAAAACGATATTTTAAAGGAATTTATGGTGCGCAACACCTACATCTATCCTCCTACTCCTTCGATGAAAATTATTGCTGATATTTTCGAATATACCAGTAAAAAAATGCCGAAATTCAATTCCATCTCTATTTCTGGATACCACATGCAAGAAGCAGGCGCTACAGCTGATATTGAACTAGCGTATACTTTAGCAGATGGTTTAGAATACATAAAAACAGGATTAGCTACAGGAATGAAAATTGATGATTTTGCTCCTCGCCTCTCTTTCTTTTGGGCTATAGGCATGAATCATTTTATGGAAATTGCTAAAATGCGTGCAGGAAGAATGATCTGGGCAAAACTAGTTAAACAGTTTAACCCAAAAGATGATAAATCTCTGGCGCTTAGAACACATTGTCAAACAAGTGGGTGGAGTTTAACGGAACAAGATCCTTTTAATAATGTAGCACGAACTTGCATCGAAGCGACAGCAGCTGCTTTTGGAGGGACACAATCTTTGCACACTAACGCTTTAGATGAAGCGATCGCTTTACCCACAGATTTCTCTGCCAGAATTGCTAGAAATACCCAAATATTTTTACAAGAAGAAACTAAAATCACCAAAACGGTGGATCCCTGGGCTGGAAGTTATTATGTAGAAAGTCTGACCAATGAAATAGCCGAAAATGCTTGGAAACTTATTGAAGAAGTAGAAGAGTTAGGTGGTATGACCAAAGCTATTGAAGCAGGAATTCCAAAACTGAGAATTGAAGAAGCTGCCGCTAGAAAGCAAGCACGTATTGACAGTGGACAAGATATTATTGTGGGGGTTAATAAATACCGCTTAGAAAAAGAAGATCCGTTGCATATTCTTGATGTAGACAACCAAATGGTTCGTAAACAACAATTAGAACAACTAGAAAAAATAAAAGCAACTAGAAATAGTGAAAAAGTTCAAGAATCATTACAGAAACTAATCCATTGTGCTCAAACAGGCGAAGGTAATCTATTAGAGCTTGCAGTAGATGCGGCACGTAATAGAACTACACTTGGTGAAATCAGTGATGCCTTAGAAACAGTTTTTGGTAGGTATAAAGCACAAATTAAATCCTTTAGCGGTGTGTATAGTAAAGAAATTAAAGACGATAAAAGTTTTGAGCAAGCAAAAAAACTAGCAGACGCCTTTGCTAAGCAAGAAGGACGTCGTCCACGAATAATGATTGCTAAAATGGGACAAGATGGTCACGATCGAGGCGCAAAAGTAGTGGCTACCGGCTATGCTGATGTCGGTTTTGATGTCGATATTGG
Source organism: Flavobacterium sp. W21_SRS_FM3 (assembly GCF_052113625.1). Taxonomy (NCBI): domain Bacteria; kingdom Pseudomonadati; phylum Bacteroidota; class Flavobacteriia; order Flavobacteriales; family Flavobacteriaceae; genus Flavobacterium; species Flavobacterium sp. W21_SRS_FM3. Next base: position 176,548 of record NZ_JBGQOD010000004.1, on the reverse strand, counting down.
CCCCTTATTTCAAACACCTGCCGAAGCAGCTAAACAAGCTATTGAAAATGACGTCCATATTTTAGGCGTTTCATCATTAGCGGCAGGGCATAAAACTCTAGTCCCTCAAGTTATTGAAGAACTTAAAAAATATGGCCGTGAAGACATTATGGTAGTTGTAGGAGGTGTTATTCCTGCACAGGATTACCAGTATTTATTTGATGCAGGAGCAGTTGCCGTTTTTGGACCTGGTACAAAAATCAGTGAAGCAGCTATAAAAATTTTAGAAATTCTAATTGACTAAAGTCATTTAGTAACATAATAACTCCATTAATTCGGTTCTAATCTTCATTGATTAGAACCGAATATTTTTATTGACAGCATACATTATCTCTTTAAGGTGAAATGACCTCGATGCTCTCTCTTATCTTCTCTGATAACTAAGAACCAGTAATCAGTAGAAGGCATAGGTCTTCCATGATAATTGCCATCCCATCCTACTTCAAGCGGACTTAAAGAACGTAGTAATTTACCATACCTATCAAAAATATAAATTTTCATATTGGGTTCCTGTGCTGTATATTTTATATTCCAATAATCATTGAACCCATCTGCATTTGGTGTAAAAAAATTAGGATACATCAATAGTAACACCTCTTTTATCACCGCACTACAATCCGTTTTATCGCGTACATGAACTTCATAACTTCCTGTGGCTAAATGTTCAAAAACAGGCTCAATTTGATAATTAGTACCATCAATTGAATATTCAAAATCGCCATTCCCTGATACAAAAATGTGGATACTGTTATCGTTGTACGTCCAGTCAGTGGTTTCTACAATAAAATCAAACGAATCTGTTTCTACCTCCGGTACGGTATAAATTGTAAAGGTTTTGATTTCATAACAACCGGTGTTACTGTCTTCCATTCTTACAAAAATATCCTTTTGTGTAGTCTCCAGTAAAAAAGCTTGTGTAATTTCATTAATCTCTAAATTAGCGTCTTGACTGGATTGATAAAAACTAGTTTTAAAGTCTGTTAAGCTTTGATTTCCAATAATTTCAGCTTCTTTTTCTTGTAAATCTATAGGAATTCGAATAGGATAATTTACAGCTCTACAGTAATAGATGTTATTTAAAGCATCGTAAACTGGAGCGCTCCTAGTTGTAATAGTAAAATCATAAATTGCTAAACATGAAGTCTGCGTGTTTTCCATTCGCACAAATATCTGCTTGTCTGTGCTCGTAATCGCAATAGTATCTGGTAATGGATTTGTATCTGTAACTGCGTCTTGCTCACTTTCGAAAAAGCGGACATCAATATTATTTTGAAGGCCCACAATTTCAGGCTCTAAAGCGAGAAGGTTGAATGCAGTCCCTGAGCTATTGCTAACACAGTTAACAACTGGACTAGGATCAGTAAAGGTGGGAGGAACCCCAATTACTAGATCTACTGGAACTATTACTTGCTGGTTATTAATAATATTTGTTAGGGCAACATAGACTGTTTGTCCTCCTGATACGGTATTAATCCACGAATCAGGTAACGCATTTTGATTGTTTTGAGCATCTATCAATGTTTCAAACACATTAGTTTGAATTTCAACTGCTTCATTTTTCCCTGCTGCTCCATACCAATCATCAAAACCAGTATTAGCCAAAACTAAATTAAATGACAACGGACTAAGATTTATTTTGTACAACTGCGAGCTAGTAACGCCATATAGAAATCCAAGTTCACTTGCTAAGCCATAGGTGTTGTTTGGTAAGACCCCAAGATCTACATGAGAAATGTAATTAGTACTAGCGTCAACAGTTACCTCATAGAGTCTTGTAGAGCCACCCAGATCCCAAGCAATATACATTTTGTCTTGATACATTACAAAATCCCCTGCCGCCTGCCCAGCTCCAAAATCATGCCATGTAACTAATTGATCATAATTACCACTTTCTAACCGGTATACCTTACTATCAAAACCCCCTAAATAGAGATTATTATTTCTATCAAATGAAAGTGATGTCACCCAGTCACTAAAATTAAAATCATAGGTAACTTCGATTTGGCAGGTAGTTTCGTTTATCTTATAAATTTTATTTGATACCGCTACATACATCTCCCCATTTTTATTGATGGCAATATCTAACATTCCCGAACCGAAATTATTAGAACAAACTAATGTTCTAGTAGGACTGCTTTCAACATCGGTCACAAAATAAACATTACCATTCCTGGTGCTAATAAATATTCCACCTTCAGTTCCAAATTGATCTAAATTTTGCTCAAAAATATATTCTTTTATTTCTTTGAGATTGACTGTAACAAATCCGTCAAAATCTGTATCACAATACTGAAAGGTCTCATTTAGCAACTTGAAAGTATGTTGCTCTTTTGCAATTTTATTGATAGGAGTGCCCGCCTTTTGATATAGTTTGTTCTGCGACAATAACATAAGAGGCGATAGCAAAACCAAAATTAACCCAACAGTTTTTTTAAAATCCTGTTGCGTTGCTAACAATCTCAATATCATATTAAAAATAGTTGCCCCCATGAAAACATATCTTTTCCTGTATAGTAAAAATAAAGCTTTAAGTCTGTAAATCAGAATATTAAAGTATTTATTTTTTGATTACAATCAAATTAGAAAGTTCTCAAGATTTATTTTAATAGAATAAAAGCTAAAATAGTCCAGAACAGCTTCTAAATCTCCTATAATAGAATTTTCGCATTTAAGCCTTAAAAAAACCAGCGTTAATCATAGTTGGAAACAGTTTTGTGTCACTTCCGTGGAAATTTATTACAGTTAACCATACAGGAATAATGATTTTATATAATCAGGGAGTTAAACAGTTACCAACTGTATTTTATCAATTTCTAAAAATTAATCTCATTAAAAAACCTTATTAATTCCTATTAAATCAAAGCTTGACAAGCCAATGTTAATTAACAAATTATTACATAACTCATTAACAATCAGTAGCTAACAATAGCGTTACCTTTATAAATGAAGACAATTATAAACGCTCCAGATCTTAAAGTGAATTTTTAAAATATTTATTTAGAATACATTATCTAACAAAAAGGGGAAGTAAATATAAGCCTTACAATTTATTCTATTTCGAATTATTAACAATAAAAATCAACTATTATGAAAGCGTATATTATAATATTGTTATTCCTAGGAGTAACAACTCTATCCTATTCTCAGGATACAATGGAAAATGAGACTAAAAACGGAAATATTAATCTTGAAAATCTACCAGCGGTAGTAATTAAAAGTGCTGGTTCTGATTTCTCAGTGTACCTTCCGGACAGAAATGCTGATCAAAAAATCAGAAAGTTAGAAGATGAGTTTATTGCTTATGATTTAGGTAAAGATTATGAGGGTTACGAAACTTATCTCGTAATTATGGAGATCAAAGATGGTTCACTCGCAGCTACCTATAATGAAAAAGGAAAACTAATTAGAGTGGTCGAAAATTATAAAAATGTAAAATTACCTAGCAAAGTGATATATTCTGTATACAAAAAGTTTCCTGGATGGGAAATTGTAAATGATAAATACTTGTATTCTCAGAAGGAAGGTGATGTACAGAAAAAACAATATAATTTAAAAATCAAAAAAGGAAGTAAAACCCGGAAATTAACCGTTCATCCTGACGGCGAAATTGTAGCAGGAATTTAAATAAAATAACCTTGGGCTGTTTATTTATCTAAACAGCTCTTTTTTGGTGTATTTTCTCCTCGCAAGCAATAAAATTTAAAATAGCATACTTGTAAAACTACACTATTTATTACAAAATAGAATTCAACTTCTGAAAAATCTTATTAAATTATCTGGAAAAACCTACTATTTATTAACAAAACATAGTATTATAATTAACACTTTAGGGACTTAAAAAGAGTAACTTTACAATAGTGAGCTTTTTAAACAGACACACAAACCATTGTTTAACAATCACTTACATTGCTCCAAATGATGAATTTTTATATGTAACCACATTATTAACTTAAATACATAACATCATGAAATCATTTATTATTACCCTATTAATTATCGGTTTAAGTGTTCCGGCTTATGCCCAAGTCAAAACAAAAAAAAATGCTGAGAGTGGCATGGTTAAAATGGAAGAATTACCTGCAGTTGTCATAAAAAGAGCGGGAGCTGACTTTTCAGTTTATATTCCAGATCAAAATCCCGATCAAACAGTAAGACGTATGGAGGAAAAATTTATTGCCTATGATTTAGGTAAAGATTATGAAGGTTATGAAAACTACTTAGTCCTAATGGAAACTAAAAATGGATCCTTATCTGCGACTTATAATGAAAAAGGAAAGCTAATCAGAGTTATTGAAAATTATAAAAATGTACGATTACCCAGCAAGGTCATTTACTCTATTTACAAAACGTATCCAGGGTGGACTATTGTGAATGATAAATATCTGTATACTCAAGAAGAAGGAGACATCATTAAAAAACAATATAACCTCAAAATTAAAAAGGACAAAGAAACTCGAAAATTAATCGTTAAAGCTAATGGAGATATTATTAAAGTGAATTAACATATTAACACTGCAATAAAGGCTGTACAAGATAAACTTGTACAGCCTTTATTTTTTTTAAATCAATAAGATCGTTATTTTAAACTTACTACTGCATTTATATTTGCAGTTATAAAAGAGGTATCATACCCACCAAATGCCTTCATATAACTTCTAATCGAAGTCCCATAGGCATCTTTTATGTACCTTTTCCCATTGTTCTTAAAATATCTTTTCACAGATCCAGCACCTCCTAAGTGAGCAGCTGCTAAAATTCCCGATTCTGTGACTAAGATACCGTTGACTTCAGTACCTTCATATTTTTCGATAACATCTTGTAGAATCGCTTTGTTTTTAGATAAAAGCGCTACAAAAGCTCTTTCTTGCATCTTAGGACTTCTTAAGAATAGAAGGCTATCATGAATTCCAACTGATTTTAAGGTTTCAACGCCAAACTGGTATTTACCTAAATAACCAAGAGAATTAATTTTTTTGTATTTTCCTTCAGATTCTTTGTAACCTAATGCTTCTTTAAAACCAATAAATAAATTTCCAGTAAAAGGAATATTCAAATTGGTGTAATCTTCTTGTTCTAAAGATGGATATAAGTATTGTTTCCCATCTGTGTTTTTTACTAGAAACCATTTATTTGTGTCTAATTTAAGCGGCTTAAAACCGGAACTTAAAAAGGCTATAATAATAGTTAAACTTGCATAAAAATACCACTTCTTTACCATAAATTGTTTTTCTTCAAAACGCTGTCCCGTTAAGAAATTTCTGCGTGCAAAGATACAATAAAATTTATAATACTGAAAATCAACCCGTTAAAGTTGTCTAAAAATACAAAATGTGAGTTCTAAATCCCTCATTAAGTGAGTATTCAATCGATGGAGCGGGGATTTTGATCGAATTAAAAACCGTGAAAAAAGTCTTTAAAAAAGGTGAATTTGTATCGATTTTCGTCAGATCAACGTCAAAACTAAGATAAAACTGTCGTTTTCTTCCCGATGCGGAAAGGTTCTTTTTGTCAGAATAATCCCCGTTTCCAGACAGCATTCCGTCGGCTCCATAACCCACTGCAAGATTTAACCATTTGGGAATTTTTGATGCTTTTGCAAATGAATGCAAATTGACCGATAGCCAATAGGTTTGACCGTTATAATCTTTTAGAATTTCTTCGGCTAAGTTTTCTCCTAAGGCAGTAGGACGAATTGCTGCATATTGTGTTCTGTGAAAGGAGAATTTGGGTTGGATTCGTTGTTCATTCCAGATTAATTCTTGTGAAACATATAAGGCAGTTCCAGAAGCATTAGCGACAATATCCCCCATAGAGAACCCCCATTCTGAAGAAAAACCATCCATTAGCTCGACAGTTGTTAAAAATGCAAAACCTACTCCAGCACCATACAACAACTGTGTTTTTTGACAAGCACCACTCCACTTAAGCGCCTCAGAACTAAATCTTCCTAACTGATAAGACGAATAGGCGTGTCCAACTTTATCCACTTGGAGCCATTCCTCAGTGTCATTAATGAGATGGAATTGAGATTGTGGATAGTCAGCATACCACAACTGGTTTAAGGCAGCTAAAGTTGCCGTAGCTAACAAACCCTCAGAAAGTAACACAGTGTTTTGCCTTTTTGCATTTAGTGTATCAGACGGCTTTAAGAATTTATTTAATCCATTTTGGCCATAAGACAACGAACATGCAACTATGAAAAAGATAAGAACTAAATATTTTCTATAACCCAAAACTATCTTTTTACTCCTTGGGCGTTAATCCAGTCTGAATATTTTTTTGCATTTTTATTATGCTCTGCTAAAGTCGCTGCAAATTCATGGTAACCAAAACGATCAACACTAGCACAGAAATAAATAAAATCATTTTTTTCTGGATTTAACACTGCTTCTAATGCAGTAATATCAGGCATCGCGATAGGTCCAGGAGGAAGTCCTATATTGACATAAGTATTGTAAGGAGAAGCCATCGTTAAGTCATTATAAAACACTCTTTTGATTACTTGGTCAAAATCGTTATCTCTCTTTTTAATGGCAAAAATCACTGTTGGATCTGCTTGAAGAGGCATTCCTAATCGCAAACGGTTTAAATAAACACCAGCAATCCTAGGACGCTCGTCCTTTTTAACAGATTCTTTATGAACTATAGATGCTAGTATTGTCGCTTCGATAGGCGACAGACCTTGCTTTTCAGCCTTGGCTACGCGTTCTTTGTTCCAAAAATTACGGTATTCTTTAATCATTTTATCCCTAAACTTTTCAGCCGAAGTGTTCCAATAAAATTCATAAGTATTAGGAATGAACATAACAAACACATTATCCTCATTAAAACCGTTTTCTTTCAAAAATATCGAATCTTTAAATGTTGTTAACAGTGAAATACTATCTGCTTCAATTTGCGAACCTACTCTACCAGCAAGGTTCTCTAAACGTTCTTGATTATTAAAGGCTAAGCTAACAGGCACATTAGAACGCAAACTTTTCACTAATTCGTAACTGTTCATTCCTTTAGTAAATAAGAAACGCCCAGACTTTACTGATTGTGGATAGTTTCTTTTATTGGCCACCATTTCAAAACGGTCCATATTGTCAACATAAGAAGCAATAATCACTTTCGCTTGTGCATAGGTAGCATCTGTCGGGATGTGAACGTAAACCTCTTTCTCGGCAAATTTAGTGTTGGCTGCAAATATTTGTCTTACTAGTATGAAACCATAAATGATTAAACCCGTGACAACAACTACGGCTACGATTGATATAATTTTCTTTAAGTTCAAAGTTTTAAATTTAAAATTGTTGGTTGATTAATTGGTATACCGCTTCGTCTTTATAAGCCCCTTCCACTAAATTCCAATCTTTTTTTATCCCGATGCATTGAAAACCAAATTTAGTAAAAAGTGCTATACTAGCTTCATTTTTAGTGTCAATATTTGCATAAAGTTGGTGCAAATTCAAATGATAAAATGAGTACGTAATTAGCAACTCAAGTGCCTCTGAACCTATGCGTTGATTGCGTTGATCATTCTTTTGAATAACGATCCCTACTCCCGCTCTATTATTTTTTGGGTCAAAATTAAATAAATCAATCAATCCCAAGGCGGGAAAATCCTCATCTTGACATATTGCTAAACGCAATTGTTTCGCTTCATAAATATCTTGATGTGCATTTTCCAAATATTGTTTTACTAGAAATCGGCTGTAAGGTGTTTGCGTATTACTAACGCCCCAAATGCTCTCATCATTTTCTATTGCATAGATAAATTCCAGATCATTAGGTTCAAGTGCTCGAATATAGATATTGTCTCCTTTTAGCGTAATCATTTATTTATTGTTTACTATACCTCAATAGTCCCCTCAAAAACAAATTCTGCAGGACCTTTCAAGAATACATTACTATACTGATCATTAGTTACATCGAATGAAACAGCTAATTTACCCCCTTCTACATTCAAATTTATTGCAGTTGCATCCGTAACTCCGGTAGCATTCATAGCAATAGCCACCGCTGTTGCACCTGTACCACAGGCTAAGGTTTCGTCTTCAACGCCTCGTTCATACGTACGAAGAGAAAAAGTAGTATCGTCTATTTTTTTTACAAAATTAATATTACTTCCTTCGTCACCATATAACTCACTGTAACGGATGGCAGCTCCACTGTCTTTTACATTATAAGTTTCCAAATCATCAACTATTTGCACATGATGGGGTGAACCTGTATTTAAAAAAGAATAGTGTTCAAATCTATTGATGCTGTTTACGTCAATCATTTGTAATGAAACTATGCCGTCTACGTCAATTGAGGCGTGATGTAAACCATCAACTGCATTAAAGGTAGTTTTATTATCTATGACTGCAAGTTTTTTGGCAAAAGCCACTAAACATCTACCTCCATTACCGCACATTGTACTTTGATTCCCATCAGAGTTGTAATACACCATTTTAAAATCAGATTCAGGATCATTTTCTAATAAAATTAGTCCATCTCCCCCAATTCCAAAACGTCTGTCGCATAAATGGGCTATAAGTTTGATGTCCTCTTTAGGAAAGTTTTGTGCACGATTATCAATCATTACAAAATCATTTCCTGTTCCTTGATATTTATAAAATTTTATTTGCATTATCTAAGCTATTATTCTCTACAAAAGTAAGATTATTAATGAAATGTTAATCATTGTTAAAGAGCGTTAAACTGCTTTTTAACATTTGATTTTAGCACTAAATTTACCTTACAAATAACGTAAAAACGATTTTTATTATGAAACAATTTTCCAAGCTATTTTTGGTATCGCTTTTAAGTGGTGCCACCACGTTAGGAGCTTATAAATTATTATTCGATAGTAATGGCTATTTTTCGACTCATAATAATCCCATTACTACAGTTGCAAATGAGTCTTTTGGAAGAAAAGTAGGCTTATCATCTGATGTAGTTGACTTTACTGAAGCAGCAGAAAACACAGTGCATACTGTGGTTCACGTTAAAAATGTATCCTACAAAACAATCTCTAACCCCATGCTTGAATATTTTTATGGTTATAAAGGCGGACAATCCCAAGAGCAAGTTGGAACAGGATCAGGAGTGATTATTTCTGCAGATGGATATATTGTCACTAATAATCATGTTGTGAAAGATGCTTCGGAAATTGAAATTACCTTAAATAATAAAAAATCATACAAAGCTAAACTTATTGGTACGGACTCCAAGATGGACATTGCCCTTTTGAAAATTGATGCCGATGAAAAATTACCTTATACTAGTTTTGGGAATTCAGATTCAGTGAAAGTCGGCGAATGGGTTTTGGCAGTCGGAAATCCATATAATTTAACATCGACAGTAACTGCTGGAATTGTTTCGGCAAAAGCCAGAAACTTAGGAACCAGTGGTATCCAGTCTTTCATTCAAACGGATGCAGCGGTAAACCCAGGAAATAGTGGTGGTGCTTTAGTGAATACCCGAGGAGATTTAATAGGAATTAATACGATGATTTCTTCCATGACGGGCTCATATGTTGGCTATTCTTTTGCGGTTCCTTCAAATATTGCCAGAAAAATTATTGAGGATATTATGGAATACGGTAATGTGCAACGTGGAATCCTGGGCGTAGAAGGTGGCGAACTAAATTCAATGGCTTCAAAAGAATTGGGCTTGACACAAACGGAAGGGTTCTATATCAATAAGGTTACTAAAAATTCTGGTGCTGAGAAATCAGGTCTAAGAAAAGGAGATATTATTGTAAAATTAGACAATCAAAACGTAGCTACATTTGCTGATTTATCGGGTTACATTAATACTAAAAGACCAAATGATAAAGTTGAAGTTACGATTTTACGAGATGGAAAAATGAAAGCAGTTCCCGTTGTTTTGAGTAAAAATGAATTTTTTACTACCGAATTCAAGGGAATAGAACTAGAAAATATCGACGCTGCAGACAAAAAGAGGTTTCGTATCGATTATGGTGTTAAAATTAAAGCCATAAATAACGAGAATCTTAGACAGTACGATGAAGAATTAAGAGGAAATATAATTCTAAGTATTGATAATGTAAAAGCTAAAGATATCGAAACGGTTGCTAAACTTTTAAATAAAAAAGAAGAGAATCAAAGTATGCGACTTGAAATGATTAACAAAAATGGGGAAGTCATTAGAATTATAATCTAACAGTTTCAAATATATACAGTAAAAGCCAGCTTGTAAATCAAGCTGGCTTTTTTTTATTTGAAAAAAAAGTGAAAAATAGTTTACGAAATCGATTGAAATGGGTATTTTTGCGCCAAATTTAAAAAAATAACTACTCAATTTTTACAAATTTTCATTTATGAAAAACACAGCTTTGTACCAAAAAGAAGTTTCATTTCAAGTCGACAGACGTCGTGCGGGAGTCGAATTAATTAAAATCATTAGTGATTTATGGTATGACAAATCCATCGAAATGGTTTTGTTCAAAAACCAATTATTAGACAAAAACGTTAGCGACATTATCAATTTGCATCATTATGCAGGAGAATTTGTAGGTAAGCCAATTACTATCTTTGATTCAGTCGAAATTGCTAGAGTCGTTTTAGAATTAGATTTGCCACCTTCAAAATTAGATATTGGTAAATTAACTTATGAATACCTTTTAGAAGATGAAAAATATCCAGATGCAAGACATTTTGTACTTGACAAACTAAAAGATGCTAAAACATCCGAAGAAATTCAGCCTAAAGATGTAGTTCTTTATGGTTTTGGTAGAATTGGACGCTTACTAGCAAGAGAATTAATGTCAAAAACAGGTAAAGGGAATCAATTAAGGTTAAGAGCCATTGTTACTAGAGATAAAAATGATGCTGCAAGTCTTGAAAAAAGGGCTTCTTTATTACGTTATGACTCTATTCATGGAGACTTTCAAGGTTCTGTAGTGGCTGATCCAGAGAACAATGCTTTAATAGTAAATGGAACTACTGTTCATGTGATTACAGCCAATGCTCCTGAAGATATTGATTATACTGCTTATGATATAGACCATGCATTAATAATCGACAATACAGGTGCTTTTACTACTGAGGAAGCATTAAGCAGACATCTGGTTTCTAAAGGTGCTCATAAAGTCTTACTGACTGCACCAGGAAAGGGTGTTCCCAATATCGTTCATGGGGTGAATCAAAATGAATACAATCCTGACGAAATCAATATTTTTTCGGCAGCATCTTGCACTACTAATGCTATAACACCAATTCTTAAAGCTGTTGAAGACACTTTAGGAGTGGTAAAAGGCCATTTAGAAACAATTCATTCGTATACAAACGACCAGAATTTAGTAGATAATATGCACAAAAAATACCGCCGTGGAAGAGCTGCAGCCTTGAACATGGTGATCACTGAAACAGGAGCAGGAACGGCTGTTGCCAAAGCACTGCCTTCACTAACCGGAAAACTGACTTCAAACGCGATACGTGTTCCTGTACCTAATGGTTCTTTAGTAGTATTGAATTTGGAGGTAGAAAAAGAAACTTCAGTAGAAGAGATTAACACTATCATGAAGAAATATGCCCTTGAAGGGGAACTAGTGGAGCAAATTAAATACTCCGTAAATAATGAGTTAGTTTCTTCAGATATCGTAGGGACCTCAGCACCATCAATTTATGACAGTAATGCTACTATTGTATCTAATGATGGGAAGAACATTGTATTATATATTTGGTATGATAATGAATATGGTTATAGCCACCAAGTAATTCGTTTAGCCAAATACATTGCTAAAGTAAGACGCTTTACGTACTACTAGCCTTCCGCTTACAGGTTGGAATCGGTTACTATATATTTTTAGTTTTTAGTTTTTAGTTCAAGTTTTAGATTAAAGTTTATAACCCCAGCCTGTATAATATCAAAAATCCGTTTCGTGCAATACGAAACGGATTTTTTTATGTTTAGTAAAAATAGAATAAAGGAATCCTTTTCCTTTGCTTTTTATTCTATTATAAGAAGTTATTCTTTCGCCTTTGTCAAATAATACACTGGTATACCAAGTAGCATGATCAAAACTCCCCAGCCACTCGTACTAGTTTTTGTATAAAGTAAAGCAATACAAATAGCACTTGCAATAATAATATATAGCGCAGGCAAGAATGGATATCCAAACGCTTTATACGTGCGCTCTGCATCTGGCATTTTTTTACGCAATATAAAAATCCCAAGAATAGTTAAGATATAGAATACCAACACAATGATGACTACAAAATCGAGCAAATCTCCATATTTCCCTGTCAAGCACAAAGCAGAAGCCCAAATACATTGTGCCCAAATAGACCAAGCAGGAACTTTGGCATCATTTAATTTAGCTGCTTTTTTGAAAAACACACCATCTTGTGCCATAGTGTAATACACTCTGGCTCCTGCCATAATTAAACCATTGTTGCAGGCAAATGTAGAAATCATAATCATCACCGCTATTATCAATGTTCCAATGGGACCAAAAATATATTGAGAAGCGACCACTGCTACTCTATCTGACTCGGCTGTAGCAATTTCTTGTAAAGGGACTACCGCCAGATACATAATATTAGCTAAAATATAAATGATACTAACTATCATTGTTCCTAAAAACAGACTTAAACCTACATTACGCTTTGGGTTTTTAATTTCAGCAGCTATAAAGGTCACCCCTTCCCAAGCCACACTAGAGAACATGGAACCCACTAAGGCAGCAGATATTCCTGAAATCAATGCCGTTCCACTTATAGGCAACCATGAACCACTTGCTACATCTAATGATTGCGATGCCCAGGCATTAGCCCAGTTTGCATCCCAAACCTCAGCCTTCGCAGCAAAAAAGCCAAAAAGTATTAATCCTGCTAATGACAATATTTTAATTACAGTCAAAACCGTTTGTAAAATCTTTGAGTTTTTTACTCCCCTACTATTTAAGTAACTCAGTAATACAATCGTGACTATCGACACAATTTGAGCCGCATTCAATTTAAAATCTCCTATTTCATACAAGATATTTTTATCACTAAAAGAGGGAAACAAATAGGCGGCAAATTTTGAAAACGCAACCCCTACGGCAGCAATAGTACCCGTTTGTATTACGGCAAAAAAGCTCCAACCGTATAAAAATCCTATCAACTTACCATAAGCCTCCTTGATATACACATATTGTCCACCAGCTTTAGGAAATAGGGCGCTCAGCTCACCATAACTAACAGCAGCAATCACCGTAATCGTTCCCGTAAGAACCCACATAGCAATCAACCAACCGGCCGAACCCAACTGTCGCACCATATCAGAACTGACTATAAATATTCCTGAACCTATCATTGATCCCACAACCAGCATGGTTCCATCCATGAGGCCGAGTTCTCTCTTAAAATCATCTTGATTATTCTCTTGCATATTTGTTTTTGCTTTTAATAGTTGTCTAAAGATATACTTTTTTTTGAAAAAGTATAAAGTATCTATAAAACTTAGCTCTACTGATTCCAGAAGAAATATATTACTTAAAAAAATATGTGGCGCATTATTAATTGACTGCGTTAGTACTTAATTCAAGAATTGATTATGCAGAATCATAGATGTATTGCGAAAAATCAAAAACTTAAGTTTTTTACTTTTATATTTGAATTCGCTTCTTAGCTACCAACACCTAAAAATTATTAAAATGTTTGAAGTTTTTTTTTCTCATATACTTAAAAAAGTTTCCCTCACGGAGAATGACAAAGAAAATATCAAAACCTATTTCATTGCAAAGAAACTACGAAAAAAAAACTTCTTACTTGAAGAAGGCGAAGTTTGTAAATACCTGTCATTCGTAGAAAAGGGTTTACTAAAATCTTATAATATCGATCAAAAAGGAGTCGAGCACATCAACATGTTTGCAAGTGAAGGTTGGTGGATAGCTGATATTTGCAGCTTTTTTTCAGCTGAAAAAGCAGTTTTAAATATAGATGCTTTAGAAGATGCTGAACTGCTGATGATATCGCTTCAGGATTTTGAAAAAATGACTTTAGAAGTACCGATAATGGATCGTTACTTTCGAATCCTTTTCCAAAATAGCCTTTTTACAAAAGAAAAAAGGTTAATGAGTGCTATTACACATACTGCCGAAGAAAAATATATCCTCATCACTCAAAATAATCCAGAACTTATTCAACGAGTGCCGCAGCATTTAATTGCGTCTTATTTGGGTATAACCCCAGAAACCCTGAGCCGTATTAAAAAGAATATTTTGATTAAGTAATGCATGAGCTTACCATAGATCAATATTATTTCTTATTTTACATCAACATACATCCAATAGCTGAACTTTATATTTGTAATCAAATTAAATAATTAGAATTACTAAAGATTTACATAACGATGGCAAATACAAATCCCAGAATACTTATTACTGGAGCTACTGGTCAGGTTGGTAGCAAAACAATAAATTACTTATTATCAAATCCGTCTATAGAAATTGTTGCAGCTGTACGTACCGTTGAAAAAGCAGCCTCATTTAAGTCTAAAGGCATTGCAACTGTTATTCTTGATTTTGATGATGAGAGCACACATCTTACTGCGTTTGAAAACATTGACTGTGTTTTTATAGTTACTGGATACACGGTCGATATGCTACGCCAGAGCAAGGCTATATTAGATGCAGCTAAAAAAGCAGGAGTTAAACATATTGTGCATTTGGGGGCTTGCGGACCAGACGATACCACTGTAGGTCATTGGGTTTGGCACCAATTTGTAGAGCGTTATATCGAATGGTGTGGTTTTTCATTCACTCACTTGCGACCTCAGGATTTTATGCAAAACCTTATTGGCTATGGTGGAAAAAAAGGAATTAAAAATGGTGTCCTTCATCATTATGTTTCTAATGCCCGATTAAGTTGGGTGGATGTGAATGATGTAGCGCAGGTTGCTGCAATAACATTAGCTAATCCAGAAATACACAACGGTAAAACCTATAGACTTGGCTATGACGCGCTGAATTTTACTGAAATCGCTAAATTGATGACTTCAATTATAGGTCAACGTTTTCGATATGAGCCCTTATCCCCTGAGGTTTTTTTACAAGCAATGATTGATTCGGGGGCAGAAATGGCATACATGACTTGTGTGTATGACCATTGGAAGAGACATGCGGCTGGAACGATACCTAATGCAGATGAAACTTTTGACAATTTCTACGCAATAACTGGCAAACAACCAACAAAATGGGCGGAGTTTATTGAGAGACATAAAGACCAGCTAGTATATTAAGGCATTGCATTTTAGTTCAATGGAAAAGTTGACTAAATCTAATTCTTCCCTTATAGCCATAATTATATAATCCTTAATGTGATTATGCAGCTACTGTAATGTGGAATAGACAGCTAAAAAAAACTGCATTTTTAAAAATGCAGCTTTTTTTTAAAATTGATAAAAACTAAATATATTTATTTAGTTTTCATTGGTGGTAAATCAAATGCCGCTGATTCATGATTAAAATTGTTACGGTGCGACCCATCGCAGAAAGGTTTATTGGAGGATAATCCACAACGGCACAACCCTAAAGCTGTTCTTCCTTCTAATCCATATACTTTACCGTCACAATCCATTATTTCGAAGTCACCCTCTATTTTAATTGATCCGTTGTTGTTAATTATTAATTTTGTCTTGCTCATAGTTTCTTTGTTTTTCTGAGTTCAAAGATTATAAAATATCTACTAATCTTTTATATTGATTTGCATTTTTTATGAAGTACTAACGCTATTTACATTAATTCTATTTTAACGAGTTAATTTCATTGTTAAGTTGATTCTAACAGTTCTTTTATTTTTTAAAAGGCAGCTACACAAAAGACAGCTGTTCTAAATCCCTTTTCGTTTTGTAGGTCAAATCAAGTATATTTACAAAACTGCTGTTGGATTACAAGCAGCACTTTGGCTATTTAATAAATCTACTGCATTTAATAAAAACACTATTTATAGCATGAATAAAAAAATTGGACTCTTTGAAGCAATGTCAATTGGTATTGGCGGAATGGTAGGCGGCGGTATTTTCGCCGTACTTGGTTTAGCCGTTTCACTAGCACAGGGCGGCACTCCACTCGCCTTTCTATTTGCGGGACTAATTGCTTTGATCACTTCCTACAGCTATGTAAAATTATCTCTAGCGTATCCTGATAGAGGCGGAACTGTAAAATTTATCAACCAAGGCTTTGGTCAATCTGTTTTTAGTGGCGGAATGAATAATATATTATGGGTGAGTTATATCATTATGTTATCACTTTATGCCTCTGCTTTTGGTTCTTATGCTCCTAATTTATATTCAATAAGCTCTAAAGCTGTAGACTTTCATATCTATGCAAGTGCCATCATAATAGTAGCAACTGCCATTAATTATTATAGCATAAAAGTGGTGGGTCAAATCGAATCTTATGCTGTAATTATCAAACTTTCTATCTTGCTTCTATTTACCATAGTTGGCGTATATGGTTTGTTTGGAAATGCCAATTTATCCCAACTGACAATTTCCAATTGGGAAACTCCAGTTAAACTTTTAACTGGAGGGATGGTCATATTTGTAGCCTATGAGGGATTTGAGTTGATTGCCAATGCTGCTCCTGACATTGAAAATCCAAAAAAAAATATTCCAAAAGCCTACTACTATTCTATCCTTTTTGTAATTGTGTTATATGTAATTATTGCAGTTGTCACCGTAGGCTCTTTGCCATTTTCAACTATTGCAACTGCAGAAGATTACGTGTTAGCCGCAGCAGCAGAACCTATGATAGGGAAAGCGGGGTTTACCATCATCACCATTGCCGCTTTAATCTCAACTTTCTCGGCCATCAATGCCTCCTTATATGGAGGCAGTAGGGTCAGTTATGAAATTGCCGAAGAGGATGAATTGCCTCATCACTTAACCAGTAAACTTTGGAACCAACCTATAGGATTACTGATTACAGCTATTGCTACTTTAACAATTGCTAATTTGTTAAAATTAGAAAGTCTTTCAACTGCGGGAAGCGTAGGTTTTCTCTCCATCTTTGCAATTGTTAATTACGTAGGTTTTAAATTGCATAGCCAAATTAATGGTAACAGAGTCATCCCGTTACTAGGTTTTTTACTTTGTTGCAGTGCTTTGGTAATCCTAATACAGCAACAATATTTATCAAATAAAACAGCTGTAATTGTTGCCTTATCAATCATAATTAGCTGCTTTGTTTTAGAATGGATTTATAAATCAAAAACGCACCCATCATTGCAGTGATAGACAACAAAATCTCTATTTAATTTTTCTATTATTGCAAACATGAAAACGAAATTATTTAAAGAAGTTTATACCTAGTTATATAGTCTAATATTGGTCGTTTAAATGATGTATTTATTTGTTGACTTATTCAAAAACCAATATTATTTTAGTATCACCCTAAAATCACCCTCAAATATGGAAGATAGATCTTTAGACACTGATTTTTTAACCAGCTTAAAATTTGAACCTTTAGAAAAAAAGAATTGGCATCAATTGGTAAAGTTATTTGGAAACAATGGCGCTTGCGGTAATTGCTGGTGTATGTACTATCGCCTTAAAAAAAGTGATTTTGATGAAGGAAAAAGCAATGAAGGTAATAAGGATGCAATGAAAGAATTAGTTTGGGCTGAAAAACCAACAGGACTTCTTGCTTTTTATGAAGACATTCCTATAGCTTGGTGCGCCTTTTCGCCTAGAGATGACTTCTCTAAACTAGCTAGATCTAGAGTACATAAGCCTATCGACAATCAATTAGTCTGGTCTATACCTTGTACTTTTATTGCCAAAAAATTTAGACGTCAGGGCGTTTCTGTAGCAATTCTAAAGGGAATAGCAATCTATGCAAAAGCTGCGGGGATTAAAATTATAGAAGCCTACCCTACAATCCCTACACAGGAAAAACTCCCCGACTCATTCGCTTGGATTGGTTTGTATAAATCTTTTGAAAGAGCGGGTTTTGAAATTGTAGATCGTACTTCAAAAAACAGACCTATGGTACGCTATTATGTAAAATAACAGCACTCCCCTATTTTATTATAAGGTTTTTCGTTTTGTAAACATTACCAGAAAATAAATGGTAAATTAGTGCTTCTTTTTTAGCATTTTGAAAACAGAAGAATTTAAAAAAATTGGATAAAATTAATCAGACAATACTAATATGGATAAATTAAAAATAGGATGGGTAGGACTTGGTAATATGGGGAATCCCATGGTTATGAATTTACTTAAAGCAGGTTATGAAGTAAGCGTCTTCAACCGTACCAAGGATAAAGAAGCAGCTTTAATTACAGAAGGAGCAAAAGCGGCGACTAGTTTGAAAGACATAATAGACAACAATGATGTCATTATCACCATGCTATCCAATGATGCTGCTGTGAAAGAAGTATTTGAAGGGGAGGGTGGCCTGTTATCTGCCAATTGTTCTGGAAAAGTCATTATCAACATGAGTACAGTTTCTCCAGAGACTTCTCGTTATTTGAATACTCTTTGCAAAGAAAAACAAGTACATTTTATAGACGCACCTGTTTCTGGTAGTGTTAAACCCGCCCAAGAGGGAACATTAGTTATCCTAGTAGGAGCTACTACCGCTGATTTTCAAATAGCTAAACCTATATTTGATGTTTTGGGTAAAATTGCAATTCATGTTGGCGAACCCGCTGTTGCCAGTTCGGCCAAACTTGCTATTAATTATTTGTTAGGTCTTAATCTACAAGGACTAGCCGAAACTGTATTATTTGCCGAAAAAAATGGCGTAAGTAAAGCTGATATGCTAAACATTATAAACCAAGGTGCCTGCGGTAACGGTATCACAAATATCAAAGCTCCAGCAATAATCAACGACAACTACCCTGCTGCCTTTGCTTTGAAACATCTGGTAAAAGATTTAGGCTTAGCCAAAGCAGCAGGTTTAGATTCACCATTAATTCACCCACTGTATGATAGTTTTGTTCAGGCACAAGATGAAGGATTAGGTGAACAAGATGTGATGGCTATTATAAGTAGTTTAAAAAACAAATAAAACGATTTCAAATAATAATAATAATAATAATAATAATAACACTTAGTAATTTATGGGTTTATTTTCAGCACTTCTAGGCAACGCAGGAGCGGTAAGTCAAGAGCAACTAGCTAAAGAATACGGGCAGTTAATGATTGATGGTGAGGAAATAGAATTGGGTTTTAAATTAATTCGCGACACTTTTATTTTCACTACTAAACGCTTAATATTAGTCGATAAACAAGGATTAACTGGCAGCAAAACTGAGTACAAATCGATTTCTTATAAAAGCATCTCAAGATTCAGCATTGAAACAGCGGGCACCTTTGATCTCGATGCGGAATTGAAAATTTGGGTGTCTAGTGAATTGCAACCCAGTATCAGAAAACAATTTAATAAATCCGTGAATGTATATGAAGTTCAAAAAATACTTGCTCATCACGTATTAAGATAAAAAAAACATGAACACAAAACTTCAGCTTTGCCTACTTGTCAGTTTATGCTTCATCAGTTGTAAACCAACCATAGACGAATCTACTAAAATAAAACAGCTGCTTGAAAAAGAATCAGCGACATGGCGCTCTGGAGACAGCCAGGCACATGCATCTTGCTGGCACATTCAGCCCTACAGTAAGATACTTGTTTCTACCATGGATGGCAAAACCTATGATGTCCCTCCAATGGAGATGATTAAAATAAACCCCGATAATGTAGGCAGTGGCGGAAGTTCAATAAATACCAATTATAAAATGAGCATCCATAAAAACAATGCTTGGGTAAGTCATGATGAAGTATCAACTGCAAAAGATGGAAGTATAAGCTATTCCCATGAAATCAGATTATTAGAGAAAGTAAATAAAGAATGGAAACTGGTAGGACAATCCATTCATGTTTTTAAAAAAGAATAATTAAACGCCATTTCTGTTATTGAAATGTTAATATGGTAATGCTGTAAGCTTTCAAAAAAGTTTTGTAACAGCTAAGATTCTCATTTATAAGATCTTTGTAATCTAATTATTAGTGACAACTCAAAATATAGATATCATGGAAAATGAAAAAGCAATAAACCTATTAAACAATTTAATTGAAATTAATAACGACAGAATTGAAGGCTATGATACCGCTTCGAAAGAAACAGAAGAGGGAGATTTAAAAGCATTATTTGCACAATTTATTCAAACTAGTCTAAAATGTAAAGAAGAATTAGTTATTGAAGTTACCAGTTTAGGTGGTGAACCAGCAGAAGGTACTAGAGTAACAGGTAAATTTTTCAGAGTTTGGATGGACGTTAAAGCTGCTCTAACTGGAAAAGACAGAAAAGTAATTTTAGAATCTTGTGAATACGGAGAAGATATAGCAAAGAAAAATTACGAAGACACCTTAAAAGACCATGCAACAGACTTG
Organism: Flavobacterium sp. W21_SRS_FM3; assembly: GCF_052113625.1. Classification (NCBI taxonomy): domain Bacteria; kingdom Pseudomonadati; phylum Bacteroidota; class Flavobacteriia; order Flavobacteriales; family Flavobacteriaceae; genus Flavobacterium; species Flavobacterium sp. W21_SRS_FM3. The sequence continues at coordinate 156,132 of NZ_JBGQOD010000004.1, read as the reverse complement.
TCATTTAATGTGCAATCTATTCTTAAAAACCAGTATCTACAAATCAAAGCAGATCATGATCGAGTTAAGGCTATGTGCCAAGCATTAGACTAAAATTTTTGAATAGAAAAAAAATTGTAGAAAAATGCAAAATGTGGAAGAGTGCATTTTTCTACAATTTATAAAAATAAAAACGAGCTTATAAAACGCGGTTAATCTGGCTTACTTTTTTACTGTAATATTTTTCTTTAATAGAGGAAATGATCACACCTCCACTAACAGAAGCATGAATAAACTTAATATCACCGTCGTTAACGTCAACAACCATTCCTACATGATTGATGCGATTTCTACGACTTGTTTTAAAAAAAATTAAATCGCCTTTTTGTGCATCCTCATTATTGATTACAACTCCATATTGAGATTGTTCCAGCGAAGTTCTAGGCAATTGAATATCAAAAGCACTAAAAGTATTACACATTAAACCAGAACAGTCGATTCCGTTTTTAGAAGTACCGCCATAAACATACCTTGTTCCTAAGTTTTCTGATGCTGTCGAAACCAACTTGTCTAAAAATTCAGAATCGTAAGCTGTTTTTCCAGTATATGGTGCAGTATATTTGTCTGCTGTTTCATTTGAAGCTATCGCCTCTTCAACTGGAGCTGCTTGTTTTTTACTGCGAATCGTAAGTACAAAACCAACAGGCAAACTGCGAGAAATTTTAGGGTTTTGCCTTTCTAATTCTTTCACAGAAATCCCAAACTCTTTGGCTATACCATATTTAGTTTCTTTGGCTAAAACTTCGCGATTAATTACTGTTTCAGCAACTTCATCGGCTACAACTGGGACTTTTACTTCAGCTAGAGGTGCTTTTTGAATCTCTTGCATTTTGATTTCTTTTTTAGCAACACTTGCAACAGCTTCTTCCATCTTTTTTGTCTCCTCTACCACAACAGCATTTTTAGAAGTAGTTTCAACCTTACTTGGAATAATTATTTTTTGCCCTATTTTCAAAGCTTCAGTTTCTAAAATAGGATTTGCTTGATCTAACTCTGCAACCGTTACACCATATTCTCTTGCTATAGCATATTTAGTTTCATTAGGTAAGATTTCTCTAATAATTCCTCCTGACGAGATTTCAGAAATAGTAGCTGAAGATTTTTGACTGCTACTACTTATATCATTCCCTTGTTTAGCTGATTCATTAGTAGTGACATTAGATTTTATAGCTTTATCGGCAGTGACTAAATTTGATTCTAAAACGGGAACTTGAATCTTTTGACCGTTCTTTAATCCTGATTTTTGAAGTGTTGGATTGATTTTGTATAAATCATCAACTGTAATTCCATGCTTTTTAGCAATGCTGTATAACGTTTCTTTAGGATAAGCTGTATACGTTTTTGTAGTTGTTGTTACAGCTTTTTCAGCTACTGGACTTTTAGTCTTTTGACCTGCATTTGGTATTAACAGTACTGATTTAAACTTTATTCCCTTTTTAGCATCAGGATTTAAATTGTAAATCTCACTGGCTTTGATATTGTATTGTTGAGCAATTTTAGTAATAGTTTCTCCCTTTGCAACTGTGTGTTCTTTGTAATTTTCTTGTGAAAAAGCACTAAAACCACTCATAAAAACCATTCCTAAAATCCAAGTACGATACCTCATAAACACTATTTTAACTTTATTTACTCCTTATTAAACTTCAAAACACTTCTGAAACGTCAGTTTAACATTAATTCAAAATTTATGTATACACTAACGTAAAAAGATGCTACTTAAGTATTTTGAAAAGCGAATTTAACCTATAAATACAAATATCGCACTTTTTTAACAACCTATTATAGTGATTTTAACAATTTTTTCAAAATTTAAAAGTGCGCTGGGACAAAAAATATATAAATTTGAGCTAGATACAAATAAAAAATGCTCTGTTTTCACAGAGCATTTTATTATAAAATAGAATACTTACTATTAAGCTTTACCAGCAGCTATTAAGTTTAAAGCTGAACCTGCAACAAACCAGCCAATTTGACCTTCGTTGTAAGTATGGTTAGCTAAAATTATATCTTTAGTACCGTCAGCATGCACAAATTCTAAAGTTAATGGCTTAGCTGGAGCAAAATCGACTAAATCAATGATATTGATTGTATCATCTTCTTGTATTTTATCGTAATCGGCTTCATTAGCAAAAGTTAATCCTAAAAGACCTTGTTTTTTAAGGTTTGTTTCGTGGATTCTTGCAAAAGATTTCACCAATACGGCTTTTACTCCTAAGAAACGAGGTTCCATTGCAGCATGCTCACGAGAAGATCCTTCACCATAGTTATGGTCACCCACAACAATTGATGGTACACCAGCCGCTTTATAAGCACGTGCTACAGCAGGAACTGCATCATAAGCACCCGTTAATTGATTTTTTACAGTATTTGTTTTTTGGTTGAATGCATTAATAGCACCAATCAACATATTATTTGATATATTATCTAAATGTCCACGGAAACGCAACCATGGTCCTGCCATAGAAATGTGATCTGTTGTACATTTACCGTATGCTTTAATAAGTAATTTAGCACCAGTAATATTCTTACCATCCCATGCATCAAAAGGAGCTAATAATTGTAAACGCTCTGAATCTGCACTAACAGAAACAATTACACCAGAACCATCAGCAGCTGGCGCTTGAAAACCTGGATCTTCAGCATCAAATCCTTTTGGAGGTAACTCATCACCTGTTGGCGCGTCTAACATTACTTCCTCACCATTTTCATTAATCAATGAATCTGTCAATGGATTAAATCCTAAATCACCAGCAATAGCCATCGCAGTCACTAACTCTGGAGAACCTACAAAGGCAAGCGTATTTGGATTACCATCTGCACGTTTTGAGAAGTTACGGTTAAAAGAGTGAACGATCGTATTACGCTCTTCTTTTTCAGCTCCTTCTCTATCCCACATACCAATACATGGTCCACAAGCATTTGCAAATACAGTAGCACCAATTTTATCAAAAGTATCAATAAAACCATCACGTTCTATAGTATAACGAACTACTTCAGAACCCGGAGTAATTGTAAACTTCGATTTTACTTTTAAGTTTTTAGAAGTAACCTGTTTTGCTAATGAAGCAGCACGAGCTATATCTTCATAAGACGAGTTCGTACAAGAACCAATCAAACCAACTTCAATTTTTAATGGCCAGTTATTTTTAATGGCTTCTTCTTTCATTTTAGAAATAGGAGTCGCTAAATCTGGCGTAAAAGGTCCGTTTAAATGTGGCTCTAATTCAGATAAGTTAATTTCAATAACTTGATCAAAATATTGCTCTGGATTAGCATATACTTCTGGATCACCAGTTAAGTAATCTGCTACTTTATCAGCAGCATCAGCTACATCAGCTCTATTTGTAGAACGCAAGTAACGACTCATAGAAGCATCATATCCAAAAGTAGAAGTCGTAGCACCAATTTCAGCACCCATATTACAGATAGTCCCCTTTCCTGTACAAGACATAGAAGTAGCACCTTCTCCAAAATATTCTACAATAGCACCAGTTCCACCTTTAACAGTTAGAATACCAGCAACTTTAAGTATTACATCTTTTGGAGCAGTCCAACCTGAAAGTTTTCCTGTTAATTTAATTCCAATTAGTTTTGGAAATTTCAATTCCCATGCCATACCCGACATTACGTCAACAGCATCAGCTCCACCAACACCAATAGCAACCATTCCTAAACCACCTGCATTTACAGTGTGAGAATCAGTTCCAATCATCATTCCACCAGGAAAAGCATAGTTTTCAAGTACAACTTGGTGAATAATTCCCGCTCCTGGTTTCCAAAAACCAATTCCGTATTTATTAGATACTGAAGAAAGAAAATCAAAAACCTCATTACTTTGTGTTTTGGCTCTAGCCAAATCCGTAACAGCATCTACTTTAGCCTGGATCAAGTGATCACAGTGAACCGTTGTAGGAACTGCAACTTTAGATTTACCAGCATGCATAAACTGCAATAATGCCATTTGAGCAGTTGCATCTTGACACGCAACTCTGTCTGGAGCAAAATCAACATAATCAACACCTCTTTTAAAAGCTTCAGATGGTGTACCATCCCAAAGGTGATTGTATAAAATTTTCTCAGTTAATGTAAGTGGACGACCAACAATTTCACGTGCTTTATCAACACGAGAAGTCATGTTGTCATACACTTTTTGAATCATTTCAATATCAAAAGCCATAATATATAGGTGTTTTTTTGTTTATTTGTGATGCAAATTTACGTATTTATGATGAGATTTAAAAAAAATTTAATAGAACTCCTGTTTTGAAAAATTATTATTGCAAAATATTAACTTACATTGCACATTATTAAGAAAAAATCAAATTTTTAACTTAATAATACATATTTAGCAATTATACTTCCTTTTACTATTAAAGTGGAAATGGAGATTTAAAACTATCTCTTTCTAAATTGCACATCATCACTTTTCAACGTAACCTGAACAACTAAGTTGGGATTATAGTAATTTATTAATAATAACTTCTTCAGTAACCCCCTCTGCATCAGCTTTATAATTCCTAATAATTCGATGACGTAATATTCCTATAGCAACCGCTTTTACATCGTCAATATCTGGGGAATATTTTCCTTGGAATGCAGCATGGGCCTTGGCGGCCAAAATTAAATTTTGAGAGGCCCTAGGACCAGCACCCCAATCTAAATAATTTTTAACAAATTCATTTGACAAACTGTTATCCGGTCTTGTTTTACTAACTAAGGTGACAGCATATTCAATAACATTATCTGCAACAGGAATTCTACGAATTAACTGCTGAAAATCAATAATTTCCTGTGCCGTAAATAATGGATTAATCGTAGTCCTAACATCTGAAGTGGTTTTTTTAACCACTAAAACTTCTTCCTCAAATGAAGGGTATTCTAATTTAACAGCAAACATGAAGCGGTCCAGCTGTGCTTCTGGCAGAGGGTAGGTTCCTTCCTGCTCAATTGGATTTTGAGTTGCAAGAACAAAATAAGGCAAGTCCAACTTATAATTTTCACCTGCAATAGTAACTGCTCGCTCTTGCATAGCTTCTAATAAGGCAGCTTGCGTTTTAGGAGGAGTTCTATTAATTTCATCTGCTAAAATTATATTCGAAAAAATAGGCCCTTTTATAAATTTAAAGTGACGGTTTTCATCTAATATTTCGCTTCCTAATATATCCGAAGGCATTAAATCAGGTGTAAATTGAATTCTTTTAAAATCGAGTCCTAATGCCTGAGAAAGTGTATTGACCATTAAAGTTTTGGCCAGTCCAGGCACACCTATTAAAAGCGCATGCCCTCCCGAAAATATACTTAGCAGTATTTGATCAATTACAGTATCCTGACCCACAATTATTTTGGCAATCTCACTTTTAAGTTCTTGTCGTTTCTGAACCAAATTTTGTATTGCTGCTACGTCAGACATCTATAAATGTTTTTTAAATTAAAAAAGAGTTAGTTCTATGAATTCATAAAACTAACTCTTTTTATTTATTTTAGAAAATATTATTTTTTTAACCAATTGTTTGTAAAGTCACAATCTCTATATTCTCCTAGTATCTTAATATAGGTATGTTTAATTGTTTCATCAAACCATTTCCCTATTGCTTTAAACTGTTTTTCTTTTAAAGCCAACTCCTTAATTTTAATATAGTCTGTAGCATAATCAGCAATATGCTCATTTATTCTATTAGTTACAGTAATCAATTTAAAGCTCTTTTTTCCGTTTTCATCAGTATCTAAAATTGGCTGTGAAATTTCGTCATCTTTTAGATTAGAAACTTGGCTGTATAAGCTAGGATCCATCTTTGTCAATTCAAAACGGGTATCCTGTGTTTTAGGATTGATTAATACACCACCATTAGCCTTAGTTTCTTTTTGATCAGACTCGGTACGAGCAGCATCAGCAAAAGAAATTTTCTTGTCAACAATTTTACTTCTTATTGCTGTGATTTTTTCTTTAGCTGCAGTTATAGCATCTTCAGACACAGAAGGCGTTAATAAAATATGACGTAATTCAACTTCCTGACCTTTAATTTTTTCTACATAAATAATATGGAATCCAAAATCTGTTTCAAAAGGAGCCGATATCTCACCTTCTTGTAAACTAAATGCAACATCTTTAAACTCCTTAACAAATGGTGTTTTTCTATTCATTTTATAGTAACCTCCGTTTGTAGCTGAACCAGGATCTTTAGAATACAATACAGCTTTAGTAGAAAAACTAGAACCTTCCTCTACTTCTTTTTTAAACCCGTTAAGTCTATCAATTACTTTTTGTTTCTCCGCATCTGAAACTTTTGGAGTTACCACAATTTGCGCTACTTCCATTTCTGCACCAAAAAGGGGCAACTCATCTTTAGGTATTGATTTGAAAAAATTACGAACTTCTTCAGGCGTTATTTCGACTTCTTCAACAATTTTCTTCGTCATTTCTGAAGCTAACTTTTGCTCCTTTAAAATATCAAAGAAATAGCTTTTAAAATCCTCCTCAGAATCTTTTTTATAATACTTAACTACTTTTTCAAGAGAACCAATCTGGCTTACCATATAGTTCAAACGCTCTTCCATCATTCCTTTGATTTCAGAATCAGTAACTTTAATACTGTCTTGAATAGCCTGATGTGCGTATAGCTTATCTTCTAATAACTTCCCCATCATTTGACATCTAGAGATATCTTTAACAGAACCCCCTTGGCTTGATATTTCTAAATAAGCCTTATCGATATCAGAATCTAAAACAATATAATCTCCTACCGTCGCTATAATTCCGTCAATTTTTACTCTTTGACCGGTTTGTATCTTTTTAACAGGAACAACTACACTATCCTTAATAATTTCTTGTGCTTTAGTAATTGTAGTAGATAACAGAAAAAGAACCAAAGCAATTTTAATATTCACGGACTTCATTTGTAATGTTTTTAATAGCATTATTTGAGATTTATATTTTAAAGTAATGTTTTGCGAATGAAATGAACCTCAAACTAATTTTGAAGACTGTCGTTCAACGAGGCCAAATATACGCCATAAGTATTAAGAAATAAAAATGATTTCATAAAGTCTTATGGATAATTAAGGCGAACAAAAATAACAATTCAATTACATAATACAACTTTAGCGATTAGTATTAACAAAAAATTATAGTAGCTCAAACTCCTTTTCTAAATTACTGACAGTCCTTGATTTAAACTATTAAGAAATCGCTCCATTCTCTTTATAAGTTTTGAATACGAAATTCATTTTTGAGGGTTACAAAAATCCTGATATTAATTCATGGTCTAAAATTAAGATCTCCCCAATAATTTGAAACCAGGGTTACTAAATAACCTTTATTAAAACACTCAATTAAAGCCATATATGAATAAGTTGTCAACACTATAACGTTTTCGTAAAGTGATTTAAATTTGTTTTTTCCAATCGAATACCTTTTTCAATACATTAGTCCTCTTAATGCTATAATTATTAAAAAAAATGTCTATAATTTATATAATTAACAACTAAACATTAAATAAAGCAAGAAGTTCTCAAACTTCGATTTAAAAACATTATTTGTGACAAAATAAATTTTCCAAAAATATAATACCCAAATCTATTTTTAACCTAAAAACCACTTTATGAAAAAAAGTCATTTTAAACTATCCTTACTAACCGTTTTAGCATTCGGATTGTATTCTTGCACTTCAAATGAAGACAACCCAACTATAAGCAGTGCTGACGCTAAAGCTCATAGTAAAGTAATTGACGTCACCCATCACGACGGAAGACCGTTTAGCACAGGCAAGTCGTCAACATCTACTACAGCAAAATATGTTGCTAATCCTGGTGGTGGTGTAATGATGCAAGCCTTTTATTGGGATGTCCCAGCAGGAGGGAATTGGTGGAACACTGTTGGCACAAAAGTAACTGATTGGGCAAATGCCGGTATAGGATCGATATGGCTTCCGCCAGCATCTAAAGCTCAGAATGGACCTTTTTCTATGGGATACGACCCCACTGACTACTTTGATTTTGGAAATTACAATCAAAACGGAACTATCGAAACTCGTTTTGGATCCAAAACAGAATTGGTCAATTTAATCACTAAAGCCCACACTGAAAATTTACAAGTATATGCTGATATGGTTTTGAACCATAATAGTGGGGGTCAATTAGAGAACAACCCGTTCACAGGTACCCAAACTTACACTAATTTTACTGCTGTTGCTTCAGGAAAGTTCCCGCGTACCAGTGCCGATTTTTATAAAAATTCCTATGGAAATAATGACGAAGGTGCCTTTGGAGGTTTTCCTGACCTAGCCCATGTAGTACCAAACGTGCAAAACTGGTTATGGTTAAGAGCAGATGGTGTAGGTAAATATTATAAAAACACTATGAAATTTGACGGCTGGAGATTTGATTATGTGAAAGGTTTCGGTCCATGGGTTGTGAAGGACTGGAATGCTAACGTAGGAGGATTCTCTGTGGGTGAATACTGGGATTCAAATGTAAATACCTTAGAATGGTGGGCAAACAATGCCAACAGTTCCGTATTTGATTTTGCTTGTTATTACAAAATGAATGATGCCTTTGATGGAAATAATTTGAACATATTAAATGATGACATGATGTGGAAAAGAAACCCGTACAAGGCGGTGACTTTTGTAACTAATCATGATACCGATGAAATATGGAAAAAAGACCTTGCTTATGCCTACATATTAACACACGAAGGGTATCCAACTATTTTCTATAGAGACTACGAAGAGTGGTTAAACAAAACAAAATTGAACAACCTAATATGGATTCACAATAATAAAGCAACAGGAACCACATCTATTTTATATACCGATGACGATGAATATATCGCAAGAAGAAATGGTTACAATGGAAATCCAGGTCTAGTAGTTTATATTAACAATTCGTCCTCTTGGCAGGAAAGATGGATTCCTACTAACTGGGCCAATGCACAAATCAAAGATTTCACAGGAAATTCGACTTGGATTCCTACTACACAAGGAGACAAATGGGTTAAAATTCAATGCCCTCCAAATGGCTACTCAGTATGGTCAATTAATATGTAAATTTTAAATTCTCACAATATAAATGAGGCTGTCATAAAAGACAGCCTCATTTTTTTTAATTAGCATTTATAAATAGTACTTTTGCAAACTATTTACAGTAAATATGAGCTTTTTAAAAGAAATACAAAGAAGAAGAACTTTCGGAATTATATCGCATCCTGATGCCGGTAAAACAACACTAACAGAGAAACTCCTACTTTTTGGGGGAGCTATTCAAGAAGCAGGTGCCGTAAAAAACAATAAGATTAAAAAAGGTGCCACGAGTGATTTCATGGAAATTGAACGCCAGAGAGGGATCTCGGTTTCTACGTCTGTATTAGCATTCAACTACCAAGATAAAAAAATCAATATTCTTGATACTCCTGGTCACAAGGATTTTGCAGAAGACACCTTTAGAACATTAACTGCAGTTGATAGTGTTATCGTTGTAATAGATGTTGCAAAAGGAGTTGAAGAGCAGACAGAAAAATTAGTCTCTGTTTGTAGAATGAGAAAAATTCCAATTATTGTTTTTATTAACAAGTTAGACCGTGAAGGAAAAGATGCTTTTGATCTAATGGATGAAGTAGAGCAAAAACTTGGATTAACAGTAACGCCTCTAAGTTTCCCAATAGGAATGGGTTATGATTTCCAAGGAATATACAATTTATGGGAACAAAACATCAACTTATTTAGCGGAGACAGTCGTAAAAATATCGAAGAAACAATTGCATTTTCAGATGTTCAAAATCCAGAATTAGAAAAAATAGTAGGTCAAAAAGCGGCTGATCGTTTGCGTGAAGAACTAGAATTGATCGATGAAGTTTATCCAAAATTTGATCGTCAAGATTATCTAGATGGTAAATTACAACCCGTATTTTTTGGTTCGGCTTTGAATAATTTCGGAGTGCGTGAATTATTGGATTGTTTTGTCTCCATAGCACCATCACCGAGGCCAAAAGAGTCAGAAACCAGATTAGTGGATCCTACAGAAGAAAAAATGACTGGTTTTGTGTTTAAAATCCATGCTAATATGGACCCTAAGCACAGAGATAGATTAGCATTTATAAAAATTGTTTCGGGTACTTTTGAAAGAAACAAACCCTATTATCATGTACGTCAAAAAAAGAATTTAAAATTTTCTAGTCCCAATGCTTTCTTTGCTGAAAAGAAAGAAATTGTAGACATTTCCTATCCTGGAGATATTGTTGGTCTACACGATACTGGAAATTTCAAAATTGGAGACACTTTAACTGAAGGTGAAATAATGAGCTTTAAAGGGATTCCGAGCTTTTCACCTGAACACTTTAGATACATCAATAATGCCGATCCAATGAAAGCCAAACAGCTAGATAAAGGAGTCGACCAATTAATGGATGAAGGTGTGGCCCAATTATTTACCTTAGAGATGAATAATAGAAAAGTGATTGGAACAGTAGGGGCTTTACAGTATGAAGTAATACAATACCGTTTAGAGCATGAGTATGGTGCTAAATGTACTTATGAGAACTTCCCTGTTCATAAAGCTTGCTGGGTTAAGCCTGACGATGCAAAGAACGATGAATTTAAAGAGTTTAAAAGAATCAAGCAGAAGTACTTAGCTAAAGACAAATACGGTCAATTAGTTTTCTTAGCTGACTCAGACTTCACAATTCAGATGACACAAAATAAATACCCATCTGTTAAATTGTTTTTCACATCAGAATTTGAATAGAAAAAACAATTGAAAACAAAAAAAACGCTAATTATATAATTAGCGTTTTTTTTTATACCTATTTAAATTCTTCTAGTAAATACTTATGCTAAAGACGTTTCAAAGTTAACTGCTTTTTTCAAAAAAGCTTTGATTAACAAACGGTTTGGCGCTAGTCCAGAAGTCATAATTTGTTTTTTTGTATTGATCCCTTCTGTAGAGATTGTAGTATTAGGATCTTGTTTAGTACCCATGAACCAAAGAACGAACTCCATATTTGCTGCAGCTTTATTGTCTTGCTTAACTTCGTTAGTTGTTACACCATTCGAAACAGATGCAACTGCATTGTATTCTGAAGTTTGACTAAATGCTGAAACATTTGATAATAAAATAAAAATAAACATTACAAAAATGGTTATTGATTTTTTAGAGTCGTTATGTTTTGAAAAATTGTTCATAAGGGGCTTTGTTTTTGGAAAGAGATCTTTTTAATTCTCTAATTCTTTAACAAAACTACTGCAACAATACGCTTCCTAAAAATATTTCCGACAAACAACCATAAAACTCGTTTAGCTACAAAAACAGCTTATAATAAGGCATGTTTCCAGATAATTATCATTCCTTAATCAAATGATTACCAAACTGACAGATTGAAAAGCCTGCTGTTAAATTATCACTAACGATATATAAAGAAAAAGGCTCCATAAGAATATGGAGCCTTTTATTATTAAATTATGCTTGTCCCGCCGGACCAAAATTGAGAGGAATGGGAGGTTGTTCAGTATCTTTAATTTCGCCATGAGCGATTTCAAAACGATGAATATTTTCACCAATAGCCTTCAACAATCTTTTAGCATGTTGTGGAGTCAAGACAATTCTTGATTTTACTTTAGCCTTAGGAATACCTGGCATGATGCTTACAAAGTCAAGAACAAATTCTGACGAAGAATGATTAATAATAGCTAAGTTAGAATAAATTCCCTCAGCTGTTTTTTCATCCAGTTCTATATTAATTTGATCTTGTTGATTTGAATTACTCATACCTTAATAAATATATTCTTCTTTATTAGCCATCATATCATTGTAATCTTCTTTTGAACCTACAATTGCATTATCATATTCTCTCATACCAGTTCCAGCAGGGATTCTATGACCAACAATTACATTTTCTTTCAATCCTTCTAAGTAATCAATTTTACCTGCAACAGCAGCTTCGTTTAGTACTTTAGTTGTCTCTTGGAAAGAAGCCGCAGAGATAAATGATTTTGTTTGTAGCGAAGCTCTTGTGATACCTTGTAAAACAGGTGTACCAGTTGCAGTGATAACATCACGAGCTACAACAATATTTTTATCGTTACGTTTCAATAAAGAGTTTTCATCACGTAATTCACGAGGCGAAACAATTTGACCTTCTTTTAAGTTAGTCGAATCTCCCGCATCTTCAATTACTTTCATACCGTAAAGTTTATCATTTTGAACGATAAAGTCTTTAGTATGGATTAATTGATCTTCTAAGAACAACGTATCTCCTGGATCTTGAACTCTAACTTTACGCATCATTTGACGTATTACTACCTCAAAGTGCTTGTCGTTAATTTTCACCCCTTGAAGACGGTATACTTCTTGAATTTCATTTACCAAGTACTGTTGAACAGCAGCAGGTCCTTTAATTCTTAAAATATCTTCAGGTGTAATAGCTCCATCAGACAAAGGAACACCAGCTCTTACAAAGTCATTCTCTTGTACAAGAATTTGACTTGATAATTTAACTAAGTATTTCTTAATCTCACCAAACTTAGATTCAATAACGATTTCACGGTTACCTCTTTTAATCTTACCAAAAGAAACCACACCATCAATTTCTGAAACCACAGCTGGGTTAGAAGGATTACGCGCTTCTAAAAGCTCTGTAATTCTTGGTAAACCTCCCGTGATATCTCCTGATTTAGAAGAACGACGTGGAATTTTAACCAATACTTTACCTGCCTTAATTTTCTCACCGTTTTCAACCATCAAGTGGGCACCAACTGGTAAGTTATAAGAACGAATTAATTCATTGTCTTTACCATAAACTAATAAAGTTGGAATTAATTTTTTAGCTCTTGATTCTGAAATTACTTTTTCTTGGAAACCAGTTTGCTCATCAATTTCAACCATGAATGATTGACCTTGCTCTAAATCTTCGTAAGCAATTTTACCAGTAAACTCAGAAACAATAACTCCATTATATGGATCCCATTTACAGATTACATCTCCTTTTCCAACAGACTGACCGTCTTTTACAAAAATACTTGAACCGTAAGGAATATTATGTGTATTCAATAAAATACCTGTTTTTTCATCAACTAATTTTAATTCAGTTGAACGAGAAACAACGATATCTACTGCATTACCTTCACTATCTTCACCTTTAACAGTTTTTAAATCTTCGATTTCTAACTTACCATTAAATTTAGTAATGATGCTAGATTCCTCAGAAATACCACCCGCAACCCCTCCAACGTGGAAAGTACGTAATGTTAACTGTGTACCTGGTTCTCCAATAGATTGTGCTGCAATTACACCAACTGCTTCACCTCTTTGTGTCATTTTACCAGTAGCTAAGTTTCTACCGTAACATTTAGCACAAATACCTTTCAACGCTTCACAAGTCAATGGGGAACGAACTTCCACTTTCTCGATAGGAGAAGCTTCGATTTGTTTCATAATCGCCTCAGTGATTTGTTGTCCAGATTGAATCAACACTTCATTAGTTAAAGGATTAATTACGTCTTGCAATGCAACACGTCCTAAAATTCTTTCTCCTAATGATTCCACAATTTCTTCATTCTTTTTCAATGCTGATACTTCAACACCTCTTAATGTTCCACAGTCTTCAATGTTAACAATAACATCTTGAGAAACATCATGTAGTCTTCTTGTTAAATATCCTGCATCCGCCGTTTTCAAGGCAGTATCCGCAAGACCTTTACGCGCACCGTGAGTAGAGATAAAGTACTCAAGGATAGAAAGACCTTCCTTAAAGTTAGAAAGAATCGGGTTTTCAATAATCTCACCACCACCAGCAGTAGATTTTTTAGGCTTAGCCATCAAACCACGCATACCAGTTAACTGACGAATTTGTTCTTTAGAACCCCTCGCTCCAGAGTCAAGCATCATATACACTGAGTTGAAACCTTGTTGGTCTTCTCTAATGTTTTTCATTGCTAATTCTGTCAATTGAGCATTGGCAGAAGTCCATACATCAATAACTTGGTTGTAACGTTCGTTATTAGTAATAAGACCCATGTTATAATTTGCAGAGATACCTTCAACTTGCTCTCTAGCATCTGCAATTAATTTAGGCTTTTGATCTGGAATTCTAATATCTCCTAATGAGAATGACAATCCACCTCTAAAGGCAAATTTGTACCCCATGTCTTTCATATTATCTAAGAAGGCAGCCGTTTCAGGTACACTAGTCGCGTTCAATACGTGACCAATAATATCTCTAAGGTTTTTCTTAGTTAATACATCATTGATATATCCAGCTGCTTCAGGTACTACTTCATTAAATAATACACGACCTGCAGTTGTTTGAATAATTTTAAACACTAATTCTCCAGCGTCATTAAAATCTTTTGCTCTAATTTTCACACGAGCATTCAATTCTAATCGTCCTTCGTTTAATGCAATATTTACTTCTTCAGCAGAATAGAAAGTCAAATCTTGACCTAAAATTTTCTTCTCTGGAGTAGTTAATCTTTCTTTGGTCATATAATATAGACCCAAGACCATATCCTGAGATGGTACCGTAATTGGAGCACCATTTGCAGGGTTTAAGATATTGTGAGAAGCCAACATTAATAATTGTGCTTCAAGGATAGCTTCTGGTCCTAAAGGCAAGTGAACTGCCATTTGATCCCCATCAAAATCCGCATTAAATGCAGTACAAACTAAAGGGTGCAATTGGATTGCTTTTCCTTCAATTAATTTTGGTTGGAAAGCTTGGATACCTAGTCTGTGCAAAGTAGGAGCACGATTCAGTAAAATCGGGTGACCTTTAATTACATTTTCAAGGATATCCCAAACTACAGGCTCTTTCTTGTCTATTATTTTCTTAGCTGATTTAACCGTTTTTACAATACCTCTTTCTATCAATTTACGGATAACGAAAGGCTTGTATAGTTCAGCTGCCATATCTTTAGGGATACCACATTCGAACAATTTCAATTCAGGTCCAACAACAATTACCGAACGAGCAGAATAATCCACACGTTTTCCAAGTAAGTTTTGACGGAAACGTCCTTGCTTACCTTTTAGGGAATCAGATAATGATTTTAATGGTCTGTTTGATTCTGTTTTAACAGCAGATGCTTTTCTTGTATTATCAAATAATGAATCTACAGATTCTTGCAACATACGTTTCTCATTTCTCAAGATCACTTCTGGAGCTTTAATCTCCATTAATCTTTTCAAACGGTTGTTACGAATGATTACACGACGGTATAAGTCATTTAAATCTGAAGTTGCAAAACGACCTCCATCAAGCGGCACAAGCGGACGTAATTCTGGTGGGATAACAGGAACCACTTTCATAATCATCCATTCAGGACGGTTTTCACGGTTCAAGTTAGACTCACGGAAAGATTCAACAACTTGCAATCTTTTTAATGCTTCTGTTTTACGTTGTTTAGACGTCTCATTATTAGCACTGTGTCTCAATTGGTAAGATAACTCATCAAGATCAATACGTGCTAATAAATCCATAATACACTCCGCTCCCATTTTGGCAACGAATTTATTAGGATCAAAATCATCTAAATACTGGTTGTCTGCAGGAAGTGTATCTAAAATGTTCAAGTATTCTTCTTCAGTTAAGAAGTCTAATCTTTGAACAGATTCACCTTCAGCATTTTTAGCAATACCAGCTTGGATTACTACGTATCTCTCGTAGTAGATAATCATATCTAATTTCTTAGAAGGAAGACCAAGGATATAACCAATTTTATTTGGAAGTGAACGGAAATACCAAATATGAGCAATAGGCACAACAAGGTTGATATGCCCCACTCTGTCTCTACGTACTTTTTTCTCGGTAACTTCAACTCCACAACGGTCACAAATAATTCCTTTGTAACGAATTCTCTTGTATTTTCCACATGCACATTCAAAATCCTTCACAGGCCCGAATATTCTCTCACAGAAAAGACCGTCACGCTCAGGTTTGTGCGTACGGTAGTTTATAGTTTCAGGTTTTAAAACTTCACCTCTTGATTCTTTCAAGATAGATTCTGGAGAAGCTAAACCAATCGAAATTTTATTGAATCTTTTTACAGGATTCTTATCTTTATTATTTCTATTATTCATCATAGTTTTTACTATTGATTTATTTGCAATTGAAAATTGATTCTCGTTTTAGTCTAATGTCAAATGTCATAAAGTTTTTAAAGTCATAAACGACTTTGGACTTTCGACTTTCGAACTTTGGACTATAACATTACCTCGGATTACTTCTCTAAACTTCAAACGACGATTTGAAGTGCTAATTAAAAACTACATATAGTTATTAAAAAATCGGAACGATTTACGGGTATAAATCCTAAAAACTCTTAAAAAAAGAGAATTCAGCCCTGAAAAATCAAGGCTGAAAACTACTATATAATATTATTCTTCTAATCGAATATCTAATCCAAGTCCTTTCAATTCATGCATCAATACATTGAATGATTCTGGTAAACCTGGCTCTGGCATAGACTCTCCTTTTACGATAGCTTCGTAAGTTTTAGCTCTACCAATAACATCATCAGACTTCACTGTTAAGATTTCTCTAAGAGTACTTGATGCTCCATAAGCTTCAAGTGCCCAAACCTCCATCTCTCCAAAACGTTGTCCTCCAAATTGAGCTTTACCTCCAAGTGGTTGTTGTGTAATCAACGAGTATGGTCCAATTGAACGTGCGTGCATCTTGTCATCAACCATATGTCCTAATTTCAACATATAGATAACTCCAACAGTAGCCGCTTGATGGAAACGCTCTCCTGTACCACCATCATAAAGATGAGTATGTCCAAAACGTGGAATTCCAGCTTCGTCAGTCAATTCATTAATTTGATCAAGTGAAGCACCATCAAAAATTGGAGTAGCAAATTTTCTACCCAAGTTCATACCAGCCCAACCTAAAACAGTCTCATAAATTTGACCAATGTTCATACGTGAAGGTACCCCAAGTGGATTCAATACGATATCTACTGGTGTTCCATCTTCAAGGAAAGGCATATCTTCATGACGAACTATTCTTGCAACAATACCTTTGTTACCGTGACGTCCAGCCATTTTATCCCCAACCTTTAATTTACGTTTTTTAGCGATGTATACTTTAGCTAATTTCAAGATTCCTGCTGGCAATTCATCTCCAACAGTAATAGTGAATTTCTCTCTACGTAATGCACCTTGTAAATCGTTCAACTTAATTTTATAGTTATGAATTAATTCATTCACCATTTTATTAGTTGCATCGTCAGCTACCCATTGACCTTTGCTTAAGTGAGCAAAATCTTCAACAGCATAAAGCATTTTTTGAGTATATTTTTTACCTTTTGGTAAAACTTCTTCACCCAAATCATTCATTACACCTTGAGACGTTTTCCCATTAACGATCAAGAAAAGTTTCTCTACTAATTTGTCTTTTAATTCAACAAATTTAGTTTCAAATTCCATTTCTAAAGCGCCTAAAGCATCTTTATCTTGTGTACGCTTACGTTTATCTTTTACCGCTCTCGCGAATAATTTTTTGTCTAGAACTACACCATGTAAAGAAGGAGAAGCTTTTAACGAAGCATCTTTAACATCACCTGCTTTATCACCAAATATTGCACGAAGCAATTTCTCTTCTGGAGTAGGATCTGATTCCCCTTTAGGAGTAATTTTTCCGATAAGAATATCACCAGGTTTAACCTCAGCACCAATTCTAATCATACCATTTTCATCTAAGTCTTTTGTAGCCTCTTCAGAAACGTTTGGTATATCATTTGTCAATTCTTCGTTTCCTAATTTAGTATCTCTAACTTCTAATGAATAATCATCAACGTGAATAGAGGTAAAAATATCGTCACGAACTACTTTCTCAGAAATTACAATCGCATCCTCAAAGTTGTATCCTTTCCATGGCATAAACGCCACTTTTAAGTTACGACCTAAAGCTAGCTCTCCATTTTGAGTAGCATAACCTTCAGATAAAACTTGTCCAGGTATAACTCTATCCCCTTTTCTTACGATAGGTTTAAGGTTAATACTTGTCCCTTGATTGGTTTTTCTAAATTTAATTAAGTTGTATGTTTTCTCATCAGATTCAAAACTAACCATTCTTTCTTCTTCAGAACGATCGTATTTAATAGTAATGATATTTGCATCAACATACTCTACAACTCCATTTCCTTCAGCATTAATTAATACTCTAGAATCAGAAGCTACTTGACGCTCTAAACCAGTTCCAACAATTGGCGCTTCAGGACGAATTAATGGTACGGCCTGACGCATCATGTTAGATCCCATCAAGGCTCTATTCGCATCATCATGTTCTAAGAAAGGAATCAAAGAAGCTGAAATAGAAGCAATTTGATTTGGAGCAACATCAGTATAATCAACTAACGCTGGATCAATTACAGGGAAATCACCTTCTTGACGCGCAATTACGTTTTCGGCAATGATTTTACCAGAATTATCCATTTCAATATTTGCTTGCGCAATCAATTTTCCTTCTTCTTCTTCTGCGCTTAAGTAAATAGGTGTAGACTCTAAATCTACTGTTCCATTTGTTACTTTACGATAAGGTGTTTCAATGAAACCCATTCCGTTTACTTTAGCATAAACTCCAAGAGATGAAATCAAACCAATGTTTGGTCCCTCTGGTGTTTCAATAGGACATAAACGTCCGTAGTGCGTATAGTGAACGTCACGAACCTCAAATCCAGCTCTTTCTCTCGAAAGTCCACCTGGTCCAAGTGCAGATAATCTTCTTTTGTGCGTTATTTCAGCTAGTGGATTCGTTTGATCCATAAATTGAGATAACTGGTTTGTTCCAAAGAAAGAGTTGATAACTGATGATAATGTTTTAGCATTAATCAAGTCAATTGGTGTAAACACCTCGTTATCTCTAACGTTCATACGCTCTCTAATGGTTCTAGCCATACGTGCTAAACCAACACCGAATTGTTGAGACAATTGTTCACCAACTGTTCTCACACGACGGTTTGATAAGTGATCAATATCATCAATATCAGCTTTCGCATTGATAAGTTCAATCAAATACTTAACAATAGTTATGATATCTTCTTTGGTAAGCACTTGCTTTTCCATTGGGATATCTAAACCAAGTTTTTTATTCATTCTATAACGACCTACTTCACCTAAGTTGTAACGTTGATCAGAAAAGAATAGTTTATCTATAATACCACGAGCAGTTTCTTCATCAGGCGGTTCTGCGTTACGCAATTGCCTGTAGATATGCTCAACAGCTTCTTTTTCAGAGTTTGTTGGATCTTTTTGTAATGTATTATGAATGATAGCATAATCAGCTTGATTAGCATCTTCCTTATGCAACAAAATAGATTTAACGTTAGAATCAATGATCTCTTCCACATTATCTTTGTC
The DNA here is from genome assembly GCF_052113625.1 of Flavobacterium sp. W21_SRS_FM3. Lineage (NCBI taxonomy): Bacteria > Pseudomonadati > Bacteroidota > Flavobacteriia > Flavobacteriales > Flavobacteriaceae > Flavobacterium > Flavobacterium sp. W21_SRS_FM3. The sequence goes on along the minus strand of NZ_JBGQOD010000004.1, from coordinate 136,746 downwards.
GATAATAGTATCTCTATCAAGGATTATTTCGTTACGTTCGATAGAAACTACTTCACCAGTATCTTCATCTACGAAATCTTCATGCCATGTATTTAATACACGAGCAGCTAATTTTCTACCGATATATTTTTTAAGTCCTGTTTTAGAAACTTTAATTTCTTCTGCAAGGTCAAAAATTTCAAGGATATCCTTGTCTCTTTCAAACCCAATAGCACGGAATAAAGTAGTTACAGGTAATTTTTTCTTTCTATCGATATAAGCGTACATTACACTATTAATATCTGTAGAAAATTCTATCCAAGATCCTTTAAAAGGAATTACTCTGGCAGAATATAATTTTGTTCCATTAGCATGAAAAGACTGTCCAAAGAAAACCCCTGGAGATCTATGCAGCTGAGAAACAACAACGCGTTCAGCACCGTTGATTACAAACGTACCACTTGGTGTCATATAAGGAATTGTACCAAGATACACATCTTGTACAATAGTTTCAAAATCTTCGTGCTCTGGATCTGTACAATATAGCTTTAACCTAGCTTTTAAAGGTACGCTATGAGTTAGACCTCTTTCTATACACTCTTGGATTGTGTAACGTGGTGGATCTACAAAGTAGTCAAGAAATTCCAATACAAAGTTATTTCTTGTATCTGTAATTGGAAAATTTTCCATGAAGGTATTATAAAGTCCTTCATTGCCTCTTTCATCAGATTTAGTTTCTAATTGAAAAAAATCTTGAAAAGATTTTACCTGAACATCTAGAAAATCTGGATAATTCGGGATATTTTTAGTAGAGGCAAAATTCAATCTTTCAGTCTGATTTGTTATCATCAATGGACAAAATTTTGATTATAAAAGTAATTTTTGTGTACAAATAAATAGTATTCATACGAAAATTTTACGCCATTACATCTTTAAAAACCAATTTAGGATAACTACTTTCTTATTATCTGTTAATTTTTTTTCCTCGTAATGGGTAAAAAGTATTTTAAATTAAAAGGCTATTTTGTAGCAAAACAACATAGACTTTTATTATACGAAAAATGGTTTAGGTCATTGGGCGACTAAACCCAAGACCTAAACCTTATTTCAAACTATGTTAGAATTATTTTAATTCAACAACAGCTCCAGCTTCTTCTAATGATTTTTTAAGACCTTCAGCCTCTTCTTTAGAAACACCTTCTTTAACGTTTGATGGAGCAGAATCAACTACATCTTTAGCCTCTTTAAGACCTAAACCTGTAAGTTCTTTTACCATTTTCACAACAGCTAATTTAGAAGCACCAGCTTCTTTTAATACAACTGTGAATTCAGTTTGAGCTTCTTCAGCAGCTTCTCCACCACCTGCAGAAACTACTACAGCTGCAGCAGCTGGTTCGATTCCGTACTCATCTTTTAATATTGTTGCTAATTCATTAACTTCTTTTACAGTTAAGTTAACTAATTGTTCTGCGAATTGTTTCAAATCTGCCATTTTTTCTATCGTTTTAAAATGATTTGTAAAATTATATTTTGTTTATTGTGCGCGTTGTAAGTAATAAGAATTGAGTTGAACTCGATACTTATTATTATGCTTCTTCTGTTTCAGCTTGCTCTTCTCCAGCAAATTTGTTTTGAAGTGCAGCGATAATTCTTTGAGCAGGTGATTGAAGTAATCCAATAAGTTCTCCAAGAAGCTCTTCTTTAGATTTGATAGTAGATAACATATCTAACTGATCATCTCCAATATAGATTTCAGAATTAACATAAGCTCCTTTTAAAATAGGCAAAGCCGATTTCTTACGGAAATCTTTAATTATCTTTCCTGGTGCATTTGCTACATCTGCAATAAAAATTGCACTGTTTCCAGTTAATACTGTAGGCAGTTCACCATACTCATTTTCAGAAACCTCCATTGCTTTTACAAGCAAAGTGTTTTTTACTACTTCTAATTTAATTCCAGCTTTAAAACAAGCTCTTCTTAATTTTGAAGTTGTATCTGCATTCAGTCCAGAAATATCTGCTACATAAACAATATTTGTACCAGCTAACTGTGCAGTTAAATTTTCAATCGCGATTGATTTTTCTTCTCTAGTCATACTAAAAATTATTAACTACCAATTATACTGCTTTTGGGTCTAATGCAATAGCAGGACTCATTGTACTTGTAAGGTAGATACTCTTGATGTATGTTCCTTTAGCAGCAGTTGGCTTAAGTTTGATTAATGTTTGAATAATTTCGTGTGCATTGTCAACAATTTGCTCAGTTCCAAAAGAAACTTTACCAATTCCTGCATGTACAATACCAGTTTTATCAACTTTAAAATCGATTTTACCAGCTTTTACCTCTTGAACAGCTTTTGCAACATCCATAGTTACAGTACCTGTTTTAGGGTTAGGCATTAAACCTCTAGGTCCTAAAATACGACCTAATGGACCTAATTTACCCATAACACTTGGCATAGTGATGATTACATCAACATCTGTCCAACCGTCTTTAATTTTTTGTAAATATTCGTCAAGACCTACATAGTCTGCACCAGCTTCTTTAGCTTCCGCTTCTTTATCTGGAGTAACTAATGCTAATACTTTAACATCTTTACCAGTTCCATGAGGTAATGTTACTACACCTCTTACCATTTGATTCGCTTTTCTTGGATCTACGCCTAAACGTACTGCGATATCAACAGACTCATCAAATTTTGCAGAAGCAACTACTTTAATTAATGCCGCAGCATCTTTTAAAGAATATAGTTTGTTCTTTTCAATTTTTGAAGCAGCCTCTTTTTGCTTTTTTGTCAATTTTGCCATGTCTTTCTCTTAATTAAAAAGGAGCGTCTCCTGATACAGTTATACCCATAGATCTAGCTGTTCCAGCAACCATACTCATTGCAGACTCCATAGTGAATGCATTTAAGTCAGGCATTTTGTCTTCAGCAATAGCTCTAATTTGTTCCCAAGTAACACTAGCTACTTTTTTACGATTAGGCTCACCAGAACCAGATTTAAGCTTCGCAGCTTCCAATAGCTGAACGGCTGCAGGAGGAGTTTTAATAACAAAATCAAAAGATTTGTCTTTATACACAGTAATTTGTACTGGGCATATTTTGCCAGGTTTATCTTGTGTTCTAGCATTGAACTGCTTACAGAACTCCATGATGTTTACCCCAGCAGCTCCTAAAGCAGGTCCAACCGGTGGCGACGGATTCGCAGCACCTCCCTTAACTTGTAGTTTAACTACTTTACTAATTTCTTTAGCCATTTTTTTAAAAATTTAACATCACAATCATTGGAAGCGATTGCAATGGATATTATAGGTAATGTAACAAAAATTATACTTTTTCAACTTGCATAAAACTTAATTCTAATGGCGTTTTTCTTCCGAAAATTTTAACCATTACTTCAAGTTTACGCTTTTCATCATTAATTTTTTCAACTGTTCCGTTAAAACCATTAAAAGGTCCATCAATAACCTTAATTGTTTCACCTAAGTTGAAAGGTATTGCATGAGTATCTGTATTTACAGCTAACTCATCTACTTTACCTAGCATTCTATTTACTTCAGAAAGTCTAAGAGGAACTGGTTCACCACCTTTGGTTTCACCTAAAAATCCTATTACACTTGTTATAGACTTAATAATATGAGGTATTTCCCCTACCAAATTCGCTTCAATCATTACATAACCAGGAAAATAAACTTTTTCCTTAACTATCTTCTTACCTTCTTTCACAGTAACTACTTTTTCAGTAGGAACTAGTACTTGAGAAACATAGTCTTCCATCTCTAATCTAGAAATTTCAGTTTCTATGTAAGCTTTCACTTTATTCTCTTGACCACTTACTGCGCGAACAACATACCACTTTTTTACATTATTATCTGTCATCACAAAAATTAAGCTTTTATCCAGTTAAAAAATCCAGCTAATGCTTTTGCAAAAAACTCATCTACTCCCCAAGTTGCCAAGGCAAATAAGACTGAAAAAATAGCAACAATAATTGTTAGACGTTGCACCTCAGCCCAAGTTGGCCAAGTAACATTTGACTTTAATTCCTCAAATGATTCTGTTATGTAATTAACTATTTTCGCCATTTTTGATATATTTTTTTTGCACGGGCGGAGGGATTCGAACCCCCATCAACGGTTTTGGAGACCGCTATTCTACCCTTGAACTACGCCCGTTTATTAAAAACCAGTAACAACCTAAGAGGTTACTGGTTTTAGAATTATTTTATAGAATTATGCAATTTCAGTTACCTGACCTGCACCTACAGTTCTACCACCCTCACGGATTGCAAAACGTAAACCTACGTTTAATGCGATAGGGCTTAATAATTTAACATCAATTGTTAAGTTATCCCCAGGCATAACCATCTCTACACCTTCTGGTAAAGTAATGATACCAGTTACGTCAGTTGTACGTACGTAGAATTGTGGACGGTAGTTATTATGGAATGGAGTATGACGTCCACCTTCTTCTTTTTTCAAGATATAAACCTCAGCTTTGAATGAATCATGTGGCTTAACAGAACCTGGCTTACAGATTACCATTCCTCTTTTGATGTCTTCTTTTTGAATACCTCTTAAAAGGATACCTACGTTATCTCCAGCTTCACCTCTATCAAGGATTTTACGGAACATCTCAACTCCTGTAATAGTAGAAGTCAATTTCTCAGCTCCCATACCAATGATCTCAACAGGATCTCCAGTGTTAGCAACTCCAGTTTCGATACGACCTGTAGCAACAGTTCCACGACCTGTAATTGAGAATACATCCTCAACTGGCATCAAGAAAGGTTTTGCAACATCTCTTTCTGGCTCTTCGATCCAAGCATCAACAGCTTCCATCAATTCAAGAATTTTAGGAACCCATACTGGATCATTGTTCAATCCACCTAAAGCAGAACCTTGAACAACAGGACCATTATCTCCATCATATTCGTAGAAAGATAATAAATCTCTAATTTCCATTTCAACAAGCTCTAACAACTCAGCATCATCAACCATATCCACTTTGTTCATGAATACAACGATTCTAGGAATACCTACTTGACGACCTAATAAGATGTGCTCACGAGTTTGTGGCATTGGACCATCAGTTGCAGCAACTACAAGAATAGCACCATCCATTTGAGCAGCTCCAGTAACCATGTTCTTTACGTAATCCGCGTGACCTGGACAGTCAACGTGAGCGTAATGACGATTAGCTGTTTCGTACTCTACGTGTGATGTATTAATTGTAATACCTCTTTCTTTTTCTTCCGGAGCATTATCAATTTGATCAAATGATTTTGCTTGACAGTAACCTGCATCAGACAATACTTTTGTAATTGCAGCAGTTAATGTTGTTTTTCCGTGATCTACGTGTCCAATTGTACCTATGTTTAAGTGCGGTTTGGAACGGTTAAAATTCTCCTTTGCCATTTTACTTAATTTTTAATCTTAGTTATATATTAATTTCAATTTCCTACTTACTTGAGCCAATGTCGGGAATTGAACCCGAGACCTCTTCCTTACCAAGGAAGCACTCTACCCCTGAGCTACACCGGCAGAGTTCTTAGTTAGCATTTTAAAATTCTAGTCTTTACTTTCAAAAAGGCCCTAGCAATCAAAAAACACAAAACCCAACATTTTTTTTTGTGGGGAGAGCAGGATTCGAACCTGCGAAGTTTACACAGCAGATTTACAGTCTGCCCTCGTTGGCCGCTTGAGTATCTCCCCTCTTTTTTTATTTTTACCATTATCCTTAGCCAAAGATAACATTAATGCTTTTTCAGAGCCGGCGGAGGGACTCGAACCCACGACCTGCTGATTACAAATCAGCTGCTCTAGCCAACTGAGCTACGCTGGCATTATTAATAAAAAAAGTCCGCTATTTCTAACGGACTGCAAATGTATAGATTTTATCTCTCAATCAAAACATTTTTTTAAAAAATTTTCACATTATATGTGTGCTCTTATTTTTTCTTTCCTTTTTAACAGCATTCTCTCTAATGATTCTGCAGAAAGTTCAACTGCCTCCTCAAATGATTTGCATTGTTTTTTCACTAAAAAATCGTCACCAGGCACATTCATCTTTACCTCTACTATTTTATTTTCCTTATCACTTGTATTCTCCACCTTCAAATAAACATCAGATGAAACGACCTTATCGTAATACTTTTCTAACTTATCCATTCTTCCTTGAACATAATCTACTAGTTTTCCGTCAACAGCAAAGTTAACTGCATGAACATTTACCTTCATAATCATTTTTTTTAATGGTTAAACTTTCAATAAGCTGTTATTTATTTCTAGGATGGGCATTGCCATGGATTTTTTTTAGCTCTGCTAAACTACTGTGCGTATAAACCTGTGTCGATGCTAAACTAGAATGTCCTAACAACTCTTTTACCGAATTCAAATCAGCTCCGTTATTCAATAAATGAGTCGCAAATGTGTGCCTTAAAATATGCGGGCTCTTTTTTACCTTTTCAGAGACTTTACTAAAGTAAGAATTTATTAAACGATACACAAAAGATTCATTCAACTTTACCCCTTTTTTTGTTAGAAAAAAATATTCTTCATCCACAATAACTTCCAGCGAAGACCTCTCCTTAGCATAGGAAGCTAATTGATCCACAATTATAGGTAAGACAGGAATTATTCGCTCCTTATTCCGCTTTCCTACCACTTTAAGAAGATTACTATTAAAATCAACTGCATTTAAGTTCAAATGAATCAACTCTGCCCTTCGCATCCCAGTAGTATAAAATAATTCAATAATTAACTTATTCCTTATTTCTTCAAAACCCATTGCAACCTCAATACCATTTAAAAGTTGCAACACTTCTTTTTCTGAAAATGGAATTTGAAGTTTTTTAGAAGCCTTCAAAGCCTTATGTTTCAACATAGGACTGTTATCGATATATTTAATCTTTAATAAGAATTTGAAATACGCCTTCAAAGAAGCCATTTTCCTGTTCACAGAAGCGTTCGAAACTCCTTGATCAACAAGTGACAAAATCCAACTTCGAATTTGAGCATAATTAGCTAGCGCTACATCATCTTGCTCAAAATGGATTTTATTAAAATCCTTAAAACTTACTACATCATTTAAATACGCATGCACAGTATGAGGAGAATAATTCTTCTCCTTTTGCAAGTAGTCGCGAAATGCTTCAATCGTAGTAACCATATAAAATAAAAAAACCGTTAGCATCAAAGTTAAAAAACTTTAATGACTAACGGTAATTATCATGTAAAAAGAGCTACTTAGTTTTCTAAGTTGTCTTTCATGTTTTGGATGTAAGCTGCTTTTTGAACTTTAATCCTATTTTTTACAGAAGGCTTAATAAAAGCAGTACGTGCTCTTAACTGACGAACAGTTCCTGTTTTATCAAATTTTCTTTTATAGCGCTTTAATGCTCTATCTATATTTTCTCCGTCTTTAATTGGTATAATTAACATAATTTTGACACCCCCTTTCGTTAAGTGTGCAAAAGTAAACATTATTTCGACTTAAAGACTATAAATTGCGAAATATTTTGGGTGTGCCGGCAAAAGCACGATTTGAAACTTTCAAAAAATCCCGTTTGCCGTCAGGCTATCCGTTACAATCTTTTATTGCTTTGCTCTTCATAAAAGGATTTCCACTGCTATCCTTCACACAAAAAAAATAACCAATAAACAAACTGGCCCTTTATTTTATTTTTTAAAGTTAGCTAACAATTACTCGACAGCAGGCTTATAGTTTTTATTATCAATAATCATTTTTGATAAAATCTCTTTCAAAATTTCCGAAGTCCCACCACCAATTGGACCTAAACGACTATCTCTTAACAATCGAGCCAAAGGATATTCTTCCATATAACCATAACCACCTAACATTTGCAAACAGCTGTAAATTGTCTCATCAGCTACTTTTGTAGACTTTAACTTAGCCATAGTAGCTTCTTTAACTACATACTCGCCTTTATCAAGTCTCGCTACTGCAGCATAATTAAAGATCTTACAGTGCTCCACATCAGTTGCATGCTCCACTAAAGTATGTCTTAATGCCTGAAACTTATCTATTGTTTTACCAAAAGCTTCTCGCTGTGACATATAATCTATAGTATACTCAATGGCATATTCAGACCTGGCATGAGCATTAATGGCCATAATCAAACGCTCTAAAGCAAAGTGTTGCATAATATAAGGAAAACCCTTCCCTTCTTCACCCATTAAATTTTCAGCCGGAATCTCTACATTGTCAAAGGCAATTTCTGCAGTATCGGAAGCTCGCCAACCTAATTTATCCAACTTAACTGCTGACACTCCTTTAAGATTACTATCCATCAAGAACATACTTATCCCTTTATTCCCTAACTCAGGACTTGTTTTTGCAGCAACCACATAATAGTCTCCATACACCCCATTTGTAATGAACGTTTTAGAACCATTAATGATGTATTTATCACCTTGTTTTACTGCAGTAGTGCGCATACCCGCTACGTCACTACCTCCAAACGGCTCAGTTATACACAAAGCGCCTATTTTATCCCCCGAAATACTTGGTGCTAAATAATCTTGCTTGATTCTTTCATCACCTTCAGCATTTAAATGCGTCATAGCCAAATAAGAATGAGCCCACATAGCAGCCGCAAAACCAGCCGATTTAATCTTTTGAAGCTCTTCTAAAAATATAACAGTATAAAACAAGTCCAGGTTCAAACCACCATAAGCCTCAGGATAACGTATACCGAAAAAGCCCATTTCTCCAAACTTTTTCCATATAAAACGTTCAATTGTGCCCGTTTTTTCCCATTTTTCAATATGAGGCACCACTTCTTTTTGTAGAAATCCTTTTAGACTCTCCCTAAATAATTCATGTTCTTCTGTGAAATAATTTGAATTCATGTATTTTATAATTTTTTTACTTTAACAATTGAGATAATTCCAAACATTAAGCAAGGCATCGTGTCTCAGATTTAGATTTTCTTTAAGCCTCATAACAAAGTTACGATATACCGAAAGTAAATGCACTGCAAATTTTTTAATTGCAACTATTAACTAAATATTTAGCTAACTCAATATGCACATTTAATTAAAGTCCAAATATAAGCTAATTATTTTTGCATTTTCAACAGGAAAATCCTTAATTTTTATTAAATCCTCAATATTTTTAAAATCACCATTCATACTTCGATAGGTAATTATGCTTCTAGCAAGTCCATAATTAAAGTAGTGAAACTGTGAGATTTCCTTCAAAGAAGCATTATTGATGTCTAATTTCTTAAATACGGGAACCTTGTCTACTTTATAATGAGATAAAAGTCCTTCAATTGCTTCTGGGGAAAGTCCCCACACAAGTCTAATTTGCTCCATGGTCGCAAAGCCACCTAAAACTTCTCTCTCTTTTAAAATGCGCAAAGAAGTAACTTCTCCTATCCCATAAATTTTAATCAAATCGTCTTGAGTAGCTTTATTTATATCTTTAAGAACAATCTTCTCACCGCTACTAAACTTTTTTTGATAAGAATTAGAAAATCTTTTGAACTCTTTTTTACTATTCACCCAAGATGGAAATTTAAAATAAGGGCTAATCGTATTTAATAAAGAATCCGAAACTTTAGTAACTTTTTGAAACTCTTCAGCAGAGTTCACATATTTATTCTGTTTTCTAAAAAGTAATAACCGATCGATTTCTACAACAGACATTCCTAATTTGTAGCCTTTATAATCAGTTATAAAATTAGGATTGAAAGGATATATCTTCACAACATATTCAGCTTTTTCCTTTTTTAGAATATCAATCTTAGATTGTAGGGAAAGCCATTGCTGTTTTTGCTTATCGTCTTCAACAGCAACTGAACTAAAATCAGCAAAAAAATATATCCCTTGTAAAACGACAATAACAGAAAAGAGAAACAACAAAGCTTTGTTTTGCTCATTTGTAAACTTAAAAAAAGTAGCCAATCTCTTGATATTCATTTATTAAATCATATTAAGTAAAGAAACTTATAACAACGTCTTAGAAGTGGGAAACACCAGTTGCATTCCTACCTATAAATATATACTATTTTTCATACCAAAGCGTAAGCAATCTTAAAATCAAAATTACCATTATCAATAGCTAAAGACTTAATATCGAAAGTAATCATTAAAATACAATTAAAATACTTAGAAATATTAAATTTTACATTCATATCCCTATGAATTTTATTTTCAAGTTAAATTGAAATATTGTTTTTATATTTTGTAAAAAATAATACATTTGGGCACTAATAACAATTAACCTAAAAACATATGTCAATTTGGAAAACAAAACCACTTTCGGTTTTATTAAATGAAGCTTCAGAAGACGAAAAAGGTCTAAAGAGGACACTATCCGCACGATCATTAGTTGCACTTGGTGTTGGTGCTATTATTGGTGCTGGATTATTCTCATTAACAGGAATAGCAGCGGCAGATAATGCAGGACCAGCGGTAACGTTATCATTCATCTTAGCAGCTGTAGGCTGTGCTTTTGCAGGATTATGCTATGCTGAATTTGCCTCTATGATCCCAGTTGCAGGTAGTGCATATACGTATTCATATGCGACAATGGGAGAATTTGTTGCTTGGATTATCGGATGGGATTTGGTTCTTGAATATGCACTTGGAGCAGCAACTGTTGCTGTGAGCTGGTCTCAATATGTAGATAAATTCCTCGGTAATTATGGCCTCCATATTCCGCAGGAGATACTCCATGGGCCATGGGATGAGAAAGCAGGATTCATTAATTTACCTGCAATTCTAATTATTTTTGCGCTATCACTGCTTTTAATTAGAGGTACAAAGGAATCTGCTTTATTAAATAATATTTTGGTTATTTTAAAAGTAACTGTTGTAATTGTATTTATCGCTTTAGGTTGGGGCTTCATAGATGGAGCAAATCATACTCCATTTATTCCTGTAAATGAAGGTGAAGCAATGTTAAGCTCTGGAAAAATGACATTCTTAAACTTCTTTAGTAGTGATTACTTTGGTCATTACGGATGGAGTGGTATTTTAAGAGGTGCTGGAGTTGTGTTTTTTGCATTTATTGGGTTTGATGCTGTTTCTACAGCTGCACAAGAGGCAAAAGACCCACAAAAAGGTATGCCAATTGGTATCTTAGGATCATTAATAATTTGTACTATTTTATATGTTCTTTTCGCTTTTGTACTAACTGGTTTAGAAAACTACCTCAACTTTAAGGGAGATGCAAGTCCTGTAACTACGGCATTTGCTAAGACTGGTTATACTTTCCTGAATTCAGCGTTAACTATTGCGATTATTGCAGGATATACTTCTGTAATGTTAGTGATGTTAATGGGACAAAGTAGGGTTTTCTACAGTATGAGTGTGGATGGATTACTACCTAAATTTTTCAGTGCATTACATTCAAAAAACAGAACACCATACAAAACAAACCTTCTTTTCATGGTATTTGTAAGTGTCTTTGCTGGATTTGTCCCTGTGTCAGACCTAGGTCATATGGTAAGTATCGGAACATTATTTGCATTTGCACTGGTATGTATTGGAGTTATTGTAATGAGAAAAACTAACCCAGATGCAGAAAGAGGCTTTAGAGTACCTTTTGTACCCGTATTTCCAATCGTAGGAGTTATCATCTGCTTAATTTTAATGGCTGGTTTACCTATTGTAAGCTGGGAAAGACTTGCAATTTGGATGATTATTGGTGTTGTAATTTATTTCTTATACGGAAAGAAAAACAGCATATTAAACAATCCAGACAGAGAATAATACATAAAATGAATCAACAAAAAAGGGATTATAAAGTTTGAAGCTTTATAATCCCTTTTTATATTTAATCCCTTTTTTATAAATCAAAAACTGAAGTCCTTTTAGCACGTATTAAATCTTTGAGTCTAATCCAAAAAGCCAAAGTGAGATATACTCCAAACCATAGACCAGCTGTAACAAAGGAGATATAAATAAAAAATAAGCGTACACTTGTTACCCGCATACCCAATTTGTCAGCCAAACGAGAAGATACATGAAAGCCATATTTTTCAAAAAAATATTTTAGTTTAATTACCCTAGCTATTTTCTGTGCCATATTCTTTATTCCTACATTACTATTTTACAAAAATACATTATTATTTTTGCTTAATACAAACCTACGCTCCTTTAAGCAGCCAAGTTCCTATACCACACTGCAAGCACTTACTCTTTGTGCAGTATTCATTTTTTAGTTGCAATAGTGATTGTGTTTCAAATGCATTATCTGACTTCAAACCAAAAGAAGTAAATTTGTCAATCACAGCATTTTTCTCTGCAGCAACCTCTAACATTAACTTCATCAAATCTTCAGTATTGTCTTTACCTTGACTCCTAGCATAAGCAAACAAGATAGGAATTAAGGTATTTACTACTATCAAATCTACAAAAGCTTTGGACAGCTTTTTGTCCTTTTTTGGGCTCACTTTATCAAACTGATAGTGTTCTTTCCAATAATGCGAAACAGACACATTAAATAGCTTGTAAATGTCAGATAAGGAAGTAAAACCAGTTACTTTACCAAATAAGTTTTGATGCACGCAGTATAGATTAGCCAACTGAGAAAGACGGATGGTAGGAAAATTATCTGGACGGAGTTTAAAAAATTGAGCTGCAAAAAGAATGGATTTATCGAGCTGGTATTTATGTAACAGATAATAGTATTTGAACTGTAAATCTTTAAAATAATTATCTTGTTTATCACTTTCCAAAAGCCCTGCTTTTCCTAATAGTAAAGCCTCTAGGTTTTCAAGTTCGAAGCTTTCTTTTCTAATAATAGAAAAAGGGATGCTTTTTGCCATTCTATAAAAAAGCTCACCATTTGTATTTAGCCCAAAATTTTTGGCTAACATAATAAACAATACGGCTTCCCAATCATTGTCAGTTTCCTTTAACAACTCAAAAATCAAACTGGATTTTCTTTCTAATCGCTCAAAAAACAGTCGCTCTTGCCAATTTCGAATAACAAAAGAGTCTAGGTTTTTTAAGTCTTTTTCACAAAAAATCCATGACTTGGGATTCATCAAAGATTGGTAAGATTCCAGAGCCTGCTGCTGAACATAATTTTTGAGCTCCAAAACTGGAATTTCGGTATTATCCTTTCTAAATATTTCAGTATCGTGTTCCCATACTACGTGTAAAATAACGTTTTCATAGGCTTCATCTCTTTCATGATGATGCACATACCAATCTGAAGATTTAAGGTGAATTTCAACATTCCCTGCCCATTTTTGGGAAGCAATTGTAATTTGTGCATTAAAGAAGTCGGGGCCAGCTAATTCAAGATATTGCCCTACACTGACAATAGTGATTTGCTCCTTATTGGTAGTTCTTAAATTTAAAGTATCAAATTTTTTAAATTTCCATAGGTAGTGGAGAAAATCTTCTTTCATTATAAATACCTGTTATATAACAACTAAAGTAATGAAAAAATAAATACACAAATAAATTAAGACAACTATCTAAGTAAATATAATTGAGCGCAAGCACGAGCATCTGAAAGTGCCTCATGATGATTTAGAGCGATATTCATTGCATTACAACAATCGCTCAATTTAGTTGGCTTCAAACCTTTAGCCTTATAAATTTTAACGGTACATTCCCATCGTGTAGCGATATTCAAAATGTCGTAATCTAGATTATGGAGCGCCATTGATTTAACCAATACATTTCTATCAAAGCTCTCGTTATGGGCCACCACTACCCGATTTTGAAGTCTTTTTTGAATTTCAGGGAAAATTTGTGCGAATGATTTTGCATTTGCCGTATCCCGAGGGTGAATGCCATGAACCCTGATTGTAAAAGGAGAATAAACGTTATTTGGAGGTTTAATTAAACTGACAAATTCATCAACAATAATTCCATTCTCTACAGTTACAATTCCCACTGAGCAAGGATGATGTGCAGTAGCAGTTTCAAAATCTATAGCGGTAAACGTCATACTTTTATTTTTAAAATTGTGATAGTAACATTTGATTCATAACTGAATATAAAAAACCACGAATTTCAAAGTTTAGCATTCCCATGCCAAGCCGAAATTCGTGGTAAAAAAAAATTATTTGATATTATTTAATTGAACCAATAATATCATATTTTGTAATAATATGATGTTTTCCATTTCCTAATTCAACGAGCACAGCTTGATTTTCTTTGCTAAACAACTTAGACACCTCTTCTATAGTCGTACCAAGCTTAACAATTGGGTATGCTTTACCCATTACTGCACGAATTGGTCTATCGGCAGTATTTTTATCTGAAACATAACTCTGAAATAAATCAGACTCATCTAACGAACCTACAAAACCAGTGATATCGATAACTGGAATTTGAGAGATTTTATACTTACGCATTCTTTCAATTGCGTGTGAAACTAGTTCTTCCGTACGAGCAACAATTAGAGGTTTGTCGATATGGTCTTTAATGACATCTTCTGCTTTTGTTACTTCTTCCTCAAGAAATCCACGTTCACGCATCCAATCATCATTAAACATTTTCCCTACATAACGACTTCCAGAATCATGAAATAAAACTACTACTACATCTTCGGGTTTAAAATGCTCTTTAAGTTGCAACAGTCCTTTTATTGCAGCTCCAGCCGAATTACCAACAAAAATCCCTTCTTCTAGAGCGATTTTACGAGTGTAAACAGCAGCATCTTTATCAGTAACTTTTGTAAATCCATCAATTATAGAGAAATCGACATTTTTAGGTAAAATATCCTCACCAATACCTTCAGTAATATAAGAGTAGATTTCGTTTTCATCAAAAATCCCAGTTTCATGGTACTTTTTAAAAACCGATCCATAAGTATCAATTCCCCAAATTTTAATATTTGGATTCTTTTCTTTTAAATACTTTCCAATACCTGAAATCGTACCACCTGTTCCCACACCTACTACAAAATGAGTTATCTTACCTTCAGTTTGTTCCCAGATTTCAGGACCCGTTTGCTCATAATGAGCTAAAGCATTTGATGGATTGTCGTATTGATTTACATACCAAGAATTAGGCGTTTCAGTTGCTAATCTTTTTGAAACTGAATAATAAGATCTTGGGTCAGTAGGTTCAACATCAGTTGGACAAACAACAACTTTTGCGCCAACCGCTCTAAGGATATCCATTTTTTCTTTGGACTGTTTGTCAGAGATTACACAGATTAATTTGTATCCTCTAATAATAGCTACTAGTGCTAATCCCATTCCGGTGTTACCAGAAGTTCCTTCAATAATGGTTCCCCCAGGCTGTAAACGACCATCAGCCTCTGCATCATCAATCATTTTAATCGCCATACGGTCTTTAACCGAATTCCCAGGGTTAAAAGTCTCTACTTTCGCTAATACTAACGCATCCACTTCACTAGTTACTTTGTTTAATTTCACTAATGGAGTATTTCCTATCGTCCCTAATATGTTTTCTGCGTATTGCATTTAATTATCTGTTTAAGATTGTAGTTTGTTATAAATAATTTTGCAAAGATAGTATTTTGTTATAAATATTCTTAATTATACTATTTTGCGTTCGTGATAGTAGCGACATCCTTTGCTTGCTTTCTTTAAGCAAGGAAAGATATAGCGGATAGCGCGATAAAACGCCCAAGAAAGGATTACAATTTACTCTGGCCTAATTGAAAAAGTTCCAGATTAATCCAAAACGAATCACAAAGTCGCGATAAGGATTATTAGGCGCTGCATAGAAATTATTTCCTGTCACAGCTGAATTGAAGTGTTCAGCTTTAAAGTAAATTCTGGTTCTTTGAATCTTAGCATTGATAAAGAAGTCAAGATTAGGGTAATTCCCTATTTCTTTTTTATTTTGAATGAAAAACTCACCTATCACAGGATTGTAATCATTAGCTAAGTACTTTGTAAAATAATTTAAAGTAATTCCTGTTTGTAAGAAAAGAGCTTTCTTGAATAAATAATCTGTGTAGTAAATTGTATTTCTTGTAACAATTTGTGGAACGTTTAAAATCGCTTCACTTTGATCAACCTTTTGATACAAGATGGTGTTTTCTAATGCAAATTTCCCAAAGTTAAACTCTCTATTGGCTTTAATGGCAAGGTAATTTATGGTATTCTCATATTGTTTTGGAGACACCAATTGTTGCTCATCGTTGTTAGAAGTATTTGAAAAATACAAATGATCTTTAAGAGTCATTAATTGCAGCGAAGCATTAACCCAAGACGTATTTGCTTTAGCGGAAATAGCATTTATTTTTTCGTTTTTAAAGTCATTAGACCAGTTATAATCAACATAACTGCTTTGATGCAAATTATAGTTGTCGTTTGGTAATTTATTTAAGTTTTGATACTCAAAAGTGAACTGGTTGTCCTCATTCAACTCGTATTGCATTTTAGCATCTAGATTAGACAAAGACTGATTAGTGACTGATCTTGAGTATAAAAATTTTCCTAACCATTTATTTTTTTGATAATCATACTGGCCACCTACATTGTTGATATTTCTGGTTAAAGAGGCGGGAATAGTCTCGTTATCGCGAATTAGGATTTGATAGTAGTAAAAATTACTTCTATAGTCATCTGCAAAGAACTGAAATTTACCTAAAGTTAGGTTCTCGTATGTCAACCCTGCTTTATTGTACATCTTGTTATAGTGTGTTTGATCATTGATACCGCTGCTTACGTACGAATCGCCAAATCTATTTACAGTAGTAGCACCAACCGTAGAGGCCACTGTTGCTTGATTGTATTCAAAAAACTTGTTTTCATAATTGAATTGATGAGAGACATACAAATTATTCTCCCCTTTAGTAGGATTGATTCTTAAGAAATGATCCACAAATATTCTTTTCCCTTTCAAGAATGACTTTGCATCGGTTAAATACACTTCTAATCTTTGACGGTTATCGTATTTAGGATCTTCATCTTCAAAATCACTAATAGTTGTAATTCCGCCATTTTCTTCATTTAAAATATCTTGATAGGTATAATGCGCATTAGCAAAATAACGGTTGTTCAACGTGTTGTAACTTGTCGTAAATCTAAAATTCCCAGTGCTTGATAGCTGGTTGATATATTTCCCTTCTGATCGTAATCCTTTATAGGCTATTGAAAAATTAAGCCTTGGAGAAATATTGAGAGTAAAGAATGCATCTAATGATTGCCCTTTTTGCATTACTGACTTAAAATACAATTCAGTTACAGGTGTTGCAACTGAGCTATATTTAATATCGTTTGCTTCCAAGAAGTTAAAATGCTTTGCTTTGAAACCCATTTCAGGATATGGCGAAAATTTATCTAAGCCATATTGCAAGCTGTTATAAGTTTGCCCCTCATTAGGAAAAGCTAATAAACCAAAATTATCTTTGCGTAAATAATTAAAAGTGTATTCTCTTTGTATAGTTAAAGAGGTATCCAGATAGGTTGTATCGCGTTCTATAGATATAAAGCGATATTGGTCAATTGTAGCGGTTTTTTCTGTAATTATAGTATCAGTAAGACCTTGACCTCTATCACTATTTAAATTACTATTATTTTGTTTTACTTGAGATAATAAAACTGTAGGAAATATTAAAATATAAAAAAGAAGTATTCTCATTTGAGCAAAATATAATTAAGTTACTGTTTCCATTACACATATTGCGACAAAGATAAATGATAATAAGTAATAAAATAAAATTAGCTAAAATCATTTATCTAAATATGAGTACAGCTAATGTATTTGATTAAAAGAAAAATGAAGCCACTAGAAACAACAAAACCGAGTTAGCTCATTGCTAACTCGGTTTTTATTAATACAATAAAATTTTTAACTATCTGTTAGCGTTAACAGACTCATCAATATTATCATTAGCATCTATTTCAGACTGAGGAATTTTTAGATAAAACTTTTTATCATTTACACTTAAATTAGCTGATGAACCAACACGATGATTCCCCGTTCTAGTAATCGCTTTTTGTAATCGCTTAGCATCAAACCATTCAACTCCTACTTCAGCATATAACTCTTTTCGTCTTTCAAGTAAGATTTCATTAATTAAAGCTGTACCTGTATTAGTAGAAATTACAGCATTCACATCTCTATCTTTCTGCAATTTATATAGTAAAGTATGAGCTTCAATTTCCTTAC
Source organism: Flavobacterium sp. W21_SRS_FM3 (assembly GCF_052113625.1). Taxonomy (NCBI): domain Bacteria; kingdom Pseudomonadati; phylum Bacteroidota; class Flavobacteriia; order Flavobacteriales; family Flavobacteriaceae; genus Flavobacterium; species Flavobacterium sp. W21_SRS_FM3. Next base: position 118,676 of record NZ_JBGQOD010000004.1, on the reverse strand, counting down.
CTGGTATTCTTGCTTTTGCTTCAGCTTCAATTAATATCATTTCTGGAGTTCGCATAATTGCATTATCTCCAGCAAAAGTAAAAGTGAATTTACGAGTAATCCAGTATCTATAATCTGAAAGATTTGTTATAGCCGCACTTTTTCTAACAAAATACGCTCTAACATCAGTTGCTGAAAATAAATTAACAAAGTCTCTGTTAATGAATGTAGCTGAGTAAGAAGTAGTAAAATGATCTGCCATAGAAGCAGGTGCATTCCAATAATAATTAGATTGATCAGTACTTTGTGCACTACCCCAGATCCACTCTACATTAGAAATATCATCAAAGCCAGCTCTATAATCCTTAGCATTTAAGACCGCAGCAGCATTACCTCCGTAAGCAGCATTTGCAGCATCAGCCGCTCCTTGCCAATTACCCATTACTTGATATACTTGCGCTAAAATCCCTTGTGCTACATTTTTATTGATATATGATTTACCTAGTCGATCTGCTGTAAGACCATTAACTGCTTTCGTTAAATCGGAAACTATTAATTGGTAAACTTCGTCAACAGTAGACATTGCTTTACCAGCAGCAACAGACTCAGTGTAGATTGGTGGAGCTGGAAAACTTTTATCTAATGAATAAGTAGGACAAAATTCTAATACTAATTGGTGGTAAAAGAATCCACGTAATGCATAACCGTAAGCAGACAGTTCTTTTTTATCTGCAGCACTTAAACCACTAGCATCAACGCCTGCAATCAAAGAGTTAGCCTGATTGATCATATAAAAACAGTAGTTCCACGTGAACCTAGTTCTTCTGTACGTAGGCTCACGATTATCATTAGCGTAATCATCTCTAAACCAAGTGCTTGACTGTATTATGTCATTACCTTTTAAACTTCTGGCATAAAACATTGAATTTAAACCCGCAGAATCTGTTGAGTCATATTGTCCTCTAAACCTTCTCATTATACCAGATATAAAGGCTTCGACACCTTCTCTAGATCCGAATACAACCTCCGGAGAAACGGTATCTGTAGGAGTCGGTTCTTCTAGAAACGCTTCACTACAACTTACAGTCATAAACAAGGCTATAAAAGCTATGAATATTTTTATAATTATATTTTTCATATTTTTTTTTTTTAAAATTCTAAATTAACACCAAAAGATATAACTCTTTGGTTGTATGATCTATTATTAGTAGTACCTGCAAAACTTTGCTCAGGGTCAATTCCTTTATGAGATTGATAAGTCCATAAATTATCACCTTGGAAATATAATCTAAGTTTACTTAAACTCATTTTTTCAACCATCTCAGTCGGGAAATTATATCCAAAGTTTAAAGCTTTCAATCTTACATAGTCATTTTTGAATAAGAACCTACTAGAAGTAGAATTGAAATCATTGTTTGATGCTAATAAAAGTGGTGTGTCTGTAAGATCACCAGGATTTTGCCAACGGTTTTCGATATCTTGATGAGCAGCTCGTCCTGCAGCTTCAAATCCTTCCATTAAACTCGCATAAGTACTATCATAAATGTATGCTCCATAACTAAAATTGAACAAGATATTTAAATCTAAATTTTTAAACTTGAAGTAATTTGTTAATCCACCTACAGCTTTAGGTAAAGATGATTTTCCGGAGTAATTTCTAGACGCTTGAGTATAAACTTTTGTAGTTTCTTTTTCGCCTGTAGGCTTCCCATCTCCATCTAAGATGTCTTTATACCACATTCCGTATCCATCAGCTGAATCAACTCCTGCCCATTCTTGAATATAAAATTCATATAATGACCTTCCAACTTCCCATCTTTTAGTACCGTTAATAAAACTTTTTTGAGTTAACTGAGTTATCTCATTTTTATCTATTGAGAAGTTTAAACCCGTTGTCCATGTAAAGGTAGGGTTTTGAATATTAGTAGAACTCAAAGCAAATTCCCAACCATAATTTCTTAACGCTCCTACATTAGTAAGAATTCCAGTATTTCCAGTAGAACCTGCAACTGGTTGATTATAAATCAAGTCAATTGACTCTTTATTATAGTAATCAACCGAACCTGTAATCCTATTATTAAAAAGTCCAAAGTCCAACCCTATATCTGTAGAAGCTGTCTTTTCCCATGTTAAATTTCTATCCACTGCACTTCCTAATACTACTCCTGTATTAGTTAATTCATTATAACCAGTTTCAAAAGACTGTATGTAAGGAAAATATGATGGATTCCCATTATTATCTAGAGTTTGATTATTTCCTAATTCTCCATAAGATCCTCTCAGCTTAAGTTCAGAAATAAAATTACTATCCTTTAAGAAATTTTCTTCAGATACTAACCATGATCCTCCAACTGCATAGAAGCTTCCCCATCTAACATCAGAACTAAATCTAGAAGATCCATCTCTACGAAATGATCCTTCTAAGAAATATTTCTCTTTGTAATCGTAACTTAAACGACCTAAATAACTAGATATTCTATCTTTTGCAGTATATCCTGAAACAGATGATGGAGTTGTACTACCATTTAAGACCTCAACTCCTGGTAAAAAACCTTCACCTTGTGCACCTAAAGCATCAATCTTATATTGGTATGCCTCTTGAATTAAATCTGCTCCGAAAGTATGATCTCCAAATGTTTTTTTATAATTTAAAGCATTTGTAATATTTACACCAGTAGTAATATCCCTATTTTGAGTAACTCTACCCTGTACATTTGACGCATATCCTACTTCACTACTTGCATAAGTAAAGGAGTCATACAGGTATTTTTCAAAAGCTATTGTAGTTTTAAATGAAAGACCTTCTGTTAAAGCCGCTTCTAAATAAGTATTGGCAGTGTAATTATCCCTTTTGTAACCAATATTATATTTATACAGTGAACCGTAAGCATTTTCATTATCGAACACTGGACGATTTGCGTTTAACAATTGACCAGTATTAGCACCATAATCAAATGATTTTTGTCCGTTGCCATCTAGTAACAAATCTCCATTTCCATCTCTTTTATAAACTGGATAAATTGATGATACATTATAAATAAATTGAATAGCACTTTGATAACTCGTTCCACTTTGAGATGGAAAATTTTGATCTGAAGTAGAGTAAAACATTGTCACGCCACTTTTTAACCAATCATTTACTTTAGTATCAATACTCAACCTTGTATTTAATCTGTCAAATTTTGATGTAGTTACATTTCCTTCTTGTGAAAGGTAATTTGTTGTAAAATAATACTTAGTATCTTCACTACCAGCAGATATTGCTAATGTATGTTCAGTTCTAACAGCTGAATTATCTAGTATTAAATCTGCCCAGTTTGTATCCCATTTCTTATCGGTAGTAACCAAATTTCCATTTGCATCAACAGGAGTGCTAGCAGTGTATGGATTATAACCTAATCTCGGTATTAAAGCAGTTGATGCATTTTGACCAGCCGTAGCTGCAGTCTGATTATTCACATATTGGTTGGTATTTCTAATTGCCTCCCAATTTAGCTGCATAAATCTATCTGACCCAACCATTTTATGTAAAGGCACTGCGTTGTCAGCAAAACCAATTGTTGAAGTAACAGAAACTTTAGGAGCACTATTAAACTTACCTCTTTTAGTCGTGATAAGAATTACTCCGTTTGCACCTCTAGAACCATATAAAGCTGTCGATGACGCATCTTTTAAAACACTCATTGATTCAATCTGATCAGAACTTATTGCATTTAAATTACCGTTGAAAGGAGCGCCATCTAAAATAATTAACGGAGATGATGACGCATTTATTGAACCTGTTCCACGAATACGTATTGTGGGACTTTCCCCAGGCATACCACCTGCAGCAATTATATTAACTCCAGAAACACTTCCTTGAAGAGCCGTCATTACGTTAGTAGCTTGTTGCTTAAGCAGCACATCACTATCAATCGTAGCAACAGAACCAACAATAGATTTAGCCGTTTGCTTTCCATAAGCTACAACCACTACCTCATCTAATGATTTAGCATTAGATTCTAAAGTAACAGTCACTCTGTTAGAAGAACCTACTGTAACTGATTTATCACCCATACCTATAAACGAAAAAACTAGCACATCTCCAGTATTAGCTTTTATAGAATATTTTCCATCAAAGTCAGTTTGCACTCCCTGTGATGTTCCTTTGATAACCACATTTACGCCAGGCAAAGGTCCAGAATTATCAGACACTACACCTGTTATAGCTCTTTCTTGCGCAGATAATAATTGAATTGTAAACACTAGTAATAGTGCATAAATCCATTTGAATTTAGATCTCATATTATATTATTTTGAATTAGTTAAAACAAACTTCTTAATTATTTCTTAAATAAAAAAATTATCCTCCACAAATTTTAACATATAGAGCTATATAAATTGTGATTTTTATGAAATAAACATAGTTTTACAACTCTACAATATAAATAATTTATGAAAAAGATTATTTTTGCATAAATAATTCAAGAATTAATGCTAAAAAACAATTACTCCAATTTATCATTAGAATCAGGAACCGATGAAGCAGGTAGAGGCTGTTTGGCGGGCCCAGTCACTGCGGCGGCTGTAATTTTAGTCGATAATTTTGAAAACAGTGTTCTGAATGATAGTAAGCAGCTTTCTGAAAAAGTTAGAGAAAAATTAAGACCAATTATAGAGGAGCAAGCTATTACTTTTTCGGTAACTCATTTAGAAGCGAATGAAATTGACGAAATAAATATTTTAAACGCTTCCATCAAGGGAATGCAGGAATGTATTCTAAAACTTAATCCTCAACCCAAATATATCATTGTAGATGGGAATAGTCCTTTTATACAGAAAAAGTGGAAAGTCAATTCTCATGGAAAAATCTTTACTTTGGAGGAAAAAGAACTTCTAACTGCAATCCCAAGTTTAAGTATTGTAAAAGGAGATTCAAAATTCATGAGTATAGCCGCTGCATCTGTTTTAGCTAAAACGTACCGAGATGAATATATGAATCGGATACATGAGGAATACCCCATGTACAATTGGAAGAAAAATAAAGGCTACCCTACTAAAGAACATCGGGAAGCCATACGAAAATATGGCGTGACTAAATACCACCGGATGAGTTTTCGATTATTGCCAGAACAGATGGTTTTGGATTTTGAGGAATAAAAATTGAATAACTAATTCAGATTAGAACAAAAAAAGAGGATACTTTGCAGTATCCTCTTTTAAATTATTCCTAATTGTATTCTAACTTTTATTCTATTTAGTATCCTTTATTTTGCACAGCATTTGCATTTGCATTAATCTCCACTAAAGGAATAGGGAAGGCATATTTATAACTTCCATAAAGAATTTGACCTTTATCATCATACGTTTGTCTTAACGCATCAACAACTGGCATATCTTTTTTAGTTCTAGCTAAATCATCAAATCTAAATCCTTCAAAAGCTAATTCTTTGCGACGTTCTTTAAGAATATCATTTCTAGTAACAACTGCGTAAGCAGCAGCCCCTCTATTAGTAGCAATAGAATTCATTGAAATCAAAACAGATGGATCAACATTGTTTAACATAAAAGAAGCTTCTGCATTTACCAATACCATTTCCTCAAAACGTATTAATGGAACATTAGATGAGTTCGATATAAACTTTCCAACATTTCTTAATTTTCCTTTTGAATCTAATGCTAACATTGCAGCACTTCCTCTTACATCAGAAGCAATAAATTGATTTTTTAAATCTTGTAAAACTGCTACATCACCATAGTTGGTCTCTGCATAGATATTATACAAACCGTCGATAGACTGGTTATCATTATCTCTAAAAGCCAATTCAAAAATAGAATTCACTGGTGTAGGTATAGTGTAAGTACTTACAAACTCATTTGTTTGAGCTATGCGAGTTCCATTTGCAGCAGCAGCATTCATTGCTTTAGCTGAAGCATCTTTAGCGATAGTCCAATCTTCAAAATACAAAGCTACTCTAGCTTTAACTGCATTTACAGCTGGTGTAGTAACTGTTTCTTTTGAACCATCTAAATCAGCATTCATTAAATCTAATGCTTGATTCAAGTCAGCATAAATAAATTCTTTCACTTCACCTACTGTATTTCTTGCTGGGCTTAAATTTGCGCTTTGAAACACTTTCACATAAGAGATCCCTTTTGCAGTCAATCCGCCTCCATCAACATTTTGTTGACCAAAAAGACGAAGTAAATCATAATGTGCAAGTGCTCTTAAAGTAAGGGCTTGTCCTTTATAGTAATTGATTTGTGCCGTTTCTGCTGCATTTGATCCTTCAATTGAAGAATTGATTACAATATTACAACTTCCAATTACTTTATAAATTTGAGTAAAAGTATCTCTTGCATAACCATCTGAATCCACCATATCCATAGAAGCTGGTGTTACAAAACGCCCTGAATTTCCATTAGAATAAGCATTGTCTGAACGTACATCACCATAAACTAATATATCACGACCGTAATAAAAAGTATTGGTCATTCTATCATAAGCTCCAGAAATTACTAAGTTCAAGTCATTAATTGATTTGATAGTTGTAATGTCTTTGTTTACGCTTAATGTTGGGTCTAAATCTTTATCGTCACATGAAATTACTGTAAAAAGTAAAGACAGTGCTATTAAGCTTTTTAATATTATTTTCATTGTTTAAAATTTAAAATTAATGGCAAATGTTACCGATTTAACTGGAGGTGTAGATAAACGTGTAAAACCATCTGCTCTTACTTCTGGATCATATTTTAATCGACTGTCTTTCACAAAAGTGAACAAATTAGTTCCTCTTACAGATAAAGTTAATCCGTCTAAACTCATTCTTTTTACTAATTCCTGATCAAAAGAATATCCTAATACTAAATCTTTTAATCTAATATAATCTCCATCATATAAGAAACGAGTTGAAGAAGAAGCTGAATTACTTCCAGTTGAAGATAGATCAATTTTTGGCACATCAGTGATGTCGCCAGGATTTTGCCATCTGTTCATTAACGTACTAACACCATTATAATAAGCTATAGGTCTTAGCCCCGTACTTTGTGTATAACTTGCCCAGTCTTCAAAAACTTTATTACCTCCTGCAAAGTAAATACTAGCATCAAAGAACACTCCTTTGTAATCTAAATGAGTACTTACTCCACCTGTATAAGTAGGCAATGATTTACCTTGGATTGCAAGTTTAGCTGAATTATAGTTGCTAGTTACTTCCCCATCAACACCATTTACATACCATTGTGGCAAACCATTATCTGGATTAACTCCTGCATATTTTCTCATATTCCAGGTTCCAACTGCCTCACCTACTTTAGTCACTTTAGTACCAGTGGTGATATTGATGTCGTTGCCAGAAGCGTCTTTAGCTAACTTTGTCACCTCATTATCATTCAAAGCAAAATTCCCTGAAACTGTCCAATTGAAGTTCGTTGATTGAATTGCAGCATAACTTAAATCTACCTCAATACCTTTATTTACAATTTCACCAACATTAGCAGCTAATGAACTGAAACCTGATGTTCTTGTTAAAGGAACATTTTGCAACAAATCAAAAGTGGTTTTATTATAAACTCCTACACTTCCTGAAAGACGGTTGTTAAAAATTCCAAAATCAACTCCCAAATCAATTGTTCTATTCTTTTCCCATTGCAAATTTAAGTTTCCATAAGTAGATGGATAAATTGTTGGGTTACCAGCATAATTGGTATCATAAGCAAGTAAAGCCTGATATTGATTTAAATCAATTTCGTTATTACCCGAAGTACCTACAGATCCTCTCACTTTTAATTCATTGAAAACAGAATTGTCCATAAAATCTTCTTTATACACATTCCATGCAGTACCTACTGACCAGAAATCTCCAAAACGCCTTGTAGGAGCAAAACGAGACGATCCTTCTTTTCTATAAGTGAAATCAACAACGTATTTCCCTTTAAAGTTGTAGTTAATAAGTGCTAAATAAGAAACATTTAACCAATCTTGGTAACTTCCATTAACACTAATATTTGAAACTACATTGTCTACATAAGTTAAGCCTCCTGATGCAATATTCTCACCATAAGCACCTAATTCATTATACGTATTCTTTTGATACTCAAACAAAGCTGTTGCATCAAAACTATGATCTTTAAACCTATAATTATAGTTAATCGAGTTTTGAGCCACTAAATTCAAGTTTCTTGATACTTGTTGACCTGAGTCACCATTAACATCTGCACCATCTCCATGAATTGGATTGTCATACTGGTGGTAAGTTGCTAGATTATAATCAATTCCTAAAACTGACTTGTATTTAAAACGATCTGATATTCTCCACTCTAATGAGTTGTTAGAAAGAATACGTGCTAAGCTATTTTCGATTAAATTGTTCTCAACTACATATAATGTATTTGGCAAACCTGTATAATCTTTAATATCTTCGATATTTAATGAACCGTCTGCATTATAAGGATTTACCCATGGATTCATGAAGTATCGTGCTAAATGAGGATTTGCAAAAAAACCACCACCCTCTAAAACTCCTGATTGTTTTGAATCAGAGAAAGAGTTGTTAGTTGAGAATTTCAAATTCTCAGTCAACTTTCTGGTCATCCCAATTTTCGCTGTCAAACGTTTAAAATCAGAACCAATAACTGTTGCATCGGTTTTATTGTAACCTAAAGACAAGTTAAAAGTTGATTTTTCATCACCTCCACTAGCAGAGATATCAAAAGTTCTTAAGACAGCATCTTTATTTTTTAAAATCTCAGCCCAATTGCCTTCTTTTCCATCCCAATATTGCATTCCAGCGAAGTTATTATCAATATCTAGACCTTCTTGTGTACCTAATAAAAACCCTTCGGCACCAGCCCTATTGAATCCTTTAGAAGCACCGTAAGTATTGTAAACAGCATCTAAGTACAGTTCTTTTCTTTGCGCTCCAGTTAAAGGAGTTTGTCCTTTTACTGCGTTATTTTGAAAACCAACAGAAGTATTGACATTAAATGCCGTTTTTCCTGATTTTCCTTTTTTAGTGGTAATGATGATTACACCATTAGAACCTCTTGCTCCATACGCTGACGTAGCCGAAGCATCTTTCAATACAGTCATACTCTCAATATCATTGCTACTAATAGATGATAATGGAGACAATGTAGAAACATTATCACTTCCTGAAAAGTTTGAATTGATTACCGGAACCCCATCAATTACATATAATGGTTGGTTACTTGCCGAAACTGAACCCACACCTCTTATACGGATATCTTGAACGGAACCTGGCGTTCCTGAAGATTGTGATATTTGCAAACCAGCAACTTTACCTTGTAACGCTTGGTCCACTGATACCACAGGAACTCCTTTTAAGCTTTCGCCTGATAATTGTTTTACACTTCCTGTAACTTCATTTTTACCTTTAGAAACGTATCCTAAGATAACCACTTCTTCTAGTACTTTTCCTTCTTCTTTCATCTTTACATTGATTGCAGAAGAAGCATTAACTGTGGCTGCAAAATCTTGCATACCTACAAATGAGAATACTAAAACATCTCCTTTTTGAGCCTTAATTGTATATTTCCCGTCAAAGTCCGTTTGCGTACTTTTACTAGTTCCTTTAACAACAATATTAACTCCTGGAATTGATCCAATAGCATCCGAAACAACACCCGTAATCGTTTGCTCTTGTGCAAAAGCAAACTGAATAGATAACGCCATTAATAGCGCATAAATCCATTTAAATTTTAACCTCATTATTTTGAAATTTTGAATTAATTAGTCTGCAAAAATCCTAATAAAAGCTTAATTTTTCCCTACGTTATTTCCCTTAAAAAAAAGTTTAACATTACGCGAAAAAAAATTGACACAAAATGTTAAAAAAAAATATTTATCTCAATTTATTGTAAGAAAAAAAGATGATAGTAGAATTTTATTTTTCGCAAAAACATAATAAACACAAGGGTTGAGAGTCATTTTGTATCTTTGGCAAACACAGTAACAGAAAAAGCCAAAAAAATAATCTAATCCCAGTTTCAACACTAATTTCGATATTTTTACCTCTTAACTAATTGACTCAAAAGCGTTTGAAACTCGTGTTCAAAACTCCTAAATAAACCCACTAGCTATTTAACTACAACTTTTAAATAAACTGTAAAACCTTTAAAAAAAAGCACAAAAAAAATAGATTAAAACAGTACAACTGCTTTAATCTATTTTGAGGTAAAATGATAATTTATTAGGTACTTAAATTGAGTTAAATACTATTAGGAACGGACAAATTCACTGTCAAAAAGTTTTGAAAAATGATTCAAAATTTTTCTTTTAATTTCTTCTTCATCTACTTTTTCAATTCCCAGTTCTACATTTAACGAAGTCACTGCTTTACCTCGAATTCCGCACGGAATAATGTTGTCAAAATAGCCCAGATCAGCATTAACATTTAAAGCAAAGCCATGCATGGTTACCCAACGTGAAGCACGGACTCCCATCGCACATATTTTTCTTGCAAAGGGTGTTCCTACCCCTAACCAAACACCTGTTTCTCCTTCACTTCGTCCACATTCTAAACCATATTCCTCTAAAGTCAGAATAATGGATTCTTCCAGAAAGCGTAAGTATTTATGAATATCAGTAAAGAAATTTTCTAAATCAAGAATGGGATATCCTACTATTTGCCCTGGTCCGTGATAAGTAATATCACCGCCGCGATTAATTTTGTAAAATGTAGCTCCCTTAGCCTCTAACTGTTTTTCTGATAAGAGAAGATTACTTAAATCGCCACTTTTACCTAGAGTATAAACATGAGGATGTTCAACAAATAGAAAATAATTAGGGGTTTCCAGGTCCAGTTCTTCTCTCCTGTTTCTTATTTTTATATCAACAATTTCTTTAAATAATTGCTCTTGGTATTCCCAAGTTTCCTTGTAGTCTTTATTTCCTAAATCTTGAAGTTGGATTATTTTGTTCATTTCTTTTTTGAGGTGCAAAGTTTTGAAGAGCAAAGGTACAAAGATTTATAATGAAGTAACAAAGCGGTATGAGTTACAACATGCTTTATTCTAAAATCACTTCGAGATTAGTACTTTTAGGATTTTGCAAAAAATCAAATATCAAAAACTGTAATTCTAAGCTTTTTTTGTCAGCACTAATTACGGCATTACTATTTGAAACTGATTTTATTTTTCGAGGAAAACGGTATTTCAATGTATAACTCTGTACCAATTTAAAATTTGCCAATTGTTTTTTATATTGTTCTATTTTCTCTTTTTCCTTCTGAAACCTATCCTCATCTGTAATATTTACTATTCTATTAAAATTATTTCCTGTTAAAGTAAATCGTATGTCGTAATAATGCTCTTCGGCAGTTAAGGCATAATTATGTTTAATATCACTTGCGTAGTTTTCTGTTTTAGAAAGATCTGCAATATCTTCAACCTTTTGGAAAGACTGTGAGATTGTGGTTCTAAACTCTTTATCATAAGCACTTTTTTTAATGTGAACTTTTACATTTTTAAAAGCATTAAACAGCTCCTGCTCTTGTGAAGTATATTTTATAAAATTGGCATTATAGTTGTCGATGTACTCTTGAAATACATACGTAGTGTCTTTAAAAACAGTTTCTTTTGAATATTCCTCTCTAGCTATTTGCATATAACTATTTTCGTTCCTATGACTGTCTAATGTAATAGTCCCACTATTATCTGCGTTTATATGCAGTGTTTCAGTAAGCTCACAACTTGTCACAATCCCCAATAAGAGCAGATAAAAAAAGTACTTCATGGAAAGCCATTTTTAAAATTAATTTAATCAAATATACTAGCTATAAAATACTTGCAACTCTACTTTAACATAATATTCTTACCAATTTTATTCACCACTATCCAACCCAAGCAACAACGTTATCTTGAAATCACTTTAACAAAACATAAAGCGGATATCCTAAAAATTTATTGTCGTAAATCGACTGTTTTTATTTCTACAATCAAACATTATATTAATCTGATAATCGAACTTTTCATTTTGCTACTTTAACACATAAAGACTATCTTTGCGCTCTTAAAATCAGAATAAAATGGCATTATCAGAACAAGAAATTATCCGTAGAGAAAAACTACAAAACTTACGCAATTTGGGTATAAACCCTTATCCAGCTAATCTTTTCCCTGTAAATCATACTTCCAAACAAATAAAGGAAAGCTTTGAAGAAGGTAAGAAGGTCATCGTAGCTGGGCGTTTGATGAGTGTTAGAGATCAAGGAAAAGCTTGTTTTGCTGAATTACAAGATAGCGAAGGACGCATCCAATTGTATGTGAATCGCGATGTATTGTGTGAAGGTGATGATAAAACATTATACAATCAAGTATTTAAAAAATTAACTGATTTAGGTGATTTTATTGGTATCGAAGGAGAGCTTTTTACTACTAAAGTGGGAGCACAATGTATTCGTGTGGATGGTTTTACATTCTTGAGCAAAACTTTACGTCCGTTGCCTTTACCAAAAGTAGATGAAGACGGAAAAGTACACGATGCCTTTAATGACGCTGAACTACGTTATAGAATGCGTTATGTAGATTTAACTGTGAATCAAAATGTAAAAGAAACGTTTATCAAGAGAACAAAAATGTTCAATGCGATGCGTAACTTTTTTAATGATAGAGGATATCTTGAGGTGGAGACTCCAGTTTTACAACCTATTCCGGGTGGTGCTGCTGCAAGACCGTTCATTACTCATCACAACTCGCTTGACATTCCGCTTTACATGCGTATTGCAAATGAATTGTATTTAAAAAGATTAATTGTTGGTGGTTTTGAAGGGGTTTATGAGTTTTCTAAGAACTTCCGTAATGAAGGAATGGATAGAACCCATAACCCAGAATTTACCGCTATGGAAATATATGTAGCTTATAAAGACTACAACTGGATGATGGAATTTGCCGAAGATCTTCTAGAGCAATGTGCCATTGCAGTTAATGGGACTAGTGAAGCTACTTTTGGAGAACACACCATCAACTTTAAAGCACCTTATGCTCGTGTTACTATGACGGATTCTATCAAACACTTTACTGGTTTTGATATTTCTGGAAAAAGTGAAGCGGAACTTTTTGACGCTGCTCGCGGAATGGGAATTGAGGTTGATGCAACGATGGGTAAAGGAAAATTAATTGATGAAATTTTTGGCGCTAAATGTGAAGGAAATTACATTCAACCTACATTCATTACAGATTACCCTAAGGAGATGTCTCCATTATGTAAATCACACCGTGACAATCCAGATTTGACGGAACGTTTTGAGTTAATGGTTTGTGGTAAAGAAGTAGCCAATGCATACTCTGAACTAAACGACCCAATTGACCAAAGAGAACGTTTTGAAGAACAATTAAAACTTGCTGCAAAAGGAGATGACGAAGCTACTGAGTTTATCGATGAAGACTTCTTGAGAGCATTAGAATATGGAATGCCACCTACCTCTGGAATGGGAATTGGAATGGACCGTTTAATTATGTTCTTGACTAATAATGCCTCTATTCAAGAAGTATTGTTGTTTCCACAAATGCGTCCAGAGAAAAAACAAATTGTTGTGGAGCTTGAAGCTGATGAAAAAACAATTGTTACTATTTTGCAAGCCAATGATAACCAAATGGAATTTGGTTTACTAAAAATAAAATCAGAATTGAGCGGTAAAAAATGGGATAAAGCCATGAAAAACCTTTCATCACTTGGAATGACCGAAGTGGTTGTTGAAGGTGATGTGAAAGCATGCCGATTGAAAGGATAAAATTATCTGATTAAATATAAAATTAAACCCGACAGTTTTTAAAACTGTCGGGTTTCTATTTTTAAACCAATTCTGGAATTAAAATCCCACTTATTTCTTCTTTATAGAAAGGTAATAAACTTACTTTATCAGGACTAATTGCAGTACTAGTAAAAAGTTTATCATAATAGTCAATTCCTTCTAATAAATTCTTTTTGAATGAATTCCATTTTTTAATTTGACCCGCACTTAGCGTTTCAGAAACAGTACTGATTTCATTTTTAAAATAATCAATATACATCTTCAGTTCTTTGACAAACATATTTGGACGATTCATAGCTGTTAATACCGTATCATTCCCATAAATATGTTGCACCATTTTAGACAAAGAAACCTCTTGATTGAAATACGCCATATTTGGCCCTGGACATATCACAACTCCTTGTGCTTGTCCTTTTATTTTCATGTCGTTTTCAAGATAAGACGCATTGGCTAAACCTACGCAGAGACAGGATTTATCGGTGATTTTATTTTTAGCATTGTCATACATTGCTGCTGTCAACGTCTCTTTATTCCCCTCTAATTCTTGCAATTTCACATCTTGGTATTTCTTAGAAGCGGTACAAATTCCTTCTGGCCCAAATTCTTTACTCAATGCCAAAAACTTTTTAGGACAAGCACTTCCAGCTTTATTCTCTTGTATTCGTTTTTGTTTTAACGCCTCATTTGTTGTTCCCCGCAAAGTGTTAAAGGGAATTCCTAAAGGAGAAATAGTACTTAAATACAAATCTTCTTCTTTGGCTTTCGCCAATAATTCGCGGGTATGTACATCTACAGAAGTCGCTTCAGGAACCAATAGAAATGGACTCCCCCAACCCACAGAGTCCACTTGGTAATGATTCAACAAAAAGTCATGTTCGTCTGCCGTTCCTACTCCACCCTGAACTGTAATTTTTAGTTCTAATGGATTTTCTGGAATGTGTTTCCCTTTTTGACCAAGTGCTTTCACCATCAATTCATGAGCCGATTGAATTAATTGCTCTTTTTTTTCTTTGAATTCTTCTAAAATAGGTCCTAGCAAATAACCCTCTGTTGCAAAAGCGTGTCCGCCACAATTCAAGCCAGATTCTACGCGATACTCTGAAACCCAAAGTCCTTTTTTAGCCAAGAAATTACCCTGAATCATTGCCGATCTAAAATCACTTACTTTTAAGATTATTTTCTTATTCAAATGATTGTTTTCATCTGGGAAAAAGACATCAAAACTTTCAAAATAGCTATATAATTTAGGGTTCATTCCTGCAGAAAGCACTACTGATGATGTTAGATTACTTTTTGTAAAACCACGCAATGAAGCATGCGCGTCATTGAACTCCGTAGGTAATTGTTCGTCTTTAATAAAATTATCCTTGTCTACCTTGGTCATGATATTCACATCTATCTCTCCTGCACTAAGATTGTTGTCAAGGTAATTCCTGATAGAGTCTTTACCTTCTTCTATCAAATTTTGCAAGCTTTGTTTAATGGTAGACTTATTAGGTAACATGGCTATATAGCTTTCTAGTGTTTGCTTGCTTTCGCTCAATTCCTTTTTGAAATTTTCAAACTTATCTTTTACAATTTTGTCTACCAAGTTCAAATAAGAAGTCACTCGTTCCGCACGGTAATCATGCATTTTTTGGGTAATTTCTTGGTAAGGAAGATTAAATTTCGAACTATAAAAAGCACTCATTTTTTCAATTAAATCATCATCAATAATCGAAATTACCGATGAAATTCCGTATTTCGCCACACGTATCGGACTATCGATGGTGTAAGCCAATCCCATAACCGGAATATGGAATGTATGTAAAGGTTTTGCTGTTTTCATGAAGCCTCTATTTTTAAATAAATAAGGCACAAATATTGCCTTTTTCAGCCACACAAAAGCTGATATTTATCATAAGACCTCTTAATCTTCAACCAAAAAAGCTTGAATTTTGAAAAGTAGTTTTCAAAATTCAAGCTTCTTACAACTCGCAATATTGAAGAACGAGTTTACCTCCTCTATAAAGTATAATTCAGATTAACACTCCAGCGGTAATTTGCTTCTATCCTTCCACTAGATAAATTTTGACTTATAGGCAACATCGCATTCATTCCTATTGAGAATTTATCTTTCCCTACTTCAAAACCAAATTTACTAAAAAGAATGTCCCCAGCAGTATCAGACACATTTTCGCCATATTGCTTATTGGTTTCATAAATCTCTCCAGCCAACCCAATTTGAGGCACTAATTGTACCTTATTCAAATCTAACAAATAGAATAATGTACTTCCATAATTAAATTGGTTTCCAAACTGGTATTTCTTGTCATTTTCTGTCTTTATCGTATAGTTTAGCATCGTATTCAATCCTAAATTTTTCTTTTTAATGACATACTCCGTTAGTAAAAGATAATCCCAACTCCCTGTTCCTAATTGAAAACTTTGATTTACGGTTCCAAGGTTATTTGCTTCGCTAAATTTTCCTGTAGGGATTTTTACGCCTCCTCCTATTTGTAAATTATGAGCAAATACTGCGCTATCTTTTTGAGTTTGATACACAGAGTAGATTGCCATAATGGTAATATCTCCCAATCCACTTATTTTTTCAGCACCAGAAGTAAGCGCACGATCATGAAAATGATACGGAATTAAAGCTGCAATTTGGATTTTATCTGTAACTGGGATTTTTGTCCAAATTTGAGTCGTATTGAAGTTCTCATCTATCCAAGGTGAGTTGGCAAAAATCCCGTCTCTACTGCTGTAACTTTGATTGAAGTAACGAATACCCACAAAATTACTGTTCAGCATCGAGCTAAACCCCATACTTCCACCACTTGCAGAACATCCGCAGGCATCACAGTCAAAATCCACTGCAGCATCGAGTTGCATTTTTTGGAATGTAAAACTAGAAATACTATCTTTTACAGTCTTAGCAGCTGTAAATTGAATAGCAAGAAAAGTGAAAAGGAAAACTATTATTGTATTTTTCATTGTATTTAATATTCTGAAAATCGTTTATCTGTTAGATATTGATAATCTGTTAGTGTTTTTAAAAAAGCAATTAATTGTACTTTTTCTATTGTCGAAAGTGCAATTCCTAACTGTCCGTTTTGTTGTAAAATAGGATCTAATGTTGCTGATGGGACAACTCCAGAACTGTAGTGATTTAGCACTGATTCCAATGTACCAAAACGGCCATCGTGCATGTAAGGAGCGGTCTTCTCTACATTGCGCAAGCTCGGTACTTTGAATTTATAGTAGTCTTGGGGCAATTCCGTTACCCTATATCGACCTACATCATTAATTAATGGATTTACGGCCAGCCCGTTGTTCCTAAAAGAATCATCAGTCATTAAATCTGTTGCATGACAGGAGGCGCACTTGTTTTCAAAAATCGTGTAACCAGCCTTTTCCTGATCGTTGAAAGTCCCTCCTGCTTCATTACGTCTATAATAATCAAATTTAGAATTTGACGAGGTCAACATTACCATAAATTGAGAGAGTGCTTTTAGCATATTCTCTATAGATACAGCACCATCATTAAAGGACGCTTTAAATAATTGTGAATAAGCTTTATCTGCTTTCATCATAGCTAGAATTGCATTCAAATCCCCATTCATCTCAATTGCACTTGTCAACGGGATAATAGGTTGTAAATCTAGATGACTCGCAGCACCATCATACATAAATACCGACTGATACCCAAGATTTTGAATTGACGGCGCATTTCTAGTTCCTAGAGCATCATTAACACCATGACTAACCGTGTGCCCGTGGTGGGTAAAGGCATCTTCTTGCAAATGACAAAATCCACAAGAAACTAATCCATCCGACGCTAAACGACCATCATAAAATAGTTTTTTTCCTAGCTCAAATCCTTTTTGTGTAGGCGGATTTAAAGCGATATTGTATTTTAAATCAGGAAAATTAGACGGTACAGAGAAATCTAAGGGTAGATTTACATAGTCATCATCCTGATGGGAACAACTAAATAAAATCGGAAGGAGTAGCCAAAGAAAATGTTTTATTTTCATGGTTTATAATTTTTAAAGAAGCACAAGAGTGTATGTTTAGCCCCGGTTGCAGCGGCATCCTTTTTTTATTTCAAAAAAAGATACAGCGAAAAACGGGACTTGATTTCTTTATACAACAACTCTTGTGCTCCAAAAATTGAAATTAATCGTTGTGAACGTGGTCTACAGAAAACATTGTTGCCACGTTTTGTGTTATAAGAGGCAAATTTGTGCCTCCCATAATGTTGGCTCCCGTACCATTAGGATTATTATCAGCAAGTTTAATCACATTTGTACTGTTCAAAATCTTGGCCAAATCAGCAATAATATGTATTTGAGGTGTAACAGCATCCCTTACAAGAGCTTTTGTCTTTAAATCAAGTGAAACAGTGGTATAATTGTAATCAGTCCCTGTTTGTCCTGTATGCAATTTAAACGGCACTGCTGTTGAAACTGCAGCCGAAGTAAAAGTCCCTTCAAAAGCTATAAACTTATAACCTGCTGACCAGCTCCACATCATTCCTGCTGCTTGAGCTTTTGCTAAAAAATCTCCCTGACCATCTGCTCCTGCACTCCATTGTTCTTTGTCTACTCCAATTCCAAAAGTAAGCTTAGTATAGTTAGCCGCAGGAATGTCCTTAAGATTCAGGATATGTGAAGCAACATCGGCTTCATTTACGATAAAATAACTATTGCTTTTGGGATAAGTAAAAGTAGATCCATCTTCTTTTGTTAACACAACATTACTAATAATGTATTTTATAGCAGTAATTTTAAGCACTTCGTTACTTGCTGTTGTATTAGCTTGAGTATCTAGAATTAGATCATCTCCTTTGAAAGAATTATCAAATTCTACAGCAAGATTTCCCGTTCCTGAAATTGTTTCTTCCTCACTAGAACATGCAATTAATGTGGTGCTCAAAGCTAAAACAGCTAAGGCTTTGTATACTAAATTTTTCATTTTTAAATGTAATTTCTTTTTGTTTAAATTTTAAAATAGGGCGTATCAGCAATACTCCTATCAGGCTTTCGCCAAAAGGAATAGTGATACTAAAAGCTTTTATTATTTAAGAAATTACAATAGGTGGGTGAAAAATAGCACAACAATCTAAATGAGAATATAGATCTGTGTAAGTAGAATTCAGTTCTGTAAGTTTTGAATAATCAGGAAATAAAAAAGCGCATGAAGCTATATCAGTAATGATAAAATCAACAAGTTGGCTCGTGTTTTGTTTTTTATCTGATGAAAGGGGCTTATCATCTTCTGAAGCTTTAGCCAGTTCTTTCATCAAATGGCATTTTCCATTACACTTCAGTTCTGGTTTAGCTTTATTAATACAAAGAACAGTGGCAATATAATCATAATTCACAGCATAGTCTATAACCGGAAAGATAGGTTTTAGAAAAAAGACTAAAAGAATTATGACTGCAATTTTTTTCACATTGCAAATATAAGGTTCCGTGCTCAAACTTATGTGACAATTATCACCTTTTACTAAACTTTTGTTAAGGATTAAACCTTTTATATGCATTACGGTCTTATCCCTATAACTTTAAAACAATTAAAATGAAAAAATTATTTATCGCTGCATTACTAGCTGTTACAATTACCGGCTTTGCACAAGAAAAAAGAAATACAAAAGGGCAAGTAGATAAAGAACCTATGGAACGCTTTACGCCTGAACAACAAAATGAATTGATGTTGAAAAAAATGACTTTGGAATTAGACTTATCCAGCAAGCAACAAGCACAAATGAAAAGTGTTATTGCTGAGAAATCTGCTCAAAGAGAAGCTATGATGAAAGCCCATAAAGAGACAAAGACAAAACCAACAAGAGATGAGCGTTTTGCTATGAAATCTAAAATGCTAGATGAGCAAATTGCTATGAAATCAAAAATGAAAAACTTGTTATCAGCAGAACAATATGCAAAATGGGAAGCAATGAAAGAGAAACATGGAAACAGAAGAGCTCATAGAATGCACAAAAAAATGGGTGACAAAATGGATCGCAAAAAAGAAATGCAGAAATAAAAAAAAACTTCCGGCGAGAGCCGGAAGTTTTTTTTAAAACTATAATGTTTTGGCTACTTTGTCAATAGCCTGAATTGTAAAATCAAGGTCCTCATAACTTAGAGCATCTGTAATAAACCAAGTTTCATAAGCAGAAGGGGCTATATAAACGCCTTCTTGCAGTAAGCCATGAAAGAATTTTTTAAAAGTTTCATTATCACCATTTCCAGCTGATTTAAAATCAACAACGGGATTAGCATCAAAATGTACAGATATCATCGACCCAATTCGGTTAATCGTAAATACAATCTTATTTGCTTTTAACACCTTATCAATACCTTCATGTAGGTAAGCGGTTTTAGCAGCTAGCCTATCAAATATTGCTGTGTCATCGTTTAAAGTTTGTAACATCGCTAATCCAGCAGCCATAGCAAGTGGATTACCTGATAGGGTTCCCGCTTGGTAAACAGGTCCTAAAGGTGCTAAATAATTCATTATTTCGTTACGAGCTGCAAAAGCTCCTACTGGCAGTCCGCCACCTATAACTTTCCCAAAACAAACGATATCAGCCTTAATATTGAATAACTCTTGTACACCACCTTTAGCGAGTCTAAATCCGGTCATAACCTCATCAAATATTAACAAAATACCGTTAGCAGTACACAATGTTCTCAAACCTTCTAAGAAGCCTTTTTGAGGAGGAATACATCCCATATTTCCCGCTACAGGTTCAATTATGATTGCCGCAATTTCATTAGCATTCGCTTCGATTAAAGTCTTTACATTTTCTAAATCATTATAAGTAGCTAGCAAAGTATCTTTAGCTGTACCTTCCGTTACGCCTGGGCTATTTGGCGAACCAAAAGTGACAGCTCCGCTTCCAGCCTGAATCAGGAAAGAATCAGAGTGGCCGTGGTAACAGCCAGCAAATTTGATGATTTTATCTCTTTTTGTAAATCCACGAGCCAATCGCACAGCACTCATGCAGGCTTCAGTACCGGAATTCACAAAGCGTATTTTATCGATATTGGGAACCATATCTACAGCCAAAGCTGCTATTTGAGTTTCCAATTCTGTAGGCATTCCAAAAGAAGTTCCTAGTTTTGCCTTTTCGATTACAGCTTCAACCACTGGCTCAAAAGCATGACCTAAAATCATTGGTCCCCAAGAGTTGATATAATCTATTAAACGGTTTCCATCCACATCATAAAGATAGGCTCCTTTAGCACGTTCTACAAAAATAGGAGTTCCTCCTACGGCTTTAAAAGCTCTTACTGGTGAATTAACACCTCCAGGAATCACTTTCTCAGCTTCAGCAAAAAGCTGACTACTTCTTTTATATAGCATTATTTATTTTTTTCTGGTAATTTAATTAAGTTTTCTAATTACAATAGATTAATTGACAATCAGTTTCTGCCCTATTGAGATGGTGTTTTCAGACAGGTTATTCTTTATTTTTAAGTCAGCAACCAGTACATTGTATTTTCTTGAAATAGAGTACAAAGTATCTCCTTTTTGCACTTGATAATACGTCTTATTAGGATCGTAAGCAATGGCTGTACTTACTACATTAATCCTTTGATTTTCAATTGGAATATATTCATTTCCTAAAACAAGAGCGTCGTATTGTCCTAAATTATAACGTTCTATATATGATATTAATTTTTCAGGGTATTTGGGATCGGTCGCATAACCCGCACGTCTTAAGCCTTTAGCCCAAGCCTGGTAATCGTCTTTGTTTAAAGTAAATAAACTTGCATATCTACTTCTACCGGTTAAAAATAAAGCATGGTCTTTAAAAGATTCTGCTGGTTCATTGTATTTTCTAAAGCATTCCTGCTTTGCATCGTCATCATGTTTGACACTATCTCCTGTCCATCCCGCATGACATTTGATACCAAAATGATTGTTAGCAGTTTGTGCTAAATCTCCTCTACCTGCACCCGATTCTAAAATACCTTGTGCTAAAATAATACTAGCTGGAATACCAAAAGCTTTCATGTTATTCATCGCGATACCTTTGTATTGCGCAATGTAATTACCGATAACGTCATTAGACACCAGCGTTCGTGAAGTAGATTCTATCACTTCATTGACTGCTTTTTTATTTTCCTTATTTTCTGATGAGTTTTCCTTTATTGCTACGGTAGCTCTTGTATTATTTTTCTTTTTAACCGTTCTAACTACAGGCTTTTTAGTAGTGGCCGTGGCTGCCTTTGTTGTTGCTATAGGAGACTTTGTTGCGTTACAACTTACTAAAGTCACTAGCGTTAAAATAAATAAGATTTTTTTAAACATGGATGTCTATTATTGGTAGTTTTTTGTTTTTCAATGTAACATTCATTCCTTGAATTCCTTGAATTCCTCCAGTATGAATCAATAATATTTTAGTATGAGCAGGAAAATAATTCTTAGCAATCATATCTATAACGCCAAAAAACATCTTTCCAGTATAAATAGGGTCTAAAGGTATTTTATTTTCTGTATAAAACTGATTTATAAACGCAATCAATTCTTGATTTACCTTTCCGTAGCCGCCAAAATGATAGCTACTCATTAATTCCCAATTGTTTTTTTTGACAAAAATACTAATTTCCTCTTTCAAAAAATCGCCTTTCAAGGCAGGAAATCCTAAAACTTTCTGATGTGGTAGTGCACTGTTGATTATACCAGAAATAGTTCCAGCTGTTCCTACAGCACAGCATACATAATCAAAAATGGCATCTTCCTGGGTTAGTATTTCCTCACATCCTTTAATTGCCAGTGCATTTGTACCTCCTTCAGGAATAAGATAAAACGATCCAAATTGCTTCTTTAAATTAGCTAAAAATGCCTCATCGTTTTTCATTCGATACTCTTCCCTCGACACAAACTCTAGCTCCATCCCACAATGTATTGCAAATTGTAAAGTAGGATTTTGATGTGTTTTATCTTTCAACTCATCTCCACGAATAATCCCTATAGTTCGGAATCCATTCTCTTTACCTGCAAAAGCGACTGCGGCAATATGATTCGAAAAGGCACCTCCAAATGTAAGCAGAGTTTTATGCTGTTCTTTTTTGGCCTGAAGTAAATTGTATTTTAACTTTCTAAATTTATTTCCGGAGACAAAAGGATGAATCAAATCTTCGCGTTTGATCGTAATCGAAATGGCGTTGGGAAATTGTATAGAAAGTGGTTGATTCAAATCAATTATTTTTCACAAAGGTAAAATTAAATATCAGAAAATGGCATTGCTAGCTTTTCATTTTAGATGCGGCTAGCTAGCTATATTAGTTTCTAATAATAATTTTTTGACCTACAGAAGCCTCCTCATTGGTATTCAGTTTTACAATGTATATACCGTCGCTTAATCCTGATGTCGAAAAGTTATATGCTGCATCTGAACCTAAGTTGTCTTTACTAAAAATTAATTTACCTACGATATCATATAAATTACAAGAAACCAATTCTTTTTGTTCTGGATTATTGATAATTAAATTCTTAGTATCATTGTTCTGATACATCACAAAATTAGTATTCACCACTTCGTTAATCCCTAATGTTGCACCTTTTTTAAATGTAATTTCAAATTGGGTATTATTTACTCCAGCTGGTAAGCTTAATTCATGAAATGCATTTTTAATATCGTGATAAGTGTCTGCCGTTTTATCATGAAGATAAATTTCTTCTGAATCTGTAAAATTAATAATTTCATTTACAGAAATTTTATAATTGGCCTGAGCTGCATTTTTAAACCCAATTGCAATGCTTTTATTGATATCAAATTGCACTGCATCAATAACATATTCCCTGTTTTGCATTACAAAATAAATATCAGCAGGAGTATTTAAACTAGTAGACAATGCATCCATTCCATGGTCAACATCATCAGTTGCATTAGCATTAAAAGCCAAAACAATTTGTCGCACTCCTTCATTATTTAGCAATGTATTAAAACGTATTTGCGGACTTGGAGTAGTATCTACAGTAGTGTAATCAAAGCCAGAGACAGAAGGAATATTTGATAAAAAACTAGAATTACTACCTGACTTGTTAGCAGCACTGTTTTTTTCAAATTCAGAAAAAGTAGCCTTTGATTCCTTAACAAAAGTTCTATAATTATTCTTCATCTGTACAGTACCATCTACCTTTCCTTTGATTAAAAAACCCTGTCCTATTGGTGAAAAACGTCTTTCATAGATTCCACCTGTCCCTGTAGACGCCCCTTGATTTCCAGCACGATCATAAGAATAGAAAGTTGCTGGTGTATAAATCCCGTTACCTGAACCACCCATAGGAGAATACGTTCCATAGCCACCACGATAATCAGCTACAAAATGCGAATTATTGGTTTTATCTTGTTCCCAGAAATAAGCAATTCCTGTTGAATTTGTAGCTTCCATCAAAAAAGCAGAAAGATCAATAGCAGAAGGATAGGGATTTCCTGTCAGCACTAATTTCTCATGTAAAACTGGAATAGAAATGGTACCGTCATTTGGCTTTCCTCTAAAATCATAACGTTGCTTACTACCGGGATTATTTTGAATTCCGTTTACGGTAGTAGTATTAACACCAGCTGTCCCCTTCATTGTAAAACCCTCACCAGCATTTATATTTTTCGAAGCACCTACAAAAACCCAGTTTGAAGCTGCAGTAGCGGGCAATTTCCAAATCCAGTAAGGAGCTATAGCTAATGGAGACGCAGTCCCATTGTAATTACTGGAAGGCAATACAGTGATGGCAGTACTTGTTGTTGTAGTGACTACATCTTGAAGCTGATTGATTCCAAAACTGGAATTCCCAGTAGTTGCTTCATTAGTTCCTACGGGCGAACACCAATAATTGTATTGAAAATTATTTACACTACCTTCTTGGTATACAGACAAACTCCCTTCGCCTTTATTTTGACTTGTGGCTGTTGTACCTTGTAGTAGCTGACCTTCGTTTCTTAAATAAAAATTACTATTGGCTCCGTTAAGTTCTAAACCATTTTTAATATACACTACTTGATTATTAACGTATACAGCACTATTATTACTAACAAACATTTGAGAATTAACCTGTGTAAAACAGAAGAAACTCGCCAAAATCATCGATAATCGGATAAGTAAATTTGTTTTCATACGCCCTTTTCATTTTAATTAATAGTTCCAATCTTCGTAGATAAATTAACCATCGCAGTAAAGAGAAAAAATAATGCTATAAGAGCAATCTTACAGTATATTTTAGTTTAACATTAATGGTGATAGAGAATAATATCTTACACAGAAATCGATAAGCAAAGCTACAATTTATAAGAATTGAAAAATGAAAAAATAACGATTAATGGCAATAAATATCGATTAAATACATCTTTTTTAAAAATAAAGAAGTTTTTTCCTACTATATTAAAAGTAGCATAGAAGCGGTTTTATTTAATTAAAAAGAGAATTCTTATAAAACAAAAGTATGATGTCCTATTTATCAGTAAAGTATTGACAGAAAAAGAAGATAAAATAGAATTAGAAGTGCATTATAAATTTAATTAGGGTAGTTTTTATAAAAGTAAAAGACACTACGTACAATGATCACTTTAAAGCTTTTTCAAATTGAGGTATTTAAAAAAGCTAAAAAAACTTCTGTGCTTCAAATAGTCCATGTACTTTTCATTAGCATAAGCCTCTCGTTCAAAACTAATATTAAGGTAAGCCAAATCAAAACTTCTGTACTGAAAATAACGCAAAGAAAACTCTACAAAGTACCATATAAAAAAGGGAATAATTAAAAGTTCTAGTTGCTGTCTAAGGTGTATTCTTTCATGATTTATTAAAACAGGATTCACCTTATCTACTTTATATTTTAAAAACACAAAAGGATAAATAGTAAATCCTTTAAACGATTTAGGTATCAAGTATTTAGCAACGATTAGAAACATACGTTAAATAATTTATTTTTAAATGATATTAAAAGGCCAATTTAAAATAAAAATTCTAAAACCATTCATATAAACATTACGTATATAACAATAAAATTTAAAACAATTAATTAAGTGAAACTATAGAAGAATTGGCAAATAAATAATTTTAAGAATTCATTACATTTGCAAATTATTTAAGTTTTAAATGAAATGAATATATATTATTATCTAATATACAGTTCTTCAATCTGTAAGAGTACACTTTAAATAAAAAAACATCTTTGACTCCTTATTTTTCCTCAGAAATTATGATAAGAAAATTACCTATCACTTTTAAAATACTTTCTCTACTAGCATTTATAATTTTCCCTCTAGTCAATTTCGCACAATCGCATACTATTCTATATGAAAACTTTGATAGTAGTAACGGTGGATGGAACTCTACTACTACTAATGGAAAGAATGGTTCTTGGATTTATAATGCTAATCCAATAGTTGGTGAGGGGAGTTACTGGAGCATTAACCCTTACAACACTTATCTAAACAATTCATATACTACACTTACTAGCCCAGTATATTCAACAGCAGGTTTTAATACCGTAACATTTTACATCGATATTCGGTATAAAACTGAGTTAAATTGGGACGGTATGAATATTGAGTATACAACTGATGCAACAGGCAATACAGGATGGACTGTTTTAGGAAGTCAAGGACAAGGAAAGAACTGGTATAATGATAATGATGTGAACGGTATAGCAGCCAACGTCCATGGATGGTCTGGACAAAATACTGAAACAAATGCTAGTCCATCAAAATTTATTGAAGCATCTATTTCATCTACCGATATTCCAGCTCTAAACAATCGAACTTCATTGCGATTTAGAGTTAATTTTGGGTCAGATGAGTCACAAGTTGACAGTGGCGTTGCAATAGACAATGTAATCATAAAAGGAGAATTTATTACTGCACCCGGAAACCCTTCTAAAGGTCCAGGCAATATAAATTCAAACCTGAAACTTTGGTTAAAAGCGGATGCTGGAACAAGCACGATCACTAACAATACTGCAGTAACGCAATGGAATGACCAAGCATTTAATAACAATGCAAATGGTTACGGATCTTTTGCTCCAAAATTTAGAAATGACGTTGCCAGAAACATTAATTTTAATCCTGTTATAGACTTTTCTAGAAGTGCAAGTAACGTTCTTAAAGGAAAAGGTGGGTATTGGTCACAAGATTATTTTATAGTTGTTAAAACTAATACTCCCGCTGATAAAACAACGACAAATTCTCAAGAATTGATTTCTGGAAGAATTGTAACTGATAATTTTGCACAAGATGGCACTGGCTTAGGTCTAGGTAGAATTTCATCTCGGTTTAATAGTGATAATCTAATCTCGCACATGATTGGTTCTTACACTCCTAACGGAACTCCTGCTACAACAGACTCTTACGGAAAATCATATTCTCCTAGCTCTGTCAGCACAACATCAAATAACGTTATGATTTTAAATGTTAAATCTAATGCAAATACAACTGAAATTTATTTGAATGGAAAGAAAATAGACAGTCATACTGCTACCAACGGAACCTCCGGTACGGGGGCTCCATTAAATTTTTCAGAGTTTAATAATTCCATTTTCCAATTAGGTGTTGGACGATTTACTTTAAACGGTTTTGTAGCAGGAGGCAGCGTTTTCAATACGTATTTAGATGGTAGAATGACAGAAGTTATAAGCTATTCTACCCCTAGAGCAAATTTAGATCAACAAAAAATACAAAGTTATCTCGCAATTAAAAATGGAGTTACATTGCATGCAAAAGCTAGCACAACCACGGATGACCTTTGTGATATAAATTATATAGATACAGCAGCTAATATCATTTGGAATTACACTAGTAACACGGGTTACAATTTCGACATTGCGGGTATTGGAAGAGATGATAACTCTGTTTTAAATCAAAAGCAATCTAAGACTGATAATAATAGTCAAGATATTACTATTGGATTAGGTGATTTATCAGATACAAACTCGAGTAATTTAAACACTTTTGACACCGACAAAAAATTTCTAATGTGGGGTAATAATCATGGCTCTCTATCAGCACAAACACCTATTACAGCTAACCTCAGTTCAGGAATTACTAGCCCGTCAGCGCTTACTACTGATGTTTCTTTTACTGCTATTGGAAGAACCTGGAAAGTAGTAGAGACAGGCGGAAACGTTCCTACAGTAAAAGTGTCTATTCCTGCAGCAATGTTAAACAACACAGTTAGTGGTCTAGGTGATTACTTAATGTTTATATCAAACAGTCCGACTTTTGATGCTTCTTCAGAGTATCGTATCATGACGGCTAATGGATCTAATTTAGAAACAACTTATGATTTTGATGGAACAAAATATATCTCATTTGGATATGCACCCGAAAAAACATTTTCCAGAGCAATAAAATTTAATGGTACTACAAACTATTTAGATGCTGGTAAAGTGTTGAATTTGAATAATGCTTTTACTATTTCTGCATGGGTAAATCGAACTTTTACAAACAAAACCATTCTTTCTAAAAGAAACAGTTCGTTTAGTGAAGGCTATGACTTAAGTATTAACAGTGCTGGAAAAGCTGAAATGAGTTGGATCGTAGGAGGCACTAAACATACCATCACTTCAAATGCGGTAATACCTGCAAATATTTGGCACCACATAGCCGTAATTTATAATGGAGCAACGGCCAAAATGTATGTTGATGGGGTTACAGTGGTCAGTAAATCGATGCCTACTGTGCCTGCCAATTCACAATCTTTCTTAATCGGAGCAGCAGATGGGGTATCAACAACTTCGTTCTTTACTGGCGCTATTGACGAAGTTAGGGTTTGGAGTGTTGCTTTAAATGATGCTCAGCTTCGCTATGTAATGAATCAAGAGATTCAGAGTAATGGCAACCTAACTAATGGAGTTATAATTCCTAACACCATTACTAAGAATGATATTAAAACAATTCCATGGGCTTACTTAAATGCCTATTATCCTATGTCAACCTATACGTATGCAAGTGCTAGAGATATTTCAAACAATAAATATTCTGCTTTACTGAAGAACATTAAAACAGTAGATCGGCAAACGGCACCTCTCCCTTATGAATCGCAGGCAAATGGCTTATGGCAAACTCCTGCAACTTGGTTAAACAATACAGTTCAAGATTTACCTAACAGTATTGCAATTGAAGACGGAACTACCCCTATAGACTGGAATATTGTTAAAACCGGACATGCGGTTACTTCACAAGGCAACAAAACTTTATTAGGATTGTTTGTAACAGCAAGTACCTTGTCTGCCACAACAATCTCTGGCCAACAAACAGAAGGAACTAAAATTGAAATTTCACACTACTTGAAATTAGATGGTAAAATTGACCTTGTGGGAAGATCACAGCTGATACAAAAAACAGGAAGTGAATTAGATCCTAGCAGTTCTGGTTCTTTAGAAAGAGACCAACAAGGGCAGACCAATAAGTACAATTATAATTACTGGAGTTCACCCGTTAGCACCATCAGTGCAACTATTAACAATGGAGGCTTTAGCTTAAGTACGGTTTTAAAAGACGGAACAAATGCGGCAGCTCCTGCAACCATTAACTGGATAGCGGGTTATGACGGTTCTCCTACAACACCGATAAGTTTAGCGCGCTACTGGATCTATAAATTTGATAATTTAGCTAATGCTTACGCCAATTGGACTCAACTTTCAGAAACAAGTATTTTAAGTGCTGGAAAAGGATTTACTTTAAAAGGCAGTGGAGCAGCAACTGCCACCCAAAACCTAACCTTTGTAGGAAAACCAAATAATGGTACCATAAGTAATGCTGTGGGAGCAAATCAATTATTACTCACTGGTAATCCATATCCATCTGCATTAGACGCAGAGCAATTTATAACTGATAATTTAAATGCCAGTCCATCAATTAACGGAACGCTGTATTTTTGGGAACATTACGATACTAACAACACGCATATTCTAAGAAGTTATCAAGGAGGCTACGCGATTCGAAATATGTCTGGTGGAACTCCTACTAGTTCAGTAGGCGTCAACTTTATTAGTGGTGCAGGAACTAGTAGTAAAAAGGCTCCCAACAGATACATTCCTGTAGGACAAGCATTCTTTGTTGTAGGAAACAATAGTAGCGGTGGAAACGTAACTTTTAACAACAGTCAAAGGGACTTTCACAAAGAAGATGAAACTGGCGTATCACAAACTACCTATAAAAATGCAAATAATACTGCAAAAAAAGACCACTGGACAGACGATAGCAATGCAGCCATTGAAAACGATGGATACCAAAGAATTTATTTAGGTTTCAATGCTTACAATGAAGAATTTCACCGACAAGTTTTACTAGCTTTCATGAACGACAAGGCCGACAGTGAAATAAATAATGGTTATGATGCTAAAAATTTTGACAACTCCCCTACTGACCTGTATTTATTAAATGGAACAACTAAACTGGCAATAGAAGGGGAAGGCTATTTTAATATAGACAAGCAATATCCACTAGGCATCAAAACAGCCTCAGATGGAAAAATAAGTATTGGAATTGATAAGCTCGAAAATTTTGATAAAAACACTAAACTGTATATTTTAGACAAAGAGACGGCAACTTATCATAATATTAAAAATGATTGGTTTGAGATTGAACTTCCTACAGGAGTATTTAATGACCGCTTTTTTCTCTGTTTTAAAAAGGAAAAAAGTAAAATGGATAAGTCGGATACTCTAGACACAGCGGAATTCAAACCTACTGAGGACAGTAATGTATTGGTGACCTTAAATAAAAATGTAACAGTTTTGTCTCCAGATAACGAAATCAAAGAAATTATGGTTTATGATTTATTAGGTCGAATGGTAGATAGCTACAAACAAATTAATGCGTCGACCTGTACATTGAATCAGTTGAGTAAAACCTCATCTCCACTGATACTAAAAATCACCTTGACTGATGCTACGGTCACAACTAAAAAAATAGTCTTCTAATTATACTAAACCACTCAATAAGAGTGGTTTTTTTTATAAAGCAATGCTAACTTCATATACAACTAGCACGGCTTTACTATTAAATTATCATCAAGCTTAAGACACAATCATTATAAAAAGCATAAATTTGTAATTAGAAATCGGCTTTTTTTAAAGTATCCTTCAATTTTTTGCATAGGTTTAAAGGATTTGCCGCTAAATTATTTAAAGACCACTAATACAATGCTTGAGTCAGAGAATCAAAATAAATTAATTGAAGGAGAAGATTTTTATTATACTCCTGAAGGCTATAAATGTTTCACTGAAAAACACCATTTAAAAAGAGGCTATTGCTGTAAAAGCGGTTGTCGTCATTGTCCTTATGGCTATGATAAAAAAACAGGGACAATGAAAAAGTAAATAATAAGCATCAACAACTAACTAGGGAAATTTGTTACTTATACAATCAACTCACTAAAAAAACATGGATATTTGCTCTCAAAAATATAGGATTACCATCTTCAAATCCTATCATCGGTCGGATATTCGTTATCCATAGTCACTTTTTTTTTAATAGAAATTGTGCCATTGTAAAATTAGAGCATTCTACTTTTATAAAGCATCACCTTTTCAACCATTAAATTGTACAATCTTTAAATTAAAAAAATGACTTTCCAAGAACAAATCCAACAAGGAATTCCAAATACTTTGCCTCAACCAAAACCGTTTGAAGCAACTATCAACCACGCACCCAAGCGAAAAGAAATACTTTCGTCAGAAGAAAAAAAATTAGCGCTTCGCAATGCACTTCGCTATTTTGATGCTAAACATCATGAGGAACTAATTCCAGAATTTAAAGCGGAACTGGAAACATACGGACGCATATATATGTACCGCTTACGTCCCGATTATGAAATGCGCGCGCGTCCTATAAATGACTATCCCGGAAAATGCGAACAGGCCAAAGCGATTATGTTAATGATTCAGAACAATCTGGATTATGCCGTAGCGCAACATCCTCATGAGTTAATTACCTATGGTGGTAATGGAGCCGTTTTTCAAAACTGGGCCCAGTACTTACTGACGATGCAGTACTTGTCTGAAATGACCGAAGACCAAACCTTGACCATGTATTCTGGACATCCTATGGGCTTATTTCCTTCTCATAAAGAAGCTCCCAGAGTAGTAGTGACTAACGGAATGGTTATACCAAATTATTCACAACCGGATGATTACGAAAAAATGAATGCCCTTGGCGTATCGCAATACGGTCAAATGACCGCTGGAAGTTATATGTACATAGGTCCGCAAGGAATTGTACATGGAACAACAATCACCGTTTTAAATGGTTTTCGAAAAATAAAAAAATCTCCTGAAGGCGGATTATTCGTAACTTCAGGATTAGGCGGAATGAGTGGTGCCCAACCCAAAGCGGGTAATATTGCGGGTTGTATCACGGTTTGCGCAGAGGTGAACCCAAAAATCACGCACATACGTCACAGTCAAGGTTGGATTAACGAAGTGATCGAAGATCTGGATCAACTGGTAAGCAGAGTCACTTTGGCGAAAGCCAATAAAGAAGTGGTCTCGATTGCCTACCTCGGGAATGTAGTAGACGTATGGGGAAAATTTGACCAAGAAAATATTCATATCGATTTAGGAAGTGATCAAACATCACTACACAATCCTTGGGCGGGTGGTTACTATCCTGTTGGTATTTCGTTTGAAGAAGCAAATACCATGATGGCTGAAAATCCAGATTTATTTAAGGAAAAAGTACAAGAAACATTACGCAAACATACCGCAGCGATCAATAAGCACACTGCCAAAGGAACTTATTTCTTTGATTACGGAAATGCTTTTTTACTAGAAGCTTCCCGAGCAGGAGCTGATATCATGGCCGAAAATAATATTGATTTTAGGTATCCGAGTTATGTGCAAGACATTATGGGGCCGATGTGTTTTGATTTTGGTTTTGGCCCTTTTAGATGGGTTTGTGCTTCTGGAAATTCAGAAGATTTACAAAAAACAGATGACATCGCTTGTGCCGTTCTGGAAGAAATGGCTACTACAGCGCCTATCGAGATACAGCAACAAATGCAGGATAATATTAAATGGATTAAAGGTGCTCAAGCAAATCAACTTGTGGTAGGTTCACAGGCCAGAATTTTATATGCTGATGCCGAAGGACGTGTTAAAATTGCCGAAGCCTTTAATCAAGCTATAGCCAAAGGCGAAATTGGAACCGTTGTTTTAGGTAGAGACCATCATGATGTTTCTGGAACCGATTCTCCTTATAGAGAAACATCAAATATTTATGATGGTTCTAGATTCACCGCTGATATGGCGATACAAAACGTGATAGGAGATAGTTTTCGTGGCGCCACTTGGGTATCTATCCACAATGGTGGTGGTGTTGGTTGGGGCGAGGTAATTAATGGTGGATTTGGTATGGTTCTTGATGGTTCTAAAGAGGCTTCAAGACGCTTAGCCTCAATGCTTTTTTGGGATGTGAACAACGGAATCTCAAGAAGAAGTTGGGCTAGAAATGAAGGAGCATTTTTTGCAATTAAAAGAGCCATGGAAAATGAGCCTTTGCTAAAAGTTACGCTGCCTAATATTGTTGCTGATGATTTATTGGATTTTTAAAAATTTGAACGTACCTTTAATAAACACATAGTAATCAAATAATTATACCATGAAAGCAATTAAACTT
Source organism: Flavobacterium sp. W21_SRS_FM3 (assembly GCF_052113625.1). NCBI lineage: Bacteria > Pseudomonadati > Bacteroidota > Flavobacteriia > Flavobacteriales > Flavobacteriaceae > Flavobacterium > Flavobacterium sp. W21_SRS_FM3. Next base: position 85,334 of record NZ_JBGQOD010000004.1, on the reverse strand, counting down.
CTTCCCGTACTTTTCCTTTTCATCTTGGGTTCTTGTAGTTCCATAAGAGTGAATGCCGATTATGACAAAAATGTAGATTTCAGCCAGTACAAAACATATGCTTTTCATAAAAAAGGGATAGATAAGGTACAAATATCTGAATTTGATAAAAAAAGAATTCTGCACGCTATTGATAACGAACTAGGTAAAAAAGGAATGACTAAAAGTGAAAATCCTGATTTACTAATTAATATATTCACTAAAGAAAGAGAAAAGCTAGAAGTCAATCAGTTTAATGCTGGTTGGGGTTATGGATGGGGATACGGATGGAACCCATATTTATGGGGTGGCCGTAACTATGTAAGCTCATCTACCGAAGGCACTTTATACATTGACCTCATTGATGCTAAGAAAAAAGAATTGATCTGGGAAGGTGAAGGTGTAGGTTATCTTACAGAAAACCGAGACCAAAAAGAAAAACAAATCAATGAATTTGTTGCTAAAATTCTAGCGCAATTTCCGCCAAAATAACAATAGCTTAAACCGTATATTTTAGAAATAGCCTACCTTTGTGTAGGCTTTTTTATACCTAATTATGACAACAAAAACAGATATAACCACACTAGAAGATATTAAATTATTAGTAGACAGCTTTTACTCTAAAGTACAAAAGGATGATTTCATAGGTCCTATATTTAATGAAAAAATAGGCAATCGCTGGCCAGAACATTTGGAGAAAATGTATGGCTTTTGGCAAACCATTTTGCTAGAAGTCCACTCCTACTCTGGCAGCCCTTTTCCTCCGCACAAACATTTACCCGTAAACAAAGAGCACTTTGATCGCTGGATGGAAATATTTACAACAACAGTAGACTCTTTATTCATAGGTGCCATTGCTGATGAAGCGAAAATGCGCGCGAAGAATATGGCCGAAATGTTCAATTATAAAATCAACTATTTTAGAGATGCCGACCAAAAAGGAGATCTATTAAATTCAAAATAAAATGCCATGCGCAAATTCGTATTTCTTGCCCTCCTACCCCTTGCTGTTGTTTCTTGTTCTAGCCTAAAACGTACCGATACAGTTAACCCTAATCCAAAGCTGAAGTTCATCAATTCCATTGAAATTCCGTTTAATCAAGAGTTTAAAAATACTGTTGTAGGCGGACTATCCAGCATTGATTACGATCGTAAAAATGATTTGTATTATTTGATTTGTGACGATAGAGCCGTATATAATGACGCTCGCTTCTATACTGCCAAAATTCAATTAGCTACTGATACTATTCACCACATTGCTTTCAATGATGTGGTGGCTTTCAAAAATCCTGCTGGCAAAAAATACAGCAATTGGGAGACAAAACCATCCGAATCTATTGACCCAGAAGAACTGCGTTACAATCCAAAAACAAAATCAATAGTATGGAGTAGCGAAGGCGCTCGTGTGATCGCAAAGGATTTTGCGGTGATCCAAAATCCGTCATTGCAAAACGCAGCCTTACATGGCAGCTTTGTAAACGACTTTAGTTTGCCAGCCAACCTCAACATGCAAAAAGAGGAAAAGGGACCTCGCAGCAATGGTGTTCTAGAAGGAATTAGCTTTAACAGCGATTATAGTAAGCTGTACACTACTATCGAAGAACCGCTATACGAAGATAGTGAAGGAGCCACGACTACCAAAGGCGGTATGATTCGCATCTTTGAATTTGATAGTAAAACACGTAAAAACACCGCGCAATTTGGTTATTTACTAGATCCAATCGCACACGAACCCAATCCACAGACTGGTTTTGCCGTAAACGGCATCTCAACGATTCAGTATTATGATAAAAACCAACTTTTAGTGGTGGAGCGTTCGTACTCTGTGGGAAGACAAGCATGTACCATTAAGGTTTATTTATGTGATTTTACCAATGCTACTAATGCAAAAGACATTCCGTCATTGCAAAATGAGGGAGTTAAATTAGCCACTAAAAAACTCATCTTGAATATGGATGATTTAGGGATTTTTATTGATAATATCGAAGGGATTACTTTTGGACCTAAACTCTCCAATGGCAAGCAATCCCTACTTTTTGTCTCGGATAATAATTTCTCAGACAAACAGAAAACGCAGATTTTGCTTTTTGAAGTAGATTAAAAAAGTGTTTATTTATAAATATCGAAATCCGTAACAGTATAGTTGCGGATTTTTTTTTAATATTTATTCAACCGCATGGGATTTTGTTTTCCGTTAAAGATGTCAACAATTAAGATAGAATCTAGTCTACGTTCATAAATAATCTTATAAGACCAAATACTAATATGACGGAATTTTTCTTTGTTTATGATTGGATCTATTGCAAATTCAAAACGGGAATCACAAAGAGATTCTACTAAAGTAATTATCTTATTCAAAACCATTTCAGCATTTTGAGGACTATCTTCCAATATATAAAAATAGATTTTAGAAAGTGAATCTTTTGCTTCTTTAGACCACACTACAGTCATTTCTTTTTAGATAGAATAGAAGCCCGAACTTCCTCAGAAGTATAGGTTTCAGCACCATCAGCAACGGATTGACTTATTGATTCAATATGCGCTATATATTGAGACTTTGTTAAAGAATCACCATCAATAGTTTGACCAATAATAAGATCATTATTTAAAATAGCTTCTATTTTATCCAAAAGTGTTTCATCTTGAACTTCAATTAACTTTTTTATCAACTGGTTTTTATGAGCTTCAATATTCATAATTTCTTAATTTAATAAAGTAAAGATACGTAATTCAGTAAATTAATTTCTGGCCAGTAAAATAGTTTATTTTTTTTGTAGAATAATTCATAGCTAACACGTTTACTATCTATTATAAACAACACCTAATTATACATGAGATTCTTCCTTCGTCAGAATGACAAACTTCATGGACTCCCACTGGCGCTCGTTTGCAACGAGTGCCTATCTTAGTCAAAGGTACAATCGTAGCGTTTGTAATATGGATTACATAATCCATTTTTCTTGTTCGTGTGATTTTTCCGTTCTTCACAATGACTTGCTAAATCAAAATCATCTTCAAGTATAAGATATCAAATTAAACTTATACTCCCCTAGCCCCGAGTGAAATGCAAAGCTTTTTGTGAAGGCCGTTTTTTAGTTTTTCCTGTTATAGCAGAGCGACCGTAGGAAGCTCCTGCTGGAACTTTGGAAAAACAAACGGGCAAACAAAAACTTGCAATGAAAAGCGGGAAATGGCTTCTAGAATTCGTACTTTTGTAACTTAAACTACAACGTTTTCGATATGAATGCAACAATTGAAAGTAATCCGTTATTAGACCGATTACCCAAACATTTAAAGCAATTTATTAAACCTCAGGATTATAGCGATTATACGCCTATCAATCAAGCGGTATGGCGCTATGTGATGCGCAAAAACGTGGATTACCTTGCTCAAGTTGCGCATAGCTCGTACTTGGAAGGCTTGAAGAAAACTGGAATTGAGATTGACAATATCCCGAGTATGTACGGGATGAACCGCATTTTGACCGAAATAGGTTGGGCCGCTGTGGCCGTGGACGGATTTATTCCGCCTAATGCTTTTATGGAATTCCAAGCGTACAACGTTTTGGTGATTGCATCAGATATTCGTCAACTGGAACATATAGAATACACGCCTGCTCCTGATATTATTCATGAAGGCGCTGGCCATGCACCGATTATTGCAAATCCAGAGTATGCCGAATATTTACGCCGTTTTGGTGAGATAGGTTGTAAGGCGATTTCGTCTAGCAAGGATTACGAGATGTATGAGGCGATCCGACTTTTATCGATTGTGAAAGAAGCCGAAGGAACACCACAAGCTACAATTGACGCTGCCGAAAAAGCGGTGGAAGACTTGCAAAATAACATGGGCGAACTTTCAGAAATGGCACAAATACGCAACCTGCACTGGTGGACCGTGGAATATGGCTTGATAGGAACCGTTGAAAACCCTAAGATTTATGGCGCAGGATTATTGTCCTCCATTGGTGAAAGTGCCTATTGCATGACGGATCAAGTGAAGAAAATACCCTACGATATCTCAGCAGCTTACCAAAGTTTTGACATCACAAAGCTGCAACCGCAATTGTATGTCACACCAACTTTTGCTTATTTGAATTTAGTTTTAGAAGAATTTGCTAATAAAATGGCGTTACGAACAGGTGGTTTGTCTGGAATTGAGAAATTGACTAATTCTGCTGCTTTAGGAACTATTGAATTAAGTACCGGTTTACAAATTTCAGGTGTTTTTACCAATGTGATTGCACACGAAGGCAAACCTATTTATATACAAACTACTGGAAAAACGGCACTTGCTTCTCGCGAAAAAGAGTTGGTGGGTCACGGTACTTTGACACATCCTGATGGTTTTGGTAGTCCGATAGGAAAACTAGAAGGCATCAATCTTGCTATTGAAGACATGAGTCCGAAGGACTTAAATGCTTACGATATATTAGAATCTAAAACGGTAAAACTGGAATTTGAAGGCGGAATTACTGTCGAAGGTGAAATTGTAACGGGTTCTAGAAACTTACAAGGTGAGATTATCTTGATTCGTTTTAAAAACTGTACAGTGACACATGGCGGAACGGTTTTGTTCCAGCCAGAATGGGGTGTGTACGACATGGCTGTGGGTAAAAAAGTAGTTTCGGCTTTCTCTGGCCCTGCTGATGTGAATAGTTTTGACTTGATTACACATATGCCTTCGAGTACGACTATAAAAGCACAACATACTGCTGAACGTGATGACTTAGAGATTTTGTATCAAACTGTTCGAATAATACGAGAATCAAAAGATGTTTATGCGTCCTTATCCGACATTTTTGAAAATGTACAAAAGAACCATCCAAAAGACTGGTTGCTCTCGGTGGAAATTGCTGAACTTTTGAAAGATCGCAATGAGTCACAATTACTAGACAAAGTAGTGGCACATCTTGAAGCGCAAAAAATAAAGAGACCTGAAGTTGCACATTTGATTACCGGTGGTCTGGAATTGATTTTCGAAAATGCCAACGCATAAAACAAAGTAGTAATTCATAACTGGTTTTGAATGCGCTTATCACATAAAAAAACCGCAAATTCACTAAATAGCGTAGTAAATTTGCGGTTCTTTTTTATCATTAATCGAGTAGCTATAATTTAATTTGCTGCCCTAGTTCTTTATCATTTTCTATGACTTTACCTTCATACTTTAAAGTCCAGCCAAGGTTACTAGTGGTAATCAACAACTTAGACAATTCACTTATCAGGCGATTCTGAGCATTGCTCTTCAAGGTAGATTTTTCTATTTTCTTAGCTAAATTGGCTTTAACTGACTTGTTGATGGTGTTGTAATCATCACCTGTGAATGGATTCAGTTTACTTTGTTCGACATCATAGAATTTAATGTCTGGATTGATTTTTATTTCTTCTTTTGGAATAAAGACAATTGAGATTGTTTTATTAGCCTCATCAATATCGTATTTCATTTGGTGTAAGTCATAAGCAACGGTAACATCTGCATTGACAACAACCAAAGCTTTTTTATCAAAAGAAACCATTCCTAACAGGTATTTTTCCTTATTCTTATAGGTAATCACTTCAGAGAAATGCCCTTCGGTTACAATGAGCTTCCCTACATTTAAAATTTGTTGTTGTATTAAACCAGCACTATCTATAGTCGTGGCATCGTCTTCTTTCTTGAACTCACAAAACTTGAATAAAAGCAATACAGTGACTATTAAACCTAAAAATATAAAGAATCTTCTTAACATACTTAAAATTTCATGAATGAATATTGCGCGACCATTTCGCTGATTTTACTGTTCAAGTTTTGAACAAATTTTTGATGACTGACGCTGTTGGGATTAAATGGTCTGTGTTGTAGGCTCTTTTGAATGCTTGCAACCGCGTCCAGCGTGCTTAATGCCGAATCTGCAATTACAGTATCCTTAAAGCGCTCCCAAATGTAGTCTACAGCCACGGGCGTAGGATGTAACATATCACTATTGTAAAAACGATAATCCCGCAGCTCGTCCATCATAATCTCATAGCTTGGAAAATATTCTGTATTCAGTTGATAATCGACGGTACTCAGAATACTATGAATTGCCGAAATTAAATGAGACTTACTCAACTGGTTTTCGATATAACCATCTTTAATATGTCGAACAGGCGAAACGGTGAATATTACGCTCGCTGATGGATTCAATTTCTCGATTAATTTTAGTGTTCTGTCAATACTATTTTCGATAGCAGAAACAGAAAGTATTTGCTTATCAAATTGCTTTTGAGGTACTTTATGACAATTAGCAACAATTGTACTGCTTTCTATATTTTCATAAACCCAGGCTGTGCCATAAGTGATTATTATATGTGATGCATCACGCAGCTGCTGAGAGGTTGCATTGATAATCAAATTCAGTTCCTTGACTAACTCCTCTGCACTTTCATTGCTCAAAACAGAATGGGCATCATAAGAATGCCAATGATCGTTGTGAAAAAAAACATCAGCCGCGGTAAACTCTTTTTTAGAGACCGCAAAATCGATTAGCTTTTCGATTGCCAAGGGATGAAATAAAATTCCGAATGGATTACAAGAGTTTTGAAACTTAAAATACTCCAATTTTTCAGCAATATTGACTGCAAAACAAGAACCCAACGATACAATTTGTGAATTGTAACTTATTGGTTTGATACTATCAGCAATAGGTATTTGCGTTCTAAACTGCATATTGTACTGGATTATCTTTTACATATAGAAGAACTCCGTCTTTAAATAACCTGATTTTCCATTGGCAGGCATAATCGCTTCAGATACGTTTTCAATAGGATATCCCTCCTCATCGTATTTGTATGCATAAGAATAAAAATTAGCCGATGATGTACTCTGGTTATCCTGAGTTCTCACGATAGATCTTGTACTTATCATACTGTTGTTTTTTGAAACAGCGGCACCTCTATCTAGTAATTTATCATAACCCATTACGGATTGCATCGGATTTATTTTATCATCATACTCAAAAGTGTACGTATATTTTTCAATAACCCCAGCTTCTGAATTATCTAAAACGCGTTCTTCTTCTACTAAGTTACCATTTTTAAATACTAATTTGCCATGAAACTCTTTAATTTCTTTTCCATCAGCAGCTTTGGTAAACTTTTGGTATTCGACAACATGATCTGCAGCGTAAGTATATTTTATAACACTATTAGCTTCCTTAGCACTGACTAAATTGCCCTTTTGATACAAATAATCTGTTGTAATAGAAAGCTGCTTTTTATTGTCAAAAACTACCTTTTTAGTAATCAACTCATCAGTATAGCTATAGCTCGTTTTTGAATCTACTCCATCTATATTAACGATTTTATTGTCATCGTAACTGAAAGTTGAACTGCTTTTTTGCCCGTCCTCAGTTGTTTCCACAAGTCTCTTTATTAGTTTTTCACTATTTGACTTTTCTCCTGAACAAGAAACTAGCGTGAGTAAAAACAGTACAAAGAGGCTATATATATAATTGTTTTTTTTCATAGAATGTCAATCTCAATTTAATACTAAAAGGAATCTAAATTATTTTGTAATTCCTTTTCAAAACAAATCTACAAAATGAACAGGCGTGCTATTGACGCTAAAAATTTTAATCTTACTTCAAAAAATCTTTTGCTCTCTCCAAAGCCTCAGCAATCCCTTCCACTTTTTTACCACCTGCAGTTGCAAAGAAAGGCTGTCATCCTCCGCCTCCTTGGATGAATTTACCTAACTCGCGCACTACTTGTCCAGTATTTAGGTTCAAACTGGCTTAAATATTAACTAGCTATTAAAGAACTCTTTTAATAATATTATTGTTTTCTACAAACAATTCAGAAATACCTAAACATTTTATAATACTTTGAATTACATCCCAATACTTTTGAGAAAACCTATCATGACAACTATCTAATGTAGAAATTTCTTCTTGCTTTACCAAAAGAACAAATTCCTCAGAGACTGAAATTAACTCTTTTAATTCATCAAATAATTTAGAAGGCAATAAATAATTATTGGAATAAATTAAATTATCAATGTCTATTATTTTTAATTTAATATTCTGTAGCTCTTCTACTTCTTTAAAACCTTTAATAATATATAAATTTAATTGATGGAGCTCTGAATTCAACTGACCCATTATGCGAAATTGCTCCTTGTAAACAAGCTCTCTTAAAAAATTCCTTCTGTTCTTTGTTGTGTTCAAATAATTTAACAAACCTATTATAAAAGTTGATAATATACCTAAAATATAAAAGCCGTCTTTTAACTCCATAATTGTATAAATTATTAAAACCTATAATCGTTATTTATTGTATATACTCAACCGCTTTCTCCAAAGCCTCTGCAATCCCTTCCGCTTTTTTACCACCTGCAGTTGCAAAGAAAGGCTGTCCTCCTCCGCCTCCTTGGATGAATTTACCTAACTCGCGCACCACTTGTCCTGCGTTTAATCCTTTATCAGCCACTAGTTCTTTAGAGATATAACAACTCAACATGGGTTTTCCTTCTTCGGCTGTAGCCAAAACTAAAAACAGATTGGTTCCTAAAGTTCCTAATTCGTAAGCCAAATCTTTAGCACCTTCTGGATTTAAGTCTACTTGTTTTGCTAAAAACTGAATACCGTTTATTTCTTGTATTTCTTTAGCCAAGTCGCCTTTCATATTTTTAGCTTTGTCTTTTAACAAGCCTTCCAATTGTTTCTTCAATTTGGAATTTTCATCTTGTAAAGAAACAACAGCTTTCAAGGAATCTTGTGGGTTTTTTAAAGCTGACTTTATTTCGCCCAGCATACTTTCTTGAGCAGCAAAATAATTCTTTACTGCATCAGAAGTAATGGCTTCAATACGACGAATTCCAGCAGCTACAGCCCCTTCAGAAACAATCTTGAAAGACCAAATCTCAGCACTGTTTTTCACATGGATTCCGCCACATAATTCCATACTGTCTCCAAATTTAATCGCACGAACGGAATCTCCGTATTTTTCACCAAATAATGCCATCGCTCCTTCTTCTACCGCTTGCGCAAAAGGAATGTCTCTACGTTCAATTAATGGCAATTGTTCTTGGATCCTTGCGTTGACAAAATCTTCGACTTGTTTTAATTCTTCATCGGTCACTTTAGCAAAATGCGAAAAGTCAAAACGTAAATTATTTGGCGTTACTAATGATCCTTTTTGTTCTACGTGTGTTCCTAAAATCGTACGCAAAGCCAAATGCATTAAGTGCGTAGCCGAGTGATTTTTAGCAGAAGCTGCTCTTAAATCAGTATTTACCTTAGCTACAAAACTTGCGTTTACATTTTCAGGTAATTGCTTTGCTAATAATAATATCAGGTTATTTTCTTTCTTAGTATCGATAATTTGGATCGTCTCATTTGCTGAAACCAAAGTTCCTTTATCGCCTACTTGTCCTCCACCTTCTGGATAAAACGGACTGTTATCTACAACGATTTGGTATAAAACACCGTCTTTTTTAGAATCTACTTTACGAATACGTGTAATTTTTACATCAGCTGTAGTGTTGTCATAACCTACAAAAGTCTCCACATTTCCTGGAATTAAAACTGACCAGTCTTCTGTAGACACTTCAGATGCTGCACGAGAACGTGCTTTTTGCTCTTGCATGGCCGCATCAAAACCAGCTTCATCTAATGCTAAACCTCTTTCTCTTAAAATCAAAGCGGTTAAATCTTTTGGAAAACCAAAAGTATCATACAGTTCAAATGCCTTAGCTCCTGAAACTTCAGTTCCTTTTGTCTCTGCAATTACATTTTCTAATAATTGCAGTCCTTGATCCAAAGTTCTTAAGAATGAAGTTTCTTCCTCCCGAATCACATTAGTTACTAAGTTTTGTTGCGATTTGATTTCAGGGAAAAATTCACCCATTTGGTCTGCTAAAACAGCTACTAACTGGTAAATGAACGCTTCATTAGTATTTAAAAAGGTGAATCCGTAACGAATAGCACGACGTAAAATACGACGTATCACATATCCTGCTCCTGTATTAGATGGCAATTGCCCATCAGCAATAGCGAAGGCTACGGCACGCACGTGATCGACCACTACACGAATAGCAATATTGATTTTGTTTTGCTCTTCGCTTATATTTTTCACTTCGTTTGAAGTGTATTTTAATCCTGTTATTTGTTCGACCTTCTCAATAAGTGGCGTAAAAACATCGGTATCGTAATTTGATGTTACGTTTTGAATAGCCATACACAAACGCTCAAATCCCATTCCGGTATCCACGTGTTGTGCTGGTAATTTCTCTAAAGAACCATCTGCTTTACGGTTGAATTCCATAAATACGTTGTTCCAAATCTCTACTACTTGTGGATGATCTGCATTCACTAAACTTCTTCCAGTTACTGCTGCTCTTTCTTCATCCGTTCGCAAATCGATATGAATCTCAGAACACGGTCCGCATGGTCCTTGATCACCCATTTCCCAGAAATTGTCTTTTTTATTTCCTAGAATGATGCGATCTTCTGGTACAAATTGTTTCCAGATATCAAAGGCTTCTTGGTCAAAAGGCACATTTTCTGCTTCGTTTCCTTCAAATACAGAAACGTACAAACGGTCTTTGTCTAATTTTAAAACTTCGGTTAAGAATTCCCAAGCAAATGGCAATGCTTCTTTCTTGAAATAATCTCCAAAAGACCAGTTTCCTAGCATTTCAAACATCGTATGATGGTACGTATCAAAACCTACATCTTCTAGATCATTATGTTTACCTGAAACACGAAGACATTTTTGAGTATCGGCAATTCTAGTGCTTTTTGGCGTGGCGTTCCCTAGAAAATATTCTTTAAACTGTGCCATACCTGAGTTGTTGAACATCAATGTAGGATCATCTTTAAGAACTATAGGTGCAGAAGGAACTATTAAGTGCCCTTTACTTTGAAAAAAATCTAGAAATTGTTTACGTACGTCTTTTGAGTTCATTTTTTTTATTTAAATATTTAAAGATTTAAAAATTTAAAGATCATTTAGAATTGAATTTTTCAATCTTTTAATCATTCAATCTTTTAATTCCTTTTGCCCCAGATAGTAGTGTAAAGCTTCGAAATTTAGCAATCTATTTTTTCTTGCAGCTACAGAGCGACCAGCGGAAGCTCCTGTGGAGGCATTAGAAAAAAAGAGTGCTAAACGAGAACTTGTAACGAATAGCTGGAAAAGGCACATTATTTTATTTATTCCTGAAAAAAGGATGCAACAAATGAAACATTTATTAAATTTGTTCATCTAACACTTTTACAATGTGCAAAAATAGGGTATTTTAAAATATGGCGAAAGTAAAATATTATTACGATTCTGAAAATCTAGCGTATCGAAAAGTAAAGACTAAAAAGAGGTGGAAATTTGGCTTTGTAGTCCTGTTTTTAGTGGCTTCGGCGTTATTTGGATTTCTTTGTTTTATCATTTTATTGAACACGCCGTACTTTGAAACGCCAAAAGACCTGCTGCAGGCTCGAGAAATTGAAAATTTAAAGTTGAATTATGCGGTTTTAAATAAAAAAATGGATCAGGTTGACAATGTAATTGAAGCTATTGAAGATCGTGATAATAATTTATACCGTACCTATTTTAATACCGCTCCCATTCCAGAAGAGGAAAGGAAATCAGGTTTTGGTGAAGTAAATCGCTATGCTGCATTAGAAGGATATGACAACACCCAGCTGGTATTAAATACCACTAAAAGAATGGACGTACTTTCTAAAGAGCTTGCCATACAGTCTAAATCGTTAGATTACATTTTAAAATTAGCAAAAGAAAAAAACAAACTATTGGCTGCCATTCCTGCCATTCAGCCTGTCAGAAATGAAAATTTAAAACGCATGGCTTCTGGTTTTGGTTATCGAACGGATCCTTTTACTAAAGCTCGTAAGATGCATGAGGGAATGGACTTTACAGCAAATACAGGCGCTCCCATATACGCAACAGGAGATGGCGTTGTTGCCCAAGCCGACAATAAAGCCTCTGGCTTTGGAAATCACGTTGTCATTAGGCATGGTTATGGATACGAGACATTGTATGCTCATTTAAGCAAATACAACTGTCGAGCAGGACAAAGAGTCAAACGAGGTGACATCATAGGTTATGTGGGAAGTACGGGTAGATCAGAAGGACCACACTTGCATTATGAAGTACATAAGGATAAAAAGGTGGTGAATCCACTTAATTTTTATTACGGAAACATTTCGGCCGTGGAATACGTTGCGATTTCGCAGCTAGCCAACCAAGAAAATCAGTCTCTGGATTAAGGGATTATAAATCGAAGGCTTGAGATTGATTAGAGAAAAATAAAAACGGTTTGTAAATCGTACAGGAAAAAACCTGAAAGCTTTAAACCTGAAACAAAATTTAAAAATGCACATAGAACTTTCTAAAGATAAAAGGTATTACAGTATTGGCGAAATCGCTAAGGCATTTGATGTGAATGCCTCATTGATTCGTTTTTGGGACAGTGAATTTGACATTCTAAAACCAAAGAAAAACGCAAAAGGGAACAGAATGTTTACGCCAGAAGACGTTAAAAACCTGCAATTAATTTATCACTTAGTAAAGGAAAGAGGTTTTACACTAGAAGGCGCTAAAACACATTTAAAAGAAGGTCAAAAAAAGACTTTGGATAAATTTGAAATTATCCGAAAATTAGAAACAATCAGAACACAATTAACAAACATTAAAAATCAACTTTAAAATTAAACAAACATGAAAAGATTTTTGCCATGGATTATCGTAGCTATTGTAATAATAGGAATTTATAGCTGGGTTAAAGGAATTAACAATACTGCTGTAACCTTAAACCAAACTGTAGAACAGTCATGGGGAGATGTGCAAACGGCTTATCAACGTCGTAATGACCTTATAGGTAATTTAGTAAATACCGTAAAAGGTGCTGCTGACTTTGAAAAAAGTACTTTAACTGCAGTAATTGAGGCTCGTGCCAAAGCGACTCAAGTAACAGTTGACCCTGCGAACATTACACCAGAACAATTAGCTGAGTTCAACAAAGCGCAAAGTGGTGTAAGTAGTTCGTTATCACGTTTATTAGTTACTGTTGAGCAATATCCTGATTTGAAAGCCAACCAAAACTTCTTGAAATTACAAGATGAATTAGCGAGTACAGAAAATCAAATCTTAACTGCTAGAACACGTTTTAACGAGGCTGTAAAACCATATAATACGCATATCAAAACATTCCCAAATAGTATGTTTGCAGGTATGTTTGGTTTCAAAGAAAAAGCATATTTCAATGCTGTTGAAGGAGCGGATAAGCCAGTAGAAGTGAAGTTCTAAAACGACTGTTTACCGCAAATAAGTTTACAAAACAAACCCTAAGCTCACAAGTTAATACTTAGAGCTTAGGGTATAAAAATAAAAAAATGTCAAAAGTAGAAGATTTTTTAACCCCTGAAGAAGAACAAGAAATTGTAGAAGCAATTCGTGTGGCCGAAAAAAACACCTCTGGAGAAATAAGAGTACACCTCGAAAAAACGACAGATTTAGACCCTTTTGATCGCGCGCTAGAAGTTTTTAATGAACTAAAAATGGACGAGACCCAACTTAAAAATGGGGTATTAATCTATGTTGCTGTAAAGGATAAAACCTTTGTCATTTGTGGCGATCAAGGGATTAATGATATTGTTGAAAATAATTTTTGGGATAGCACTAAAGACATCATGGTCGCTCACTTTAAAAATGGTAACTTCAAACAAGGTTTGATAGATGGTATTTTAAAAGCAGGTGAAGAACTTAAGAAACATTTTCCTTGGTCCGAAGATGATACGAATGAATTATCAAACGAAATCTCAAAAGGATAATATGATTAAAACTAAATTAAATAGCTCGCTCTTTTTAAAATTACTTATTTGTTTTTTTGTTACCCAGATAGGTTTTGCGCAATATACGATACCCGAATTGCCCAAAGTACAGACTTCAGTTTATGATTATGCTAATCTACTGAGTGCTACAGAAAAAAAACAATTAGAAGATAAGTTAATTCACTATTCTGATACAACAACTACACAAATTGTAGTAATTACTATTGAAAGTTTACAAAACGAAGATGTAAGCCAACTTGCCACTAAATGGGGGCATACTTGGGGAATTGGAGGAACTGCAAAAGACGATAATGGAGTCATTATCTTAATCGCTAAGAACGAAAGGAAAATCGCAATCAACCCCGGTTATGGATTGGAAGACCGATTAACTGCTGGAATTGGTGGCGAGATTATTAGAAATATTATTACCCCTGAATTCAAAGCGGGTAGCTATTACAACGGACTAGACAAAGGTACAGATGCCCTATTTGACGTATTTAAAGGCAAATATAAAGGCGAACGTAAAAAGGCCGTACAAGATAATAAATTCCCGATTTTACCTTTTATCATAATTATTATTATCATCCTAGTTCTTATTTCAAAAAACAAAGGTGGCGGTGGTAACTCTGGTAATCGCGGTGGCCGAGGTCCAAATCTACTCGATGTTATTATTTTAAGTAGTCTAGGACGCGGTGGCGGAGGCGGTTTTGGTGGTGGTTCATCAGGAGGCGGATTTGGAGGCGGAGGCGGAGGCTTCGGTGGCGGATTTGGCGGTGGTGGATTCTCTGGAGGAGGCTCTAGCGGAGGCTGGTAAAAAAATAGACAACATAAAAAAAGCTGCTAATTGCAGCTTTTTTTATGCTTATTCATTACTACTTTTTGACTTTATAATACTAATAGCAACCGCTATAGCTACTATCTAAAGCCAACCATTTTTATTAATTATAATTTCAGTCCATGTTGGAAGTACCCTTGATGAACTAAACTAACTCTAAATTATAATAGCAAATTAATGTATCATAAATCGTCCTCTTGAAGGCTTTTCTTTGCCTGCAAATTTTTCGATTTTATAACTCAAAGAAAACATCAGGTAACGCTTTAAAACAATGTTTTCTTCATCAAGTATAGTTGTAGGGTTTATTGTTCTAGTAGCACTCTGATTTTGATTTAAAAGATCATAAACTTTAACTTTTGCTGTTATTTTTTTATCATAGAAACTATAAGCTAAACTACTATTCCATAAATAAAAATCTTTCTTGAAACCATCTGCTATATTTGAATTGTAGGTATAGCCAAAGTCATTTCCAAACACCCAATTTTTAGGCCAGTAGTTAGTGGTTTGAATGTTGAACTTATGCACAACATTTGAAGCGGAGTTCACTAAATAATTAGTGTAATTTGTTTCATTGTAGGTCAAACTATATGTTGGATTAATAGTTAACAACTCGCCATACTCATAAGTAAAGTTTACACGGGGCCCTAATTGAACAGATTTAGCATCAAAAAGGGCTCCATTAGTAATTCCTTTCATTAATGACAAATTAGTAAACATACTTACTCCAAATTTATAAGTACTACCGTCTTTCTTGATAGATTTGTTCCAGTTAGCTCCCATCCAAGAAGTATAAGTACCTGAAACATCTTCAAAACTGATTGTTCTCTTTCGATTAGCATCAAAAGTTGTCGACGATACTATTTGATTGTCATATACATTCCCTCCAAAATAAACACTGTAACCAGAACGCGTAGCATAATCATAGTTTCTATAATTAAAATAAACGTTGTGGTACTTATTAAGTCCTAAATTAGGGTTACCAACATAAGTATTCAATGGATCAGCTAAGTTATTGATAGGCAGTAACTGGCTAGCAGAAGGCAAATCAACATTATAACCATAACTTGACCATATGGATTGCGACTTGCTAATTTTAATGTTCAGTCGCGCATTAGCGTATGGAACAACGTAATTTTTAGTCAAATTAGTTTCATTTCCTAAATACAAGGCTGTATTTTCAAAATTAATTATCGATGGTCCCGCATTCAAATTAAAACTATATTTTTTCTTATCAATACCGAAACCTGCTTTAGGTGTTAAAGTCTTCGCACTAGACTGATAGAGATTGGTTAACAAATCATTACTTACAGAGTACGTACCGGTTGCTTCATTAAAGTCAAATGTCTTCCTGTCATCAGATGATTTTTTCAACTTATAATCCATCCCTATTCTTCCTTTTATTGAATCAGTCAGGGGTTCCGTATATTCAATTTCCCCTTTGTAGGTATCGACTAAATTATTATTATTTTTTTGCTGATTTCTAACATCGGCAGCTTCTCCACTTTTATAAAAGATAGTATTGGAAACTGCAGTAGCATTAGCCTGCTCATTAGAATTATCATTTTCAAAAACAAGGCTAAAAAATCGTCCTTTTTTCTTTAATTTTTTATTGAAATTAATTTCGTTGCTAAAGTTTGTTTTATCACTATCATCAAACGTATTGGATTGACTTTCATTTAATAATTGATTGGACTCGTCCTTAGATGATTCAAAAGAGTCATTGTAGTATTTTCTATTCGAAAAATTAAATTTTGGAGCTACAACTAATGTTGCTGTCGAATCAATTTTATATTCAAATGTAAAATTAATATTGTGTCCCAATCTATCTTCTTTGGTTTTAGCTGTAGATTCTGTTGTGTAATTTCCTGTAGGTAAAAAATTCAACTGCTTGCTTCTATTTAAGTTCTCTGAAGTGGCATTCGTAAAAAAATAACTACCGTTAGAGTCTAAATTCTTAATCCATTCATCGGAATAATTAACTCCAACCATATTTGACTGCGTAATTCCCTTTCCACCACCAAATCGCATGTTTCCTATTCCAAAAGATCCATCTGAACTGTAATAATAAGAAGAGTTCCTACCTCCTCCCATATTGTCAAACACCTCATCCATAGAAAATCCAGTAGAATTGATATTATTAGAAGATGCAAGAACGCTAATTTTTCTTTTATTTTTAAAGTAATTAATCAAAGCACTACTTTCATACCGCTCATCAGTACCATACCCGCCTGTAAATTTTCCAAAGAAACCTTTATTTTTATCCTCATCAATGGTTAAATTGATACTGGCATTATTTGAACTTGCTGCCTGTCCTGCTAACTCTTCCTTTTTGGTTTTGGTGTCTGATATTTGGACTTTATTGATAATATCAGAAGGCAGACTTTGTAACGCTATTTTACCATCCTTATTAAAAAAGGGTTTCCCATTTACTAAAATCTGGTTTACTTCTTTACCGTTAACGGTTATTTTACCGTCAGTATCAATTTCGACTCCAGGTAATTGCTTGAGTAAAGTTTCTACATTAGAATCGGGACGTACTTTAAAAGAAGAGGCATTAAATTCTAAGGTGTCTTTTTTAATTCTGATGGGCGGCGCTTCACTTTTTACAATAACCTCGCCTAATACATTAGCATTTTCTACTAGTTTTAAAGTCCCAAAGTCGGTATCCTCAAGTAGGTTTTTTATTTCTTTTTTAAAGGTTTGGTAGCCCATATAGGAAACCTTTAAAAAAACTGGATTAGAAATGGGTTTAGTAGACATGGTAAAATAACCATTTTTGTCAGTAATCGTATAATCAATTACTGTGGAGTCTTTCACGGAAGTCAAATACACTGTGGCCGCTTCTAGAGGCGTTTGAGTACTACCATCTATTAATTTACCCTTTAGTTTAATACTATTTTGAGCAATTGAAGAAAAACAAATAAAGAAAAGTAAGCAGTAGAGTTTTTTCATAAAAAAATTAGCTGTTATTGATGAAACAATAACAGCTAATTAAGTCATTTTCAGTGAAGGTAAATAATTTGTTATAAAAAATTTAACAAACTATTTCTCTCTAATATAAATATCGATTGGCACTCCAGAAAAGTCCCAATTATCTCTGATTTTATTTTCAAGGTAACGTTTGTAAGGTTCCTTTACATATTGTGGCATGTTAGCAAAAAACACAAACTGAGGTGTAGGTGTAGGCAATTGCATGCAATATTTAATTTTCACATATTTACCTTTAGTTGCAGGTGGCGGATAGGCTTCAATCACTTTCAGCATGTATTCATTGAATTTTGAAGTAGCAATACGTTGTTGTCTACTTTCATATACTTTAACCGTAGCTTCTAAGGCTTTTAACAAACGTTGTTTTGTTAATGCAGATACAAAAAGAATAGGCACATCAGTAAATGGCATTAATTCTTTTCTGATTTTTTCTTCGTAATCTCTGGTAGACATCGTTTCTTTTTCGACTAAATCCCATTTGTTTACTAAGATCACCACACCTTTGCGGTTTTTCTCAGCCAACCAAAAGATACTTTGATCCTGACCTTCAAATCCACGAGTGGCATCAATAATTAGAATACAAATATCAGCATGCTCAATCGCACGTACAGAACGCATTACTGAGTAAAATTCTAAATCTTCCTTTACTTTCGCTTTACGACGAATACCAGCAGTATCTACTAAGTTAAATTCAAATCCAAAACGGTCAAATTTTGTATCAATAGAATCACGAGTTGTACCCGCAATATCAGTTACTATATAACGATCTTTACCAATTAATGCATTGATAAAACTTGATTTTCCAGCATTAGGACGTCCTACAACTGCAAAACGTGGCAAATCAGAAACTTCTTCAACAACTGGTTTCTCTGGGAAAGCAGTAATTAAAGCGTCTAGTAAATCTCCAGTTCCACTACCTGAAATACTTGCAAATGTATAATACTCACCTAAACCTAGGTTGTAAAACTCCACTGCATCTTTTTCACGCATAGCATTATCCACTTTATTCACAGCAAGAAGCACTGGTTTAGTTACTTTACGCAACAATTTAGCCACAGTGTCATCCATAGGAGTGATTCCTTCTTCAACATCTACAACAAAAATGATAACATCAGCCTCATCAATTGCTAGTTCGACTTGTTTACGGATTTCTCCTTCAAAAACGTCGTCAGAACCACGTATGTATCCTCCTGTATCAATTACAGAAAACTCTTTTCCGTTCCACTCGCTTTTACCATAGTTTCTATCACGGGTAACTCCCGAAACAGAATCTACAATAGCTTCTCTTCTTTGTATCAGCCTATTGAAAAGGGTTGATTTCCCCACATTAGGTCTTCCTACTATCGCAACAATGTTATTCATAATTCTATTTTGAAATATTTTGCAAAGGTATGCTTTTTGTTTAAGCTTTTGCTTTAAAGTTTTTAGGAGCTATTTCCTGCTATTCGCTGTATTCCCATTTCATAAAACTACGGCAAAAAAGCCTTGTTTTATTGAACCGGGAGATGCCGCTACTATCAGGGCTAGGCATTTGCGATACTACAACTTCTCGCGTGCACCATACCGCGTGAAGGATAGGAGTGAAAATCCTTTTTAACTGGCTTTATTTTGGCCAGTTAAAAAGATTGTAACGTATAGCCTGATTCGCCGCGGCGAACACGCCCAAAAATTCTTATTGATTGTAACCAAAACGTTTTAGCATATTGGCATTACTTCTCCAGTTTTTATTCACTTTGACATATAATTCAATGTGAATTTGTTTTCCAAAAAACTTTTCTAAATCTTCACGAGCTTCTGTACCTACTTTTTTCAAAGCAGCCCCTTTATGACCTATGATAATTCCTTTTTGAGTTTCGCGCTCTACCATAATCAGGGAACGAATGCGGATGATTTTGTCGTCTTCAAAGAATTCTTCAGTTACGATTTCTACTGCATACGGAATTTCCTTACTATAATTCAATAAGATTTTTTCACGGATAGTCTCGTTAACGAAGAAACGCTCTGGCTTGTCCGTTAATTGATCTTTTGGATAATAAGCAGGCGATTCCGGTAAAAGCGAAATAATTCTTTGGAAAACCTCAGGAACATTAAAGTTTTTTAAAGCAGATATCGGATAAATTTCGGCATTAGGCACTTTGTCAGTCCAAAAAGCGACCTGTTGCTCTAATTGTTCTTGATTAGAATTGTCGATTTTGTTCAACAATAACAATACAGGAATTTTTGAATGAATTATTTTATTAAAGAAAGCTTCGTCTTTTAAGTCCTGCTCCCCTATCTCAACCATATATACTAAAATATCAGCATCTTCAAAAGCTGACTTTACGAAGTTCATCATAGACTCCTGCATTTCGTATGCTGGTTTGATAATTCCAGGAGTATCTGACAAGATCATTTGAAAATCTTCTCCATTAACAATTCCAAGAATTCTATGACGTGTTGTTTGTGCTTTGGATGTAATGATTGATAATCTTTCTCCAACAAAGGCATTCATTAATGTTGACTTACCAACATTAGGATTCCCTATAATATTTACAAAACCTGCTTTATGTGACATTTAATATACAATTTATTGTGCAAAGGTAGTTATATCAAGTCAATAGATAAAATAAAACATTTTTTAAAATTTATGTTGTAAAATGTAGAAATTGGTTGTATCTTTGCACCCGAAACAACGCGGGATAGAGCAGTAGGCAGCTCGTCGGGCTCATAACCCGAAGGTCACAGGTTCGAGTCCTGTTCCCGCTACTAAGTTAATTTTATTGAGATTACAACAAAGAATATGAAACAGCTCTTAGAGCTCATATCCGCCGCGGCGGACACAGGTTCGAGTCCTGTTCCCGCTACTAAGTTAATTTTATTGAGATTACAAACGCACATCGCGGGATAGAGCAGTAGGCAGCTCGTCGGGCTCATAACCCGAAGGTCACAGGTTCGAGTCCTGTTCCCGCTACTGAGAGCAACCCATCAACTTTTTGATGGGTTTTTTCTTTTCTAATACCTTTCTTACCCCCTGTAATTGTTGGAATTACAGCAAAAACTGAGTTGATTTTTTTGGTTAGATATTCTCTATTTTCTGCCCTAATGGACAAACCTTCTGGAAAGACTAATTTTTGAATCCTTATCTTGTTCTCAACATCTCCTCTACCCCAACAATCACTGATATTTTTAATCTTTTCCACTACTTTTTCTACATGAATTTTGTGGTTAGATAATTTTTTCGCGTTCATGTCAATTTGCTCTTCAATAGCCTTTAATTCAGCTTCAAATTGCAAAACATACTTATTATATTTTTCATCACCGAAATTTGGATTTTCAAAATAACGCTTATCCAAATTCTCCACTTTCGTTTCTAAATCTTTTTTCTTCGCCATCAAACTATTCGTTTCTGCCTTCGCCTCAGCATTCATGGCATCAAAGAGCTTATTCAATTGTAATTTAAATGGTTCGATAAATGAACTGCCAAGTGTATAATTTGACAATAAATTCTCAAAACTATCATTTAATCCTTCGTTTATCGACTTATTTGTAGTTGAAGCATTGAAACTAGCATTTTTACACTTTTGACATTTATAGTAATGCTTGTTTTTAATACGAACTTCATAGCTAGTCAACAAACAACCACACTCACATCTCAAAAAACCAGTCAGAGGTCGAAACTCACTAACCGTACTTTTCACGTACTCCTTAACCGCACTTCTCTTATTGCTAGAGAGCATCGCATCAACTAACCAAAAATCCTCCTGACTAACTAAACCCTCCCAATTTCCCTTAATCGGTTCGTCAATTAAAGAATTCACTAATACACCACAGTAAAATGGATTACGCCACATACTACTCAAAGCTTGCTTAGTAATTATTAAGTTCAAAGCCTCCAATTTTTGTTTGATTACAAAATCTCGCTCTCCTCTTAATTTCCATACCCAAGCTTTCTTCAAAACTTCACCTTCGTCATTGATAGTGATAGACTGCGTTTCGTTAAGCAAAGCATAGTTCGTTACTTTCTTCCCTCGCATTGTATAGCCTCTAGGAGCTTTACCAAGCCAATTACCTGCTCTTAGAAGAGCTTTCATCCCAGGAATAGTCTTCTCTAATCTATCCATGTTTTCTCGTCTTGCATCGAGAAGCTTATTGTAAATATCCAATTTACTATATTCATCATTTGTACATAGTCCAGATGACGTTTCAATCAAATGAACACCCAACTTATCAACCAATTCATGTACGATAGTAATAGCACTACCACCTGTACGTGAAAATCTACTGATGAATTTTATTGCTATTGCGAACGGCTTTTGCTTCGCTCCCTTCACCTCATCCAACAACTTCATAAACTCCTTTCTTGTAAAATCACCCGAGGCACTCTCATAAGTACCTCCAAGTATATTTTTCAAAGCATATCCATTCTTATTAGCAAATTCAACTATTTCGCTTCGTTGCTCTTCTAAACTATTATTTACCAACTGTCCTTTAGAGCTAACCCTTGTATAACCCCAAATCTCTTTTATTTCAGCTTTTTCTGTTATTTTTTCTTTCTGAAATTTTTTAAAACTCTCTATTCCCATCTTTTATACTTTTAAATTGTATCCTATTATTGCTAGTTGAAATAAACTTTCTATTATTTCTTTGGCCTCTGATTCTGATATTTCCTCAAAACCTTTAAATTTTCTTAACTCTTCAATTGTTAATCTTGTATTTTCTTCATTTAATCCATCATTGTACATTGTTAAAGCTTCTGCACTTTCTCATTTTTTTATGGCAGGAGATTTATTATTTTGGTCACAGCATACCAAACCCAATCATAAAACCATTATGATTAGAATATCATGACAAACCTAAAATTCTAATTTCTGATTGAAATAAAAACAGGAATGCCCGTAAGAACTGAAAAGTCCTTAGTTGAATGTAATATTTGATTTGCTGAAACCACTTTTTAAGTACAAAGTGGTGAATTTAATGTTATCGTCTTAACAGTAAAAAAACTGCCCTCATGCGGGTTCTGAGTAAACTGTTAAAAAGAGCTGATTTAAGAGTCAGTTTTTGGCTTTATAACAATTACTACAAATGTACGATTTTATTCCCACATATGCAAGTATTTACAATTACAAGCCTCCTATTAAGCTGATTCTAATTGCATTCTGTTGTACAGTTGGTGAACCGTTGAAGCAAGGAATTGATTACCGTATCGAGTCTTAAAGTTTAGTTCGTTGAGGTATTTAGCAATCTCCCTGTAACTCATTCCTCGTTCCTTACAACTTTGAATAACCGAATGAGCTTGTCTGTTCCTATCGTTGTTGATTGCGTTTTCTTTAATAGTGCTGAGTCCTTTGGCTCTGGCTTCATCGTTAAGGTTCTTTGGATTCCCAAGTACAGTTCCCTGTTTCTTAAGTTCCGCAAGCGCAACCTTAGTTCTGGAGCTGATAAGCTTGGCTTCCTGCTCGGCTAGTGCCGAAAAAATATGGATGGTGAAGTTATTGGCTGATGGCATATCAACCGCCAAAAACTCGATTCCCGAATCCATTAAAGAGCTCACAAAGGTCACTTGTCTTGCTAAGCGGTCTAATTTTGCTATGACCAGCACTGCGCCTTCATTTTTTGCCAGTTCAATTGCTTTATGGATTTCGACACGTTCACGCTTATTTGTGCCAGTTTCAATCTCGGTAAAACTCTTTAGGATAATCCCATCCTGTGAGGTCACAAACTTTTCAACTGAACTTTTTTGGGCAGATAATCCTAAACCCGAAACCCCCTGTTCTTTTCGGCTCACTCTGTAATATGCAATGTACTTTTTCATAGCTCAATTATTTAGGTGTAATAAATCTTAGACGACCGTTTGTGATTTATTACATGACAAATGTCCAGGTGTATTTTGGAATATCCTAGAAAAATCCTGGTTTTCCTGGGTTCACAGCTTTTTGAGTCACTTTAGCGCATAAAAAAACGAGGTGGTTAGCCTCGTTCTTTCAATTGCAATAATTTTTGAAACTCTGAAAATTCGTTGTCGGTCAAATCTTCCTTTTTAAAACTAATAGGTAATTTTAGCGGTTCGGATAGCAGAATCCGTTTTAACTGGGAAAGTTTAAGCTTAATTCTCATCGCTTGTGGTGTTCTTACTATTACTGATAAAATCCCAATCTTCTCCGTTTAGTCCTTCTTTCGACATGTAGAACAATCCTGCTTTGTATTTGTCGTAAATACTCACGTCAACTCTGTCGTGGTTAAAATATTCTTGAATATCGGTTACAATCTGCTCATGTAGCTTTTTATTTTCAATGTAAATCACAAAATGATTATGACAGCCTTTTCTGTTGGTGAAGGATTCGGTATTAAAAAACACTCGCAAACCTGTTGGATTACCGTATTTCTCAGTCAAATAATCATAAAGACCGTGCATTTGCTTAAAACAGCTGTTCCTGTTACGTTCTGCTTTATAGGCTACGGTGAAAAAGAAACTCCAGTCCATCTGCCAAAAGATATGTTGCAAACTATCTTTATCTGCCAGACAATCGATGAGATTTCGCATTGATTGGTTTTCCTGCCTTAGGATTTTGTTCTCATCGAACATTATTTCACTGTCAAAATATCTGGCGTGGTCAACTGGAAACAATCGCTTTCCATTTGGTATTTTAGTCTCTGAGAATAAGTCTTCATTTTTTTTGTAAAATCGGTAGATTGTACTTTTGCTTGATTTTGTGCTTATTATAAATTTCTTTAAATTTTCATATTTCATTTTGTTAGTTGGTTAGTATCTCGTTATTGGCAGATACAAGGACTCCATACAAGGGGGTTAGTCAAGCATCTTTACAATAAATACTATCAAACTTTGAAAAGTGTAGCTTTTTGGCACTTTTTTTTCAAAAATATTTTTTTGACTGGATAAATTACTGTTTCAAAGTGGCACACTGTTCAGTGGAATTTTAAAAATTGGTAGATTTTCCTTTACATCATCAATGGTATCGGCTGGTAATAGTACACTTTTTGTCCCACAGGCGGATAACTTGATGAACTAAATCGGGGAATTTAGTAATGAAATAGCCTATACAGGGAGGAGGTGTGGTCGTAAATCTCAATTTGCATTTTTTTTGGGTTCCCTAGTGATTACTGGATAATCTAGGTGCAGAATTTGAGTCTTTGGTACGTTTTACGTATGTATAATGACATTATAAACACCAGAAGCCACTTCGTCTATGGAATGGCTTATTCTTAATTTTGATTGCGGGCACAGATTGCAAATCTAAGCCTATCGTTCACTACTTTATTTTTGCCATTTCCGAGCTATTGGGATTGTAATGATAAGCTGTTATAAGTGACAACGAAATATAAAACTATATCACATAAGTCAACTTTTTACTATATTTACAATATGGAAAAATACTTTACAGCAATATTTGATTTAACAAAACTACCTTCTTTACTTTGCTTAGTAATAGCAATGGCAGGGACTTTTTTCTTTTACTATCCTGAATATGTAATAATCGATATTAATAAAAAATCAGACGTTTACATATATGGATATATAGCCTATTTGGTTTCTATTCCTATTGTACTTATTTCTATAGTCAAATTTGTCTTTAAAAAAATCGGGGACGAGTATAGATATTATTCTGCTAAAAAAGAGATTAGAGAAACTATTCTATCATTAAACGCCAGTGAAAAGAGAGTTTTACGTGAATTTTATATTGAACCCCAATTTAGTTTAGAAATGCCTTTTGATGATTCTACAGTTCTTGGTTTAATTGATAAGAAAATATTATACAATACGTCACCTTATGGTGGTGCTATGTTTCTTAATGGAAATCTATCAAGTTATCAAATAGGGAAATATGCACGTAAATATATTAATCCAATTGTTCATTTGGGTTGTATTCCTATGGATGCAACCGACCAAGAAAAGTATGACCTCTTACAGAACAGACCAAACTGGGGTCGGCCACTATATATAAAAAGTTAAAAAACTACCAATTAACATAATCCTAAAAGTAATCACTAACACAAACAATCCTATAAAAATCATCAATAAACTCGTTAGATTTTTCAAGATTACCCGCTACTAGAAAAGCTTCAGAGAAATCTGAAGCTTTTTTTATTTATATATACTGGAGTTGGTAGAGAACGTATTCAAAAACTAATTACAACTCAATAATACGAAGGGCTCTTATCCGCCGCGGCGGACCACTAGAAAAGCTTCAGAGAAATCTGAGGCTTTTTTTAATATTAGAATAATTCGTAAAAAGTCAGAGACTTTTATTGAATATAAAGTTTTAAGATCAAAAAAATTATACAAAAATGAGGTTTCCTTTGATGAGAATTCTACAGAGATCTTTTTAACAACATTCTCTACAGCAATAAACTTTTGTTTTCGACGCAAAAAAAGAAAAGAAGAAATAAACCAGTCATAAAACTGATTATAATCGAAATCTCTTCTATTTTTGCCAAATGTTAGAAATTCTTTATCAAGACGAATATATAATAGCAATTAATAAACCAAGTGGATTATTGGTTCATAAATCATTTTATGCGCGCGATGCAAAAGTGTATGCTATTCAAGAATTGAGAAATCAAATAGGAGGACAACATGTTTACCCCATTCACCGCTTAGACCGCAAAACATCTGGTGTCTTATTATTTGCGTTGAATAAAGAGGTTTTAAAAATCATGAATGATCGTTTCGCTAATCGTGAAGTCGAAAAAAAATATTTAGCCATTTTACGTGGTTGGTCACCCGAAGAACTAACGATTGATTATGATTTAACGAATGACGATGATATTAAACAAAATGCAGTAACTTACTTTCATTGTTTGCAAAATGCCGAAGTTGAGTTAGCGTTTAACAATCAACCAACGTCACGATATTGTCTAGTAGAAGCAGTTCCTGAAACCGGACGTATGCATCAATTGCGAAAACATTTCAAACATATTTTTCATCCCATTTTAGGCAGCCGTCCTCACGGTTGCAACAAACAAAATAAATTATGGCTGGAGAATTATGAACTAAAAGGAATGATGCTTCACGCACATCAATTAATTTTTAATCATCCAATACATAATGATCAACTAATCGTGAATGCTAAGATTAATGAAGAGTTTAGCAGAGTAGGTACTATTCTTAATCTAAATTTGAGTAAGTACAAATAGAATAATAATTTTGAAATTATTATTCTATCTTGAAATTGAAGATCCGCATGATAAAACATGCTGATAATCCTGAAAAAACCAGTAAGCTTTTTCAATATTTCCAGCTACTAAAACACTTCATAGAAAAATGAGTTTTTTTCTATTTAAGGCAATAAAAACTCAAAAACTACAGTCAATTACCCTTTGTAACTTTTATTTTTTTATTTTCTTTTTAAGCTTATTCAAAGATTTATCATTCAACAATTTCAGCTGTTCAATAGCTAAACCGGCAATTGCCAACGCTCCCTTTTTACTTAAATGAGTATCATCTGATTTTCCTTCTGGATAATAAGCAACTTCTTTTGGTTCAAAGTGCAAATGCAATGCTTTTGATTTTTCAGGGCCATATGAGGTTTCCAATAATTCAGAATAATATTCTAAATCCACAAATAGCACATCGTATTCCTGCGCGACTAAACGGGTTTCTAAAGGATATTCACCATGCGAACTAACTAGTACGCCGTTCTCGTTAAAATTTCGCCTAGCAATTGATGAAAATAAAATAGGTATTGCTCCTTTCTCCCTACTTTCCTTTACAAACTGAATTAAGTTATGACGATACGTTGTATGCGGATTGGTATATCGAGTAGAGTCGGCAATTTTTTCATCATTATGTCCAAATTGGATAAAAACATAATCTCCAGGCTGTAAAACTTTATATACTGCTTCCCATTTTTTCTCAGCAATAAAACTACGCGTGCTCCTACCGTTTACAGCTCGATTATCAATAATTATATCTGAATTAAAAAATAAAGGCAATACTTGTCCCCACCCCGTTTCAGGGTTTTCTTCTGGTTTTATTTTATCGGCCATTGTAGAATCACCAATGGTATAAATCGTTGTTTTCTGTGCAAAACAATTTAATGAAATCAACACTATAACAATAAGAATACGTTTCATAAGATTTAATTTCTTGATTAATCCCCTATTTTACAGCAGTTGGAATTGTTGCTTTATCACCAATTACAACTTCATTAAAACTTACATTTTCAGTATTAGTAAGCGTCAATCCATTTTTGGCTGATTGTATTGTTATATGGTCTAGTTTAATATTTTCTACTTTTTTATTTGGGTAGCCCTCTATAACAATTCCTGTATTAGTGGCTTCGGTAAAACTGATATTCGAAAAAGAAATATCAGAAATTTTAGAAGGAAACAATCCGCCACCTTCACCGTGATAATTGGCAGTGATATAGATACCATCTTCTACTTTTGCAAAGGCAATGTTCGAAAAATAAATATCTTTAATATAACTTCCTCTGTCTGAATTTGTTTTAATGTAAAGTCCCCTTTTTAAATAGCCGCTCGCTTTGGAATTTTCTACATATACATTTCGAACCCCAGCTGACATTTCGCTTCCTATTACCACTGCGTGCAAACCTTTGAATTCACAATTTCTAATGACAATATTTTCTGAAGGCTGGTGTGCATTGCTACGTCCTTCATTATCGCGTCCCGACTTAATTGCAATATTGTCATCTCCATTGTTAAACTTTACGTTCTCTATTAAAATATCGCTGGAATTTTCAGGGTCAATCCCGTCATTATTGTAATTGTGTGCGTTGTATTTCACCCCTCTAATAGTGATGCTTTTACTCTTAAGTAAATGAACACACCAAAAAGGAGCGTCCTCAATTTGGACATCTTCAATAAGTATATTTCTAGAATTGACAAACTGAATCAATTGTGGTCTTAGGTAATGGCCTTCGCCAAATATTCTATTCTCGACAGCTACATTATTATGATTCATATCCCGAGTCAGGAGTTGGTCTTTCTTTTCTAAGGACTTCCATTTATTCCAAGTTTCCTTGGCCTCACCATCAATAATCCCGTTTCCAGTAATAGCCACATTTTCTAAATTATTACCATAGATCATTGGACTATAATTGTATAGCATCGTTCCTTCCCAGCTCGTTAAAACGAGAGGATAATCTTTTGGATTGGATCCAAAACGGATTTTTGCTCCTGCTTCCAAATGCAAATTGACATTACTAACAAAATGAATAGGACCATTAATAGTATAAATCCCTTTTGGGACAATGATGGTACCTCCATTCCTTTTCGCGCAAGCTTTCATCGCTTTATCAAAAGCAATTTTACAATTGGTTACTGAATCTCCTTTGGCCCCATATTTAATAACGGATGTTTTGAAATTGGGAATAACTGGCAACTGAATGCGCTTAACTATTGCCTCAACCTTCTCGTGTGGAAAATTATTTGTTTGAGAAAAGCAGTGCATGGAAACTAACAAAAAAAGGACAACTCTAAACTTCATGTATTTTAGTTTTTATTTCGAAATTGATGCTGTAATAACCTTAGAGAAATAAGCTCCCATAATATTTTGAAGCGTATATTTTTTAGCTTCTGATCTTTTTAATTGATGTGACCAAGGAACTCTTTTAGTAGGTTGAAACCCTTCTCCGGAACATTTATATTCTGCATAAAAAGCCGTTCTTTCAGCTTCTGGTTTAGACCAGTTATGCCATCCTTCTGATTTGATATGTTTTCCCATTTCGCAATTTATAAAAACTGTTTTTGCATAAATACGCCAAGGTCTTCCCAGATAAACCTCATCTACACCTTCACTAGCTATGAGTTTACAATTTTTAAACACATAACCAAAAGAAGTATTTTGAGGTGTTGAAGCCGCAGTTATATAAGAGTTTTTTTTGCTATTTATAATGCAATTCTCGAACAAAACAGTGGCGTCTCCAAAAATAAAATCGGTAGTTCCTTCAATATAACAATCTTTAAAATAATTCTTAGTTCCTTCTCCAGAAGTGTAAAGCGTATCTTGATTTCCCAAAAGCGAACAATTGGTAATTACCACACGATTTGCATTTACATTTAATGCTACGGCTTGACCTACTTCACCAGAAGAATTTTGAATGGTTAAGTTTTTAGCAAAAAAATCATTCCCTTCGACTAAAACAGTATACGTATGAAAAGTACTGTTTCTACCGATATTGATTTTATTAAAATAATCATCATAAGTAATAATCGTTTTCTCACGGCTTTCTCCAATCAATGAAATTTTTGGGTTCCAAGAATGAATTTTAACCTTCTCATAATAAACCCCGTTTTTCACAAGAATGGTAATTCTGTCATCTGGAAATGCTTTTGCAGCATTTACCGCATCTTGAATTTTAGTAAAATCACCCGTACCGTCTTGAGCAACAATTATATTAAAATCGTCTTTTGGCTTTTTAGTTTCTAATTTTTCAGCCCTATTAATCCCGATGAGATTTTTTTTTTCCACCTATCGTATGCTTTCAAAACCTCTTTTGGCTCATTTGTATACCAAGCGTATCCGTTTCTACGTTCGTCACCTATTTCAGATAGTGCATATTTCTTGATACCATCTCTATCAGAGAAAAATGGCTTGTTGTCATCTAGTTCCATAAAGCGCGCCCATATAGCAGGTGCATTAGCATCTGGCACCATTTTCTTGTCAATTATTTTACCTTCTGCATTCAAGATTCGATCTTCTCGTAAGCCTGTTATTTTTACTTTTTCAAACCAAGCAACTGCGCTATTCACAGCGGTAATTACTTCTTTAGAAGGGTTTTCTAGCGACATTAACAGCAAAACTATTTTCGCAGATTCTTTTCCGCTCAATGAAGGCAGTTCATAGGCACGAGCTTTTGCTGGCAATAATGTGTTTTCATCGTGTTGCGCACACCAACTAGTTAACACTCCGTTTTGTTTGTATTGCGTTTTTATAATACAATCAATCCCCTTATTAAAAGCTATTTCAATTTTTTTAATCGTTTCATCAGAAGCCTTTATCGAAAAATAATCTGTTTTGTCTTTAATTTTTTCCAGCACATTCATGATATTGACCATCGAATCATCATTATAGGTAATATGTGTGTAATACCCTTTTTTCAATGGATAAAATTGCGGCCAACCTCCATTATCGTATTGCGCTTCTAAAATATAATCTAATCCAGCTAGAAAGGCCTTTTTATATCTTTCGTCCGGAACTTGTCTGTACATTTTTGACAAAAAAACCATTTCTTGATAGGTGGCTCCATTATCAGTAGTGATATTATGCATATCGCTTTTTAGTGCCCATAATTCCTTTTTTTCTTCAGCTGACAATTGTTTTTGCATTTGAATGTTCTTTGGCCAGCCTCCAATATTGCGTTGGTAAAGCAACACATTTTCGGCAATAGCTTTGGCTTCCGCAGAAGCAAACCATTTGCCTTCGGGCATTTCAGTAATGCTTTTCCATGATTTATCATGCACTTGAGCAAATGTATTAACTGCTAAAAAAACAAGTAGCACCGCGCTCCATTTTTGAAATTTTTTCATTTTATATTGTATTAATTAGTAACTCTAAACCAGTCTATTAAAACATTCCCTGCGTCATTTGTTACTCCATTTCGAAGTGCCAAAAAACCTATTTTTGCGCCAATCCATTTTCCTTCTCTAGCTGTAAAACTAGAACCAATGGATTTGAATTTTTCTCCGTCGTCACTATAATAAAAATCACATGTTCCGCCCGTGCTTATTTTTACCCGCAAATAAAAGCTATTACTCACTAATTTGTATTTGCCATTCTCTGTTTCTACGCCTTTTTTATCTGCATTCTTACAGACAACTTGAGATACATAGAGTGAACCATTTGATCGTTTGACTTTTAAATAACTATAATCTAAGCCCATAACCAAAAGTCCCGTTTGTTCTTCATCAAAACGAGCATTGAAAGTCATTTTGGTCGTTGCTGTAAATTCCTCTGCAGGAAATTTTTGCAATAGTAAATTACCAACATCAAATAAGTTGGATGCTTCATTTGGCATAGGTTGGCAATACATTGTATAATACCCCATAGTGGAGGGAAAACCCCAGTACACTTTTGGATTGGCATGCCACTGCCATTGCAAACCTAAGGTCGGCATATTAAATTCATCTGAATCAGCCGCGGTTACTATTGGATATGATTTTCCAACATTTGGCTTTTTATAAGCCTTAACCGGCTCCCCTATTCCATCTCCATCTTTATCAGTTCCTATAACCGGCCAATTGTTTATCCATTTTAGGGGTTGCAAATGCACAACCCGACCATAAGCGCCTTTATCTTGAAAATGAAAAAACCAATCTTCACCCGTTTGTGTTTGTACCCAAGCCCCTTGGTGCGGACCATTAATTGTCGTTTTACCTTGATCTAGTACTTTTCTTTTTTCATATGGACCATAAATATTTTTAGCTCTTAATACCGTTTGCCATCCTGTAGGCACACCTCCTGCTGGTGCAAAAACATAATAATATCCGTTACGCTTGTATAATTTAGGGCCTTCAATAGTTGATTCACCTTCGTGGCCATCAATAATAATAGCATCATCATTATTAGCTACAGTTCCCTCTGCATTCATACTACAAATCGCTAGCAGACTTTTGATACCCGCTCTACTTCCTGCGAATGCATACGCCAAATACACTTGCCCATCGTCATCCCATAAAGGTGAGGGATCAATTAACCCTTTCCCTTCTTTTACTAGTATTGGTTTTGACCAAATTCCTCTTGGATCTTTGGCTTTGACCATATAAATTCCATAATCCGGATCAGGATAGTATATATAGAATTCATTATTATGATACCGTATACAAGGCGCCCAAACTCCATTCCCATGTCCTGGTTTATCATAGACCTCAAAGGGAGGCTGCTTTTGCAGAGCATAATTAACCAATTCCCAGTTGACCATATCTTTAGAATGAAGAATTGGCAAACCTGGAATACAATTAAATGAGGAAGCAGTCATATAATAATCATCTCCAAATCGTATTACATCTGGATCAGAATAATCAGCATGTAAAATGGGGTTTTTATAGGTCCCATCTCCGTTATCAGCAACCCACGCTTTTGAAAAGCCATTATTACTATTTGTTTGAGCGGTCAGAAAGTGGCTACCCAAAAATAATAATACAATGACGTTCAAAAATCTCATGCTAGCTGTTTTAATTTATCTGTTTAATTCTAAAGCCGCTAATATAAAAGGCCCCGTAGCTTTAGGATCGTTGTCTTGTTTTCGTTCATTTACATAATATTCATAAGAGCCGTCTCTATAGGGATTTCCTCCTAGTCCAGCAACTGCGCAAGCTTGTGTGATGGTAACTTCACCATCAACATCCACTTTTATCAATTTACTGGTTAAGCCATCAAAAGCCTTATTGGCCACAGCTTTAAATTTTGAAGGTAAATACCCTTTGTTTGCCCCTTTTGCGAAAGCATAAGCAAACATAGAACTACCTGAAGCTTCCAAATAATTCCCACCAACAGAACCTTTATCAGTAACTTGATACCACAAGCCCGATTGATCTTGAAATTTAACTAAGCTCTCTGCAACAGCATTCAAATACCCAACCAATTCTTTATGCTTTGGGTGGTCCTTTGGGAAATAATCCAAAACATCTACTAAAGCCATAGCATACCAACCGATGGATCTTGACCAAAAATTGGGAGATGTGCCTGTTTGCGCATTCGCCCAAGCCATTTGTTTGCTTTCATCCCATCCGTGGTACAATAAACCTGTTTTTTTATCAGTAGCGTGCAATTGAATTAATTCAAATTGATGGGCGATATCATCTAGATTTTTTCCGTTTTCAAAAGTAGTTGTGTATTGGGCATAGAATGGTTCTCCCATATACAATCCGTCTAACCACATTTGGTTAGGATATACTTTTTTGTGCCAGAAACCACCACTGTTTGTCCTAGGTTGTTCATCTAATTGTTTTCTCAGTGTTTGCATTGCCTCTAAGTAACGAGGCTCTTTAGTTTGCTCATATAAATTGAAAAGTAAACGACCCGCAACTACCATATCAATGTTGTAATTTTGAATTTTGTAGGTTGCTATAGTCCCTTTTTCATCAATTAAAATATCTGCATAACTCTTGATATAATTGTAATAAAGAGGATTCTTTTTCTGTTTGTACAGTTCTTCAAAAGAAGTTAAAACCAGACCGTGAACATAATCCCATTTAGGCTCCTTTTGACCATCAATTTGAAAGGACTCTGGATGACGTTTCATAATAGACAACGCCATACGCTCAGACCATTTCTTTTCTTTTGAAATTGTTGAAGTAGCCTTTGTAGGTTCCTGAGAAATCATTTTACAGCTTGTAAAACTAATAGTGACAATGAATATCATTGTAGCAAAAAAGCTTTGTCTCCTAGTTTGTATCATTTTAAATATTTTTAATTTTCTATTTATCCAATGCTATCGCGCTTAGTATAAAAGCAGCCAAAGCCACTGAGCTATTATCCTTTGGCTTGCCTTTGAGGTAATATGCATTAGATCCATCTCGAAATGGAGTGCCTCCAAGCCCTACATTTGGCGATACATTAGCGATGTTTACTGTACCGTTATCATTAATTTTTATAAATTCTGTTATAAAGCTAGAAAAGGACTTTTGAGCCTGCTTCTTAAATTTTCCTGGCAAATACCCTTGGTTACTTCCTTTTGCAAAAGCATATATAATCATTGCTGATGCTGAAGATTCTTGATAATTCCCTTTTAGCAAAGGCTGATCAGTAATTTGATACCATAAACCTGTAGCTGTTTTATACTGCAATAAAGTCGCGGCCATTTCATTTAAATAACCCACTAATATTTTCTTTTTAGGATGCTTGTCTGGATAATAATCCAAAACATCTACCAATGCCATCATATACCAACCTATGCCTCTAGACCATATCGTTGGGGAAGTTCCTCTTAATGGATCTGCCCACGCAATTTGCTTGCTTTCATCCCAAGCATGAAATAATAATCCCGTTTTTTTGTCTATCATGTTCTTATGAATGATCTCAAACTGTCTAGCAACATCATTCAAAGATTCCCCATTTTCATATTCTACAGTGTACCTCGCATAAAAGGGTTCGGCCATGTACACTCCATCTAACCACATTTGATTAGGATATATTTCTTTGTGCCAAAAACCACCACTCTCTGTTCGCGGTTGCTGTACAAGTTGGCTTCGTAAATGCATCAGTGCTGTACGATACCGTTCATCATTTGTTAACTTGAACAGGTCGAATAATACTTTCGCTGGATTAATAAAATCTATATTGTATTCTTTGTCGTTATAGGTTCTTATTGTGCCTGAGCTATCGATCATTTCCTCGGCATATTCTTTAATATAATTGAAGTAAATAGTATCATTTGTCTTTTGAAATAAACGCTCGAATGACTGCAATACAAAACCTAATTTATAATCCCATTTTGGTTTATCATTTCCATCAATTTGCCATGCCTTTGGATATGATTTAAGGATGGACATAGCTATCTTCTCTGACCATTTTAGTTTTTCTGAAATTGGTAATTGTCCTACAGCTTTGTATGTACAAAACAGCAATGTTATAATGACAATTTTTAAAAAATGGCGTTTAATAGAAAGCATACTTTGCATCTAGAATTACAATTTATTTTTAGCGTTTAGCTGTTCTAATTTTGCATTTAGATAAGTAACAAACTCCTCTTGAGATTGAATTCCGCTTTTCTCTTGTTCCCAAGCTCCCAAGAAATAAAAGGAAACTTTGGACGTAGTGGGTTTGAAAATTAAAAGATGATCAAATTCTGCATCAACAAAATTTTCGATAGTATTCGTTTCATAAAAGATAGCCATTCCTAATTTATCTGGAACTAATGATTGCGTCCCGTAGGTAGCAATGTAAGCCCATTTTTTATTATGGCTTACTTTCTTAAGCAGTTCTGTGTTTTTTTGCTTTACAATTCCGGTACAAATTCCCTCAATTGCTTTTGAAGTTTGAATAGTATGTTGGGTATACCTCTGATCGGGTTTAATCGTTAATTCTGACGTAAAATTGATTTTATCTGAAGCGGTTTTCCAGCCTGTATAATCGACTTTCACAATGGATTTATCTGTCGAGTTTTTAACTGTTGCTACTGTAGCATCCACCTCATAAAAGTGCAACCTTTCTTTATTTAAATAACGATCGATCGAGCCAATCCCGATTCCTTTTCCAGCTTTTAGAATATCAGCACCCCAGTCACTCATTTCATGATAGGAGTCAAAACCGTCTTGACCTACAGTTGGCAAAACCATTTCCTCGGTTTTTTTTCCATAGATATCAATCGCATTTCTCCAGTCTAAGTAAAGACGGTATCCTACTTTATTACTCTCCCATCCTGGTCCTTCATATCGAATATCAAAAGAATGATCTGTATGTTCAGGAGCTAATTTAAGTTTTTCAACATTTTTAAATGTTCCCCCAATGTATTTACGTCCTTCCCAAGATCCACCTTCTTTAACTGAAATTTCAGCGTAGGATTTCGCGGTTTTTACATTGTATTCATGTTGCGCCTTACAGCTGGAAAGCCCCAGTAGTACTATTGCCGATAGAGAGATTATTGTTTTCATTTAATTCAAAATTATTTAAAAATTGTATTTAAAAATTGCGTCGTATAGTCGACTGTTTGATCAAACCAGGGATCAAAAAGCCAGAAAGAATGAGGCGATTTATTAATTTGTCTTAGCTCACTGTAAATTCCAAAGGCATTCAATTGCTTTATCAAATCATCTCTACCTGCATGAAAGCGCTCCATATCACTATTGATAAATAATATGGGGGGATTGTTTTTATTAACATGGTTCAGAGCTGAAGCTGCTTCCCATTGCTGCGGATTTTCACTATAATCACCATTTAACCATAAACTTGCTACTGTTCCTTCCTGAGACTGCGGATGTTTAAAAGCTAAGATGCCATCCATATCAATTACCGCCTGCACATCAGTTGTTGATTTATAGGTTTTATCTTTTTCTTCAAAAAGTGTATTCCCATTCGTAGTTCCAACTAAAGCTGCGATTTGTCCGCCTGAGGAACAGCCTAAAACAGCCACTCTAGTCGTATCTACATTAAATTTAGCCCCATTGCTTTTCACAAATTGGATGGCACTTTTTACATCATATACTGCAGCTGGGTACGTTGCTTCAGGTGACAATCGATATTCGATGGAGAAACAATTATACCCTCTTGACGCGATCTCTACTGCCATAGGTTCCATATGCGATTTATCTCCAGATTTCCAGCCTCCCCCATGAACTAGAATTACAGCTGGTTGCACTTCTTTTGACTGATAACAGTAACTATCTAACTGCAATGATCGATTCCCAATCTTTTTATAAACAATACCTTTATGTTCAACTACATTACTTTTAGTCTTCTTCTTAACGACTTGAATGAATGGATATTTCTTTATCTCTTTAGCATATGTACTAGCGACGGTATAACTAGTGTCTCTTTCCACGCCCTTTTGTGAAAACACAGGAAAACTAATTAGCGCTATTAATAGATATATCATTTTTTTCACCTCAACCCTTTTTTAAAAAAAGGGACTCAAAAGTTTTCAAGTCCCTTTTC
Organism: Flavobacterium sp. W21_SRS_FM3; assembly: GCF_052113625.1. Taxonomy (NCBI): domain Bacteria; kingdom Pseudomonadati; phylum Bacteroidota; class Flavobacteriia; order Flavobacteriales; family Flavobacteriaceae; genus Flavobacterium; species Flavobacterium sp. W21_SRS_FM3. Next base: position 48,131 of record NZ_JBGQOD010000004.1, on the reverse strand, counting down.
AACCACTCAAACATTTATTATAAATTACTCATCTTAATTTCCCCAAATTCTATAAAAACAAAACCTTCGTTAATCATTAGAATAAGTGATACAGTAATGTTTTAATAAATTTCAAAATTTATATTTAATCTTTAGGATTCGCTACCAGAACTCCGTTAATGCGTGTGTTAATAAAATTAAGGTTCGAAATATTTTCAACAGAATAAGGACTATCTACCTTATCGATAACAACATCTTTTAAAGTAACATTTTCAATTGGTGATTCTTTATAACCTTTGGCCAAAACACCATACTGTCCACCATTTTTAACTTTGATATTTTCTAAAAAGATATTTCTTACTTGAGGAATAAATTTCCCTGTTTGATTACCATATACATCATAAAACATATTGATTCTTAGTACCGCTTCCTTTACTCTTCCTATTTCTAAGTTTCTAACATAAACATTTTCGACCAAACCACCTCTTCTAGAATTTGTTTTAATGCGAATGGCCCTGTCTAAATTAGGACTATCCATAATACAATTCTCTACAAAAACATTGCTCACACCTGCGGTCATTTCGCTACCAATAACTACTCCACCATGTCCATCAATCATTTTACAGTTTTGAACTATGATATTTTCACTTTGTATAGCAACACGTCTTCCATCAGCATCTTTACCCGCTTTAATAGCGATACAGTCATCTCCAGTATTGAATGTACAATTTTTTATAATGACATTTTTTGAATATTCTGGGTCACATCCATCATTATTGGGACCATGACTCTGAACTGTAACACCATCCACAATAATATTAGTAGATCTAAAAGGATGTATCACCCAAGAAGGTGCATTAACAATTTTAACTCCTTTTACAAGAACAGTTGAACATTCAAAAAATTCTATAAAATTAGGTCTGATATAAGAACCTTCACCAAATATTCTTTCTGAAACAGGAATGCCTTTTTCAGCAGATTCCACTAAACGAATTCTGTTTAAAACATCATTTTGATTATTTCTTCCTTCTACCCAGCCATAATTTTTGCTACCACTCCAGTACCACCAATTATCATTAGTCGCCTGACCGTTCAAAGTTCCCGATCCTGTAATAGCAATATTTTTTTTGTTATTAGCATAAATTAGCGGTGAATGGTTCATTAATTCGGTCCCCTCAAAAGAGGTGTTAACAAGTGGATAGTCAGTTGACTTCGTACTAAAAAGGATTTCACAACCGCTTTCTAAATGAAGGTTAACGTTATCTTCTAGATTAATAGGACCAGTGAAATATTGTCCTGAAGGAACAACTACTTTTCCTCCTCCATTTTTAGAACAAAATTCGATTGCTTTTTTGAATGCCTCCGTATTATCAAAAACACCTCCTGCTTTAGCTCCAAAATCAGCTACGTTGTAGCTTTTATTTTTAAAAACAGGCTCTTTCACTGTTTCTATAATTTGCTGCATTTTCTTCCATGGATCTATTTCTACCGTACTGTTTTGCTTAACCCCACATGAAAAAAGCAACAATGAACTTACGAATGAAACAGCTACAAATTTCCCTAATTTTTTCATTGATATAATTTTAAGACGCAATTTAAATTTTATTTAATCAGAAATACAATGGTTCGTACACACCCACTTTACAATCACTTAACCACCATCAAGACAAAACTTTCAAATTAATGCAATCGATTACACAAACTTAAATATATTTATCTAAATAAACAAAGAAAAGCCACAAAAAAAGGAATTACCGCATTCAAAATTTTAATTATATTTCTTAGTATTCAAAAGCCCCTAAATCTGGTGCACTTCCTTTGAAAGCTAGACCTACATCAACCCCTTTATCAATCATTTTACTATCGGCATTAAGATAAAAGAAATTAATATCAGGTAAACTTCCGTCTGCTTTTCGTGCAGCTAATAACTGTTGGAAATCTAAACTTTTAAAATCAGCCGCAGTAACTACGAGTCCGTTTTGCCAACTATTATTAGTAACATCAAGCAGAGTAGCATTTGTACTTCCAAAGCTTCCTAGTACATTACTGTTTATAATTATAAGCTGTGCCAAAGGATTAGTATTGCTAAAAGAATAATTTACGCCATTAGAATAGGCAGAACAATTATAAATCGTAACTACACCCCGATTACTATTGTGATCAAAGCCGTCAGCTACATTACCCACAGCAACACAATTTGTATAGGTCGCATTGTGTTTAAGAAGTTTATCATCACTTCCCCCTGTTTTGAAACCATTACCATCACCGGCACCTTTTACACCCGTTTTCAAATAGCCATTTTTAACTGCCCAGCAATTTTGATACGTAGTTGTTATATTATCTGTACCTCTCAAATAACCATCCCAGCCATCATCTAGATTTTGCCATGCTCTACAGCCTACAAATTTATTGCCAGTACCTGCATTTAATTTACAAGCAAATCCATCCGCATTTTCTAAAGCAGCATCCGCATTAAAATAAGAATCACAATTTAATATCGTATTATTGGACGCGCCATTATCTATTTGGAGTCCAGTATCTTTACATTCTGAGAAAGTGCAGAATTCGATAACATTGTTATTTCCTTTAATTTGCAGTCCATTATCCCCTGCTTTGTAAATGTCAATTCCTTTTATGTACCAATAATTAGCAGAAAGAACAATTCCCTGATTTGATCCATTTTCAGCCATAGCAGAGAAATCCAGTATAGGTCTACTTGAGTTTGTTAATCCTATTAAACTTATTTTGTTATTGGCAGTACCTGAAACACTTAATACAATTTTACTACTCATGGTATACGTCCCGCCATTCAGAGCAATTGTCTCTCCTGCTTTAACTTTGGCCAAAGCCACTAAAAGCTCAGCCGAGTTAGAAACGGTATAGTCAAAAGTTTGACCATTACTAAAGCTAGAAATTGTAATCTCTTTTGTAGCAGTAACGGTGTTTTTATCAGCAGCTGTTGCAGTAATTATGATTTTACCGTTTTTCTTAGCAGTAAGTAATCCTGAAGAAGAAATTTCAGCAATAGTTGTATCGGAGGATTTCCACGATACCGTTTTATTTGTAGCATTAGATGGCAAAGTTTCAGCCGTAATTTGACCCGTATTTCCCGTTGTAATATTAGAACCAGACAGTGTGATTGTTTTTACATAAACCACTGTATCGACTGCAGCCTCTTCTTTCGAACAAGAAAAAAGACTTAACATGAGCAACATATATAATATCTTCACCTTTGACCTTTTTAATAATTTTTCTTTGAATCAAATTAAAAATCTAACTTTAAAAACAAGTTAAACTAAATTAAAAGCATACTAGCAGAAAAGAAAGGCTCGTTTGTAAACGAGCCTCTGTACTTTTATTTTATTACCTCCACTGTGGATCACCAATTTTATTATCGATTAGCGTTTGATTTGAAATTTTAAATTTACCGGCAGCTGCATTTTCAAATCCTGGGTTTACTGTAGTAAAGCTTGTAGAATTATCAAACTTAGTATTCGTTGTATGAAGACCCGTAGCATTGAAATAATTATTTTTTACAAAACTTGGATCTGAAGTAGTCGTTTGATTTGAATAAATCGCCACTGTTTCAGCAAATAAAGAGTTACGAACAGTTAATGTATTTGCATTGAAACGAACGTATAGAAATCTTTTCCCTGATGTATTAGAAACCTTGTAGAAGGTTGAACTGTCAACCAATATCTTAGTCGTTAATCCAGTTCCACTTAAAGTACCCGCATCAATTCTAAAAAAATCACGATCAGGTGCACAGTTATTAAACGTACTATTTTTTAAAGTAACCTCAGCTACAAATGTTTTTCTGAAATCAATGAAGTCTCCTCCATTGGTTAGAATATTTGTAACAACAGTGTTCTCAACAGTAACGGCATTCACTTTTGCAGCAGCAACATCACTACCTATAAATGATTTATCAAAATCATGAATATCACATCCACTAATAATCAATGACCCATAGCTGGTCGCATCTGTAAATCTTACTACATCAGTTAATGTTTTACCTCCGTCTAAATTTAAATCTATTAAACTCACATCAGTCGCACCGGTTGCGATTGAAAAATTAACTTTTAAAAGTGGTTTGTTATAGCTTTTTAAACCTCTAATAGTTATAGACTTATCCAAAGTTATCGACCCAGTTTGTGACGTAAAATCACCTGACTCTAATACTAAAACATCTCCAGCTTTTGCACCAGCAATTTTTTGAAATAAATCATCTGTTGTTTTTACTAATATACCGGTACCGATATCTATACCAGTTTCAAATGATGAAAAACCTCTCTTTTTGGTATTATTATATAATATGGCACTGTATTTTGTCTCCGATGTTAAACTAGTAACAGTTGCAATTCCAGCTGCTTTTTCTTGCGCAGTAATTACATGAGTAATATTACCTGGCGTAAGTACAATTTTAGTTACACTACTATTTGGCGCCCATCTGAATGTTGCTTGCTTAGCCTGAACATCCCCATCTATAGTTGCTAATAACAACTGTTCAGATAATGTTGTAGCGGTTACCACTGACCATTTTGAATCTTCAAGTCCTACTGAACTGATTGCCTTTACTCTAATGGAATATATGGTTTCTCCTTCTAATGCCACTTGTATTGGCAATTCTGTTGCTGCCACTTGTAGCGTTTTAAAAATAGTTTTGAATTCGGGATCATCAGCACTGAATTCAACAGTATAATGATCTACATTATCCCTTGTTGTCCAATTCAGTTCTACCGTTGTTTGATTTCTAACTTTTGCCGTAAGACCTATTGGAGAAAATACTCTATTTACATCTAATACGTCTAACAAATCTTCACTGTAGCCAGTACAACTAGAGACTAAAACTGTCAAAAGTAAAGTGGCTAATAATCCTTTTATTATAAATATTTTTTTCATAATCACAATTGATTTAATTATTTAAATTATTAATAGCCGTAGTCGTTAACTAGTTTACCATTACTACCGTCGATAAAAACTTGCCATATTGGCCAGAACTGCTTATTATCAGGATTTACAGAACTTCTGTATAGAGAATTTACTTTAGTATCTTCTAGTTTAGTCCATGCGAATGCAGAATACTCAACACCTGGATTAACATTTTCACCACGATTTAACCCATAAATTTCAAGGGACACATTATCAGGTTTAGTTTTGTAATACAATGTAGAGGGTACCTGAGCATATTCTCCAGTACGGTTTTTCAAGTTTTGCATTTTTGCTTTTGCTTCATCTAGTTTAGATTTAAGCAAATTCCAACGAATAAGTGCTTGTTTACGTTCCATTTCACCAGTGAACTCAAATTTATGCTCTAAAACAATTGCTTTAAACATGGCATCTTTTGTAGCCAAATTAGCTACATAAGCCTCTACTTGTTGTGCTTGCGCAGCAGCTGGGAAAGCTCTTTTACGAATTTCTTTCAAATAAGGAGCAGCAGCAGCAGGCCCTTCTAACTCATTTGCAGCTTCGGCGGCAATTAAAACAACTTCGGCATAACGCATGTATAGTTTATTGATTCCATCATCATTAGTTGAGGTTACAAAACGATTCATCCATTCATAACGGTATTTTCCAAAATACCACGTGTCTAATGCTCCCAACTCTTGTTTTGCTATACCATTAACTGGAGTACCGAATTTATAAGGTACACAGGTTACATCTCTACGAGTATCCATTTCATTATAATCATAAAATACGTTTGGAAGAGGTCCTGCTACTCCACCACGCTTGTTACCGTTAGCGTGAAACTGATCACTACTTGTATGGTAAACCGCAAATGTAAAAAGCATACGTCCACGTCCATCAGCAAAAGGAAGTTCCCATAATGATTCACCACCAGCGCTTATGTTTTCTTGATTGTATTTTCTCCATAATGTTTCAAATGAAGATTCTAAATGAGCTGTACCACTATTCATAATAGAACGCGACTCATCTAAAGCCAATTTGTACATTTTTGCAACAGAAAGGTCAGCATCAGTACTTCTTCTAATGCCATCAGGGTATTGTTGAAAACCTGATGCTACCATTGCTAAGCGAGCTCTTAAACCCTTCACAAAAGCTTTATTGATACGTTCTACACTGGTAGTATTAGCTGTTTCATTTGGCCATGGCACTAATGTTGCAGCTTCTCCTAAATCTTGAATTAACTGCTTGTAGATTTCGTCACGACTCGATTTTGGCAAATACAAAGATTCTGAATTAATAGGTTCAAAACGAGCAGGAACGTCTCCCCACGTTTTCATAAGATCCGCATAATAGATCGCACGCAATGTTAATGCTTCCCCTAATAAATGTCCTAATTCAGTCCCTGGTTCTGGGTTTCCAAATTTACGTAAACCTCTGATACAGATATTAGCACGTTCTATTCCAGAATACATCATTGCCCAAGCATTGTTAGTCGTATTCATTTGTGAATTATTCGCTTTCGCATCGTAGGTACACAAATCTGATTTATCATCTACAGTTTCAGAAGTATTATACCATTCTGTATCAGTATTGAAACCGTAAAAAGGTAGAAAACGACCTCTATAAGAATTAGTTTCTGCGAAAGGTATTTTGATTCCATCTACTGCTCCTTTTGCCAAACCTGCTGTTGAAAAAATAACAGATTCATCTAAGGTTGATTTTGCCGGCGCCTCTAAGAAGTCCCCTTCTATATCTTGACAAGAAGTGAAAAGCCCCGCTATAATTATTACTGTAATTATTATTTTATGTTTCATCTGTGAATAATTATTAAATTAAAAATTAAGGTTTAAACCAAAAACCACTTGACGGCTCCTTGGAAATGGTGAATAATCAACTCCAGGAGTTAAAGGAGTATTTCTTCTTGTAGAAACTTCAGGATCTAAACCAGAGTAGTTTGTTAGAATAAATACATTATTTGCTGTAGCATAAAATCTAAATTTAGAAATACCTAGTTTAGAGATCAAAGATTCTGGCAATGTATATCCTAAAGTAAGAGAGTTTAATCTTAAAAAGGAACCATCCTCAACTGCCCAATCACTAAAAACAAAATTCTTCATATAGGGTGACCACATAGTTGTATTTGCATTGAGTGCTGTTAATTCAGTAGGATCAGTAACTAAGTCCCCTGCAGCATTAATATTTGTCCATCTATTGCCATCTGCCATTTCTGAACTTAAATTTCTATATTGTCCATTTGTATTGGAAGTTGTAAATTCAATTTTATTGGCATTATAAACATCATTCCCAACACTCCAGTTGAAGGCTGCCGAAAGATCAAATCCATACGCATTTCCATTGATTACAAAACCTCCAGTATGTTTAGGATTAGCGTTACCAATTATAGATAAATCACTAGCGTCAACTACTCCATCTCCATTAACATCTTTTAATTTCATTGAACCTGGTCTAAGTGTACCAATAATATTAGAGCTATTTGCAACGTCAGTTTTTAGTGTGTATTTACCTGCTGCATAATCAAAGTCTGACACTTCATAACGGCCATCGCTTTTATATCCATACATTAATCCTATCGGTTGACCAACATTTACAACATAATCATTACCGATCGCTGATGAAGCCCAGTTTGTATTTTGTCCAAAATCCTCTAAAAGTCCTAATGAATTAATACGGTTTTTATTAAAGCCAATATTGAATGAAAAATTCAAACCATAATCTGCCTTATCTAAAGCTACCAAATTTAAAGATGCCTCTACACCCGTATTTTGTGTTTCTCCCATATTTCTATATTGAGAATCGTAACCTGTACCTGGCACAGGGAAACGTACTAATAAATCTTTTGTAACATTTTTATACATTTCAACTGAACCACTAACACGTCCTTTGAATAATTCGTAGTCAAGACCCACGTTTTGAGTTACCGTAGTTTCCCATTTTAAATCAGGATTAGCCAAAGTTTTTGATGCTGACCAATAATTAGTGACACCATTTATCCATGCAGAATTTGAAGATTGGAAACTTTGAATTGTTTGTCCTGTAGGAATATTGTTGTTACCTGCCTCACCATAACTTAATCTTACTTTAAGTGCATTTAACCAAGATACTTCTTTTAGAAAATCTTCTTCTGATAATTTCCAAGCGACAGCTGCTGCAGGGAAATAGCCCCAACGGTTTCCTCCTAAAAATTTACTTGATCCATCGGCACGATAGGTTGCGGTAAATAAGTAACGATTTTTGATATCATAATTCACACGTCCAAAAAAGGATAGCAATTTATCATCTGGACTGTAATTATTATCTACAGCCTGTGGAGTCCCTTGTGAACTAAGATTTCGAGCGTCATCAAAGTCAAAGAATTTTGGAAAGCCATGAATTGTACTTTCGATCTCATTTGATTTGTATTTAATCATTTCCTGACCTACTAACACTTTTAAACTATGATTATCTCCTAACAGGTTTTTGAAATCATAATTCAACGTATTGGCATTCCTAAAACGCAAATTGTCACGATTACTTATAATAATTGCCGGATTACCTTGATTTTCAGCTGCAGGAATATTGCTTACATAATAGGTAGAACGTCCATAAAATCGATAATCTTTGTAATTATAGTTGTCTAAACCTACGTCTGACTTTAATTTTAGATTTTTTAAAATTTCCCAAGAAAAACTACCTAATAAATTATAGTTTTTTCTAGTTTGTAGACGGTCGTTATCTGCCACAGAAACAAAAGGATTAACCAGATAACTAGATAAAGCCTCATCTGTATTGTCAGTTGTTAAACCAGGAAGAGGAATAGGTGAATATCCTACACTATGCCTTAGACGAGCATCAGCAGATGATACTTCATTTTGCTCATTAGTCCCTCCACCATTAATTTCAGTATCAGAATAACGCATCGTGAAAGATAAATCGATTTTGTCACTTGCCTTATTTTTCAAACTAAAAGAAAGGTTATTTCTAGCAAACTCTGAACCAACCATAATGGCTTTTTCATCATAATGTGCATAATTAAAATTATAACTTAATTTGTCCGAACCACCACGAATTCCTAAATCGCGACTTCTTGCTTCACCTAAACGACCATAAATTTGTTTTTGCCAATTATTCCCTTTCATACCGGCATATTGATCATAATCTTGCCATTTACCAAAGTATTTTTCATAAGAACTAACCTCATTTTTTAGTAGCGCATATTCATACTGCCATTTTACAAAATCATCTGGTTGTAAAACATCAATTGTATTGGCTATTTTTCTGAAGCCGAAGTAAGAGTTAAAACTTACCGTCATTTTTCCATCTTTACCCGTTTTTGTAGTTACGATGATAACTCCATTTGCACCACGAGAACCGTATATGGCTGTCGAAGAGGCATCTTTCAATACCGTAATATTTGCTATATCAGAAGGAGAAATATCACTCATACTGTTTACCGGAAAACCATCAACTATAATTAAGGGAGAACTATCTTGTGTTAAAGACCCTCCTCCACGAATTCTAATTTTTATCTCTGAATCAGGAGAACCCTCGGATGAGGTTACCTGAACCCCAGCCAAACGTCCTGTTAAAGCTTCTGCGACACTAGCTATAGATAACTTTTTCAAATCGTCACCTGCAATAGACACAACAGAACCTGTTAAATCAGCCTTACGAGATGTGCCATAACCAATTACAACTACTTCGTTAAGTTTAGAGTTTTCATCTTTTAATACTACATTTAAGGATTTACTTTGCCCTACAGTCTTAGAAAACGTCTCATATCCTAGGTATGAAAAAACTAAAACACTATTTGGACCAGAAACTCTAATAGAAAATTTTCCATCAAAATCTGTAACACCTCCATTTTTAGTTCCCTTCTCAATAATATTTACCCCAGGAATTGGCATATTTGTAGCGTCTTTTACTATACCGCCAATAGTTATCCCATTTTGAGCACTCATTTTATTTCCCGTAAGCATGCTAAGCAAGAGAAAAATAACAAAGCAACAATTTGAGCCTTTTTTTGATAAATGTTTAATAATCATACTTCAAAATTTAATTGGTTAGTTTTTTGGTTAATTTTTTGTGAGGTCCCCTATTCCTTCCTCTCTTATAATAAATTCTTAATTTAAACTTGTCTATATTATACATTGGTAGCCTGCAGCTGGTGGGCAAATTAAATAACTGCATACTATCTTGAAATCGGTTTTTATATTAATACAAAAATCTTATTAAGTAAAGCGAGTTAGATTTATCAAAATTTCATTTTTCGAAATCGATATAGATAATTTCGCTTGTGCTACCTTATAACAACACTCTCTCCTTTAATCAAAATCTCGAATCTACTAGATAAATTAAGAATTCACAATACAAGTATTCTATTCAAAATAGTTTTTCGTTAAACTCTTAAAATGAAAAAACGTATACTATATAATTTTATCTACTTTTTCTATCCGAGAACAACAAATGTAATCGATTGCACAAACGTATATATTTTTTTTTAATTAAACAAAAAAAAAGGGTTAAAAATTCATATAGCATATAAATAAACAGATAAATTTAAATTATATTTATATTTTACCTATTTTTAGCTAAGAATCATAGAAGGTGAGTTAACAAATTTGAAGAAATTCATAGAGATAGAGCCATTATAGAGCTGATTTCCATAAATGCATGTTAACTGTGGACAAAACTGTAATTAAAGGTTGCTATGAACAGATAGAAATGATTAAAAACAACCATTCTATTGCCCTTTTTGTAAAAAATTGTAATCGATAACACTTAGTAGTGATAATGAAAAAAAAATATTATTTTTACCGGATTAGAAAAAGACTATGAGTAACAAAACAACTATTTATGACATTGCCAAAGAGCTTAATATTACAGCTGCTACGGTTTCCAGAGCTCTAAATAATAATCCAAAAATAAGTACTGCAACTCGAGAATTAGTGCTAGCAACGGCAGCCAAAATGAATTATAAGCAGAACAAATTAGCGTTAGCACTGAAGAGTGGAAAAAGCAATAATGTTGGCGTCATAGTTCCAAGAATAAACACCAACTTTTTTGCATCTGTAATTAGAGGAATCGAGGAAGAGTTACAACCTCAAGGATATCAGGTTATCATTTGTCAGAGTCATGAAGATGAAGAGAGACAAATTGAAAATATCAACACGCTATTGAATGCTCAGGTTGATGGTATTCTAATGTCGATTTCCAATGTATCTGAGAAAAACAGCCCTTTTATAGATCGTATTGTACAAAAAAATGTGCCTTTGATTTTCTTTGACAGAAAGAAGAAAATGGAAGGGGTAAGCTCCGTAACGATTAATGACTTTAAAGGTGCATACTTAGCCACGCAACACTTAATAGAACAAGGAAACAAGCAAATTGCTTTCTTATCAGGAGATCGTTCATTAGAAATCTATGAGGATCGCTACAATGGATACAAGCAAGCCTTGCTAGACAATGGAATTGACATAAATGAAGATTATATCCTAAACATACGAAGTAATGTCGTGGAAGGTAGGGACGCAGTAGAGAAACTATTACAATTGTCTAATCCTCCTACTGCAATTTTTTCTACGAGTGACTTTGCTGCTTTAGGCGCGATTCAGAAATTAAAGGAACATGGTATTAAAATCCCTAATGATTTTGGGGTATTTGGTTTTGGTAACGAACCTTTTACAAAATTTATGGAATTATCAATCTCCACAGTAGATCAGTCTCCGCAAGAAATGGGCAAAATGGCTGCCAAAGTGTTTTTAGAACAAATAAGCAACACTGAAAATTTAAAAATTGAAAAGAAAGTGGTCTTAATGCCTGAATTGCATATTAGAAAATCATCATTAAAAAAGGTAGAATAAAAAAAGAGGAAACTATCAATAGATAATTTCCTCTTTCAAACAAAACCAATATTATTACTTTACAATTATAATGAAACCCCTCTCTTCCAAGGAATAAAATCATTCTGATTTAAAATCGCGGCTTTCGTTTTTATGGTACCACTTGCTACGTTTATAATAAATTCCAGCATTTCATCTGCCATTTCATCTATTGATTTTTCACCAGTAATAATTCCTCCTGTATCAATATCAATAATATCTGACATTTTTCTTGCCAACTCAGAGTTAGAAGAAACCTTTACAACTGGCGCAATTGGATTTCCAGTTGGCGTTCCTAAGCCCGTCGTAAACAACACCATATTGGCTCCAGAACCTACCATCGCAGTGGTACATTCTACATCATTCCCAGGAGTACAAAGCAAGTTTAAACCTGGTTTTGAAATGTATTCTCCGTAGTCTGAAACACCTACAATTGGAGAAGTTCCTCCTTTTTTAGCAGCACCAGCAGATTTCATTGCATCTGTAATCAAACCATCTTTTATGTTACCAGGAGAAGGATTCATATCAAATCCTGAACCTGCATCTACAACTGTTTTTTCGTACCACTTCATTAATTCTAAGAATCGTTTTCCATCTTCATCTTCATTACAACGATTCACTAATTCTTGCTCTACACCGCATAATTCAGGAAACTCTGAAAGTATGGTAGTTCCTCCTAATGCTGTCAGCATATCAGAAGTTACACCTAATGTTGGATTAGCTGAAATTCCAGAGAATCCATCCGATCCACCACATTCCAAACCAATCGTTAATTTCGACAATGGTGCTGGAGCTCGCTCTAATGCATTTGCTTTTTTGATTGCCTCAAAAGTATCTTTAACCACACTACTCAACATCGCCTCAATAGTTCCTATTTGTTGTTGATCATAGATCAATACGGGCTTAGTACTATTTGGATTAATTTCATTTAGTGCATCCTTGAATATCTGAATCTGTAAATTCTGACAACCTAAACTCAACACCGTTGCACCTGCCACATTTGGATTGTTTACATATCCAGCCAATAATTTAGCCAAACTGTGTGAATCCTGGCGAATACCCCCACAACCACCTTGATGCGTGATGAACTTTACTTCAATATTTTTGAAAAGATCGGCTTCATTAGAACCTCCGCTATTCCCTTCTACTCCCGTTTCAGAATTTACTAGTGAACGCAATAACAATTGGTAATCGTTTTCTTTTGGCTTCATTAATTCCTTTTCGAAAATATCTTTTAAGATTTCGATATTTCTGTTTTCGCAAAAAACCAATGGAAAAAACAACCAAACATTTTCAGTTCCTACTTGTCCATCTTCTCTGTGATATCCAAGAAAAGTTCTGTTTTTCCATTTATCTACGTTAGGAACAGTCCAACCGATTGTTTCGGTTTTACCAGTTACTTTATCACTTTCATGTTTTACATTTAAAGTAGATAGCAAACCGCCTTTTTCAATGCGTTCACTTGCTTTCCCTACTAATACTCCATACATAATTATACGATCTCCTATTTCTAAAGGAGTCATCGCAATTTTATGCTTCATTTTTACATCAGAAAGGACTGTTATCAATTCTCCTTCAAATTGTATCTCTTCTCCTTGAGTAAGATTTACTAAAGCCACTGCGACATTGTCTGATGGATTTACTTTTATTAATTTTTTTTGCATGATTATAAATACTATAATTCGTGACTACTACTAAACTTGTTTCTTGAAATTCACAAAACCTTGCTCAATTCCATTTGCCTCAATCTCATTCAATGCCAATACTAAAGCTTCTGATAGTCCTTTGATGTTTGTTAAATCTTCTCCCCAAAATTCTGTATTTGACAATGTTTGAGCAACTACTTTTACTGCATCATTTGAAGCCCAAATTGACTGAAATGCAGTTGTAATTTCCTTGCTATCATCTACTGGCAAAGTTCCTTCATTCCAAGTTCCTTTGTAAAAACGAATCAAACAGGCAAATGCAAAAGTCAAGTTCGTTGGTACTTTGTCAAATTTTGTAATGTACCCTAAAACACTTGGCAGTACTCTTACCTTGAATTTCGAAATAGAATTCAAAGCAATACTAGAAAGATTGTGTTTGATAAATGGGTTTCTAAAACGATCTAAAACATCCTCAGCAAAAAGATCTAATTCTGCCTTATCCATTTCAATAGTTTCATTAATTTCGTCAAAAATAGCTTGATTAATAAATTTCCCTGTAAAAGGATTATCCACTGTTTGTTTTACGGTTTCGTTTCCAAACATCAATGAAAATGGAACCATAGCAGTGTGCGCACCATTTAAGATTCTTACTTTTCTAGTTCTATACGGTTGCATATCCGCAACAATTTTCACATCTAGCTTTGTTTTATGAAACGGTAATTTGGCTTTCAAATCATCTCCACCCTCAATAACCCAAAGAAAAAATGTTTCAGCCGTAACAATTAAATTATCTGAATAATCTAACTCCTTATTATAAGCATCGATTTCCGCTCTAGGATATCCCGGTACAATTCTATCAACCAATGTGTTATGAAAAGAATTATTATTTTGAATCCAATTTTTAAAATCAGTTCCCAAATTCCAATCATCACTGTATTTTAATATAATTTCTTTAAGCGTATCGGCATTGTTATTAATTAATTCACAAGGAATAATCGCCAAGCCTTTTGCTGCATCTCCGTTAAAATGCTTGAATCTTTCATGTAAAAGAACAGTTAACTTAGCTGGATACGAACTTGGTGGTTGCATCGACGGAGTATCTGTACTTACATATGCAATACCTGACTCTGTTGTATTCGAAATTATAAAAGCCAATTCTTCTTCTTTGGCTAAAGCCAAATAATCATTAAAATTAGCATACGGATTGATTCCAGAAACCAAGTTAGAAATTAGTGTTTTCTCTTGAATTTCTTTCCCTTTTGTCAACCCTTTCATAAACAAAGTATACAAGCCATCCTGATCGTTTAGCATATTTACCATTCCGTTTTCAATAGGCTGTACAACTGCAATCCCAGCATTAAAATCTACCTTTTCATTCAGTTCTTGAAAAGCATAATCTATAAATGCTCTTAAGAAATTGCCTTCTCCGAATTGCACTACTTTAATAGGCTGCAATTTTTCTAAACCTGTATTTATTCTATTTAATTTTTTCATTATATATATTGATATAAAGTGTACTTTTTTATTTGATGCTTACTGGAAGTTTAAACTCCGCTATAAACTGAAAAACCTCCGTCAACAGTGATTTTTGATCCAGTAACAAACTTAGAATCATCACTTAGCAACCATACAAGTGCTCCTTCGAGTTCTTGCGCCGTTCCAAATCGATTAAAAGGAGTTTTATTGATTATTAAATTCCCTCTTTCGGTCAAACTACCGTCTTCGTTTGTTAAGAGTGTTTTATTCTGTTCTGTTAAAACAAATCCTAGAACGATAGAATTCATTCGAATTTTATCTCCAAAACGTTTTGCTAATTCTACTGCAAACCATTGGGTATAACAATCAATTGCTGCTTTCCCTAAACTGTATCCTAAAACTTTGGTAACAGCTAGATGTGCCGTAACCGAAGAACTATTTACAATACTACCCGAACCATTATTTTTTATTGCTTCTCCAAAAACTTGAGTTGGCAAGATTGACCCAAATAAATTAAGATTCATAGCATCTTGAATCGCGGACATATTGAGCTTAAAAATATCTTGATCGGGTTGAATTACCGCTTCTGGAATATTTCCTCCTGCAGCATTTACTAGTCCGTCAATTTTTCCATATGCCTGTAGCATTTTAACTCTTGCAGCTACTAACTGTTCTTCATTAGTTACATCTGCAATCAGCGGAATTGCCTTTCCTCCTTGTTTTATAATTTCATTAGCCCTTTCGGTGGCAACTTGCTCATTTCGTCCTAAAATTCCAACAGCAGCTCCCGCATTACAGACACTTTTTATAAAAGAAGCGCCTATAACCCCAGTACCTCCGGTAATTACTATTGACTTTCCCGCTAGTGATAAATTGCTTCCCAAAATCGTATCTAATTTTATTTAATCAATTGTATTGTTGTAAATCAATTCAATAAACTACCCTCTTAGTTCTTTAATCGTTTCCAACGTTTCTTTTACTTTTAAACGCAGACCTTCGAAGTCTTTATTTGCCAATATTTCAGTTGAAATCAATTGTGATCCTATACCAACACAGGTTACCCCCGCATCAAACCAGCTTTTCAAATTTTCTTTGCTCGTTGATACACCTCCTGTTGGCATTATGCTTGTCCAAGGACATGGTCCTTTAATTCCTTTGATAAATTGTGGCCCATAGATATCACCTGGGAATAATTTTACAATTTCACATCCCAATTCTTCTGCTCGAGCAATTTCAGTTAAGGTCCCGCAACCAGGCGACCATAATACTTTTCGACGATTACAAACCAAGGCGATGTCTTCTCTCAAAACGGGAGTGACAATAAAATTAGCGCCTAATTGCATGTAAAGTGAAGCGGCAGCAGCATCGGTAACTGAACCTACTCCCAAAATCATCCCTGGTAATTCGGCCAAAGCATATTTGTTTAACGCTCCAAAAACTTCAAAAGCAAAATCTCCTCTACTGGTAAATTCCATTAAGCGAGATCCTCCATCATAGCAGGCTTTTAATACTTTCTTACTTAATTCAATATCCGAATGAAAAAATAAAGGAACCATCCCGTTCTCCTTCATTACAGTTGCTACTTCAATTCTTGAATACTTTGCCATAATTTTTTATCTTGATACTAGTCCGGTAACATTTCCGTCTAACATATTTTCAACTTCTTTTAAGGTAACTAGATTATAATCTCCAGCGATTGTGTGTTTTAAACAACAAGCAGCTACTGCAAAATCTAATGCTTTTTGTGTGTTATTAGCATATTCTAACAATCCATAAATCAATCCTCCCATAAAAGCATCGCCACTTCCTACTCGATCTACAACTGGAGTCACTTCTTGAATTGCTGCATTATATATCGCATTACCATCAAATAAAACACCTCCAATTCTTTGGTGCGAAGCACTTACAGAATAACGCAATGTGGTCGCGACAGTTTTTAAATTGGGGCATAAATCAAATAGCTTACTGTACAACATAGGAAGCGATTTTAAATCCTGATAATTTGGATCTACTTTGGCTTGACCTAACATAAAATAAGCGGTGTCTAAATCTCCTAAAATAACATTCGTGTATTGTAGTAATTCTGGCATAACCTCGCTTGGAGTTTTGCCATATTGCCATAATTTTGATCGGTAATTCAAATCACATGAAATGGTTAAACCTAATTGATGCGCCACTTTAACAGCTTCCAAACAAGCTTCGGCAGCACTCTCAGAGATTGCAGTTGTAATTCCGCTCCAATGAAACCAAGTAGCTCCTTCTAATACTTTTTCCCAGTCAATCATCCCTTTTTGAATGGTAGCCATTGCACTGTGAGCACGATCATATACTACATTACTTGCTCGAGTTCCTGCACCAGTTTCTAAATAATAAGTACCTAAACGTTCTCCTCCAAAAATTACATTTTTGGACTCTACATTCATTTTTCGCATTTCTTTCAAAGCGCAAGCACCAATTTCATTTTCAGGTAACCGAGTTACAAATTCAGCGTTAACGCCATAATTTGCCAAAGAAACACCTACATTAAACTCACCACCTCCATAAGAAGCAGTAAATGTTTTAGCTTGCGCAAAACGCAAATGCCTTTCTGTAGAAAGACGCAACATGATTTCGCCAAAAGCAACAACTTTATTCATTGTGTTTAAATTAAATAGAGGTCTTCATTAAAATTTAAAATATTCTTTGGCATTGTTATAACTAATATCAGACACCATTTTACCAATCCATTCCATATCATTTGGCAACTCCCCTCTTTGAATTTCATCTCCTAAAAGATTACAAAGAATTCGTCTAAAATATTCGTGTCTTGGAAAAGACAAAAAACTTCTTGAGTCTGTCAACATTCCTATAAAACAACTAATCAATCCCATGTTTGAAAGGGCATTTAATTGTTTTGTCATTCCGTCTTTTTGGTCTAAAAACCACCATCCTGAACCAAACTGTACTTTTCCTTTAACGCTTCCGTCATTAAAATTTCCAATCATAGTTGCCATCACCTCGTTATCAGCAGGGTTTAGGTTATAAATTATAGTTTTTGTCAATTTATCTTTACTATCTAATGCATTTAAAAACCCCGACAATTTTTGAGCTTGCGGATAATCTCCTATTGAATCCCAACCAGTATCTGGCCCAAGAATTCGATGCATACGAGCATTATTATTTCTTAATGCTCCCAAATGAAATTGTTGTACCCATCCGAATTCATGGTAGGTCTCGCATAAAAACAATAAAATAGCGCTTTGGAATTTCAAAGCTTCTTCATTACTCAAAACTCCGTTCTCTCTTTTCTTTTTGAAGATGCCGTTTACTTCGCTTTCAGTAAAGTTTTCGAAGTAAATTTGGTCTAAACCATGATCGCAAAGTTTACAACCGTTTTTATCAAAATAGTCAATTCTATTTCTTAGTGCTGTACACAAATCAGCATATGTATTTATAGATACACCAGCCACTTGACCAAGTGTATCAATGTAATCATTGTATCCATCAACTGAAATCAAGATTGCCTTATCTGGCCTAAAAGCAGTACTTACTTTTGTTTTAAAATCGCTTTTAGCTAATTGTTGGTGGTATTCTAAAGTATCAATTGGATCCTCAGTAGTACAAACAAATTCGGCATTTACTTTGGTAAGCAAATTTTGAGTGCTATATGCAGAAGAATTTATTTTTGCCGAAGCTTGTTCATAAATTCCCTCTGCTGATTTTTCATTTAATAAATCATGAATATCAAAATAACGAGCCAGTTCAAGATGAGTCCAATGGTACAACGGATTACGAATCGTATATGGAACTGTTTTTGCCCAATTCATAAACTTATCTTTATCTGAACCATTTCCTGTGACAAATTGCTCATTTATTCCAAGGGTACGCATCGCACGCCATTTGTAATGATCGCCATTTATCCACACTTGGGTAATATTGTCAAAAATGGTATTCTCGGCAATATACTTTGGAGACAAATGATTGTGATAATCAATAATAGGCTGATTTTTAGAGTAATTATGATATAGCTCTTCAGCGTATTTATTTTCTAATAAAAAATTATCGTTTATAAATTTTGTGCTCATTATAGATTTCTTAAAAATTAATTCTCATTTGAAGGTTTCCCAATAGTGGCTAAAATCCCTCCGTCAACATAAACAATTTGTCCATTGACAAAATCACTTGCTTTTGAAGCAAGAAACACTGCTGTTCCTGCTAAATCTTCTGGATCTCCCCATCGAGCAGCTGGTGTTCTATTGATAATAAACTCATTAAAAGGATGCCCATCCACACGAATAGGTTCTGTTTGAGTAGTTGCAAAATATCCAGGACCTATTCCGTTTACTTGAATATTGTATTTTGCCCATTCCGTTGCTAGATTGCGTGTTAACATCTTCAATCCTCCTTTTGCCGCAGCATAAGCCGAAACACTATTTCGCCCCAATTCACTCATCATAGAACAGATATTGATAATCT
Organism: Flavobacterium sp. W21_SRS_FM3; assembly: GCF_052113625.1. NCBI lineage: Bacteria > Pseudomonadati > Bacteroidota > Flavobacteriia > Flavobacteriales > Flavobacteriaceae > Flavobacterium > Flavobacterium sp. W21_SRS_FM3. The sequence goes on along the minus strand of NZ_JBGQOD010000004.1, from coordinate 28,789 downwards.
TCCCTTCATTGCGGGCAATCATCTGCTTTGCAACTAATTGTGACATAATAAATGGTCCAACCAAATCCACATCAATTACTTGTCTAAAGTCAGCAATAGGCATTGTTATTGCCAATTCTCTTTTTATTATTCCTGCGTTATTAACTAATATGTGAATATCTCCTAATTCTTTACCAATTAGTTCTATATTTTTTGCGGCAGCATTTTCGTCTGTTACATCAAATAAATAACCAGAAACAGTATATCCTTTGCTTTTATAATACGTAAGCGCTTCCTCCATTTTTGAAGGAGTTGTCCCTGTAATTACCAGTTCGGCTCCCGCCATGGCCAGTCCCTCAGCCATTGCCATTCCCAAGCCGTGAGTTCCTCCTGTTATAAGCGCTCTTTTACCTTTTAAATTAAATAAAGTCATAATTGTTTTATCTTAATTCATTGATTTTACAAACATCCATATCACCATAATCTAAATTTTCACCAGCCATTCCCCAAATAAAAGTATAATTGCTAGTTCCAGAACCAGAATGTATTGACCATGGTGGAGAAATTACCGCTTGGTGGTTGTTCATCCAAATATGTCTCGTTTCCTGTGGTTGTCCCATAAAGTGACACACCGCTTGATTTTCTGGAATATCTAAATAAAAATAAACTTCCATTCTACGATCGTGAACATGTGCTGGCATAGTATTCCAAACGCTACCAGGTCTTAATTCTGTCATACCCATTTGCAATTGACAAGTAGTCACTACACCACCAATAATCATTTGGTTCACTGTACGGTGATTCGCTGTTTCCATTGAACCCAGTTCTAATTTATTGGCTTCTGCCAAACTCACTTTTTTCGTAGGATAAGTGGTGTGAGCTGGAGCGGAATTGATATAGTATTTTGCCGGTTTTTTCGGATCAGTACTTTTGAAAATAACTTCTTTATTCTCACTTCCAATATACAGCGCATCTTTGAAATTCAATTCATAAGTTTTTCCTTCAACAACAATAGAACCGCTTCCACCAACATTGATAATTCCCATTTCTCTTCTTTCTAAGAAATAAGAAGCTTTTAGAGGATCAATAGTTTCTAATGTTAAATCATGCACAGGAACTGCTGAACCCGCTATATAACGATCATAATGAGAATAAGTAAAAGTAATCTCATTATCCTTCATTAAATCATCAATTAAAAATTCGTTTCTTAATTGCTGTGTATCGTAATTTTTAACTGCTTCTGGACTAGAAGCGTATCTTGAACTATATTTTGTCATAACTTTAATTTTAATGCAATCGATTACAAAGATATTGAATATTTTATTAAACTAATATATTTATTCATTAGTGAATTAATTTCTATATCTAAAAATTGATATTTTATTTATTAATTAGTAAAAAGGGCTCTGAGCACCATTTCTTGAATAATACTACTTTTGTGAAATATTACATATCCGTAATTGGCGTGTATTTTGGGACTAAAGTCTTCATAACTGACCAACCAATTAGGTAACACACAGCGCATATGGAGAATATAATAAAGTATCCCGATTCAATTCCTTTAAATCCCATGAAAGCCATATCCGTCTCTTTACTAAAATCAAATAACATTCCTGATCCTTTATTAATAAAAGTCGAACCAATACCTCCCGCTAGTCCACCAATACCTGTTATTGTCGCAATAGCTTTTTTAGGAAACATATCTCCAACCGTGGTAAAAATATTAGCAGACCAAGCTTGATGAGCCGCCCCAGCAATACCAATAATTATTACAGGCAGCCAATACGAAATATGTCCTAAAGGTTGTGCAACTAATGCAAGTAATGGAAAGAATGCAAAAATCAACATGGCTTTCATTCGACCATCATAAGGATTCATTCCTTTTTTTTCAACAAAGTAAGTTGGCAACCAACCTCCAATAATTGAAAGTAACGTAATCATATATAAAACAAAAAGTGGCAAAGCAGCTTCTGTAGAATCCATTCCGTAAACCGAGCTTAAGTACGCAGGAGTCCAGAACAAGAAAAACCACCAAACGCCATCAGTCATAAACTTACCAAAAGCAAATGCCCACGTCTGCTTGTATTTAAAACATTGCATTAAAGTAACCTTTGTAGCTGTTTCTGGAACATATCCTTCTAATTTACTATCAGCCAATGCATCTTGCTGTATATATTCCAATTCACTAGCTGAGACTTTGGAGTGCTTTTCAGGTTTTTCATACATGAAAACCCAAAATCCCATCCATACAAAGCCCAATGCTCCAATAATTATAAAAGACATTTCCCAGCCGTATGCTTTAGCAATAAACGGAATTGATATGGGCGCAGCCAATGCACCCACAGTAGCTCCAGCATTGAATATACTGGTAGAAAAGGCACGATCTTTTTTAGGAAAATACTCAGCCGTTGTTTTAATAGCTGCAGGAAAATTTCCAGCTTCACCTAAAGCCAGGATAAAACGAGCAAAAATAAATAAGGTAACACTAACAGTAATTACCATCCCTGTATCATTAACTGTTTTCAAAGCTTCTTTTGCTCCTTCAAATCCCACAAACCAATCGCCTGTTAATATACCTGCAGTTGCAATTCCGCAAAAAGCGTGTAAACATGCCCCTATCGACCATACCCCGATTGCCCAAAGAAAACCTTTTTTAGTATCCAGAACATCAACCAGCCTTCCAGCAAACAATAGAGATACCGCATAAAAAATTGAAAATAATGCAGTAATATTACCATAGTCATTATTGGTCCAATGAAATTCAGGTGCAATAAAATCCTTCCATGTTAATGAAAGCACCTGTCTGTCTAAATAGTTTATAGTTGTAGCAAAGAACAGTAAGCTGCAAATACTCCAACGATAATTTCCAATAGTTTTAATTTTTTGGTTCATAGTATTGTTTAATATAGATAGTTAAATATGTCAGTACAAATTAATATTCCTCAAAACTAAGTATATTGCGTTTTCATAAAATAGAAGTCTTAATTAATTTTAAGCTGAAAAATATAAATTTGCAATAAAAATGTAATCGATTGCACAAATATAACTTATATTAATTATAATGCAAATTATTTCAATAAATATTTAAATTAGCCAATTAAATAAACACATCACATAAAAAAAACATAAAAAGCCTACCAATACAGCAAAACGATAGATAGAAAGAATGTTTTGGATATTATAAACAGACTTATAAATTTTCGCTGCCAAAATCAGTTCACTTTTAGCCATTAAATAAAAACTTAGATATAATGAAAATTTTAAAAAACATATACATTGCAATAATACTGACTTGCCTATCATTTACGAGTATGAATGCTCAAATACACATTTTACCTATTTGGGAAAAAAATATTCCGGGTGAGATTATAGAGAACGACTATCAAGAGAAACAGATTTATAGTGAAAACACTTTAAAACAAGTAAGCCAAGTAGTAACACCCACGTTAACGATGTACAAGCCGGATATAATAAACACAAACAATACTACTGTTGTAATGGTAATTCCTGGTGGTGGTTATTCCCATTTAGCGATAGATAAAGAAGGGACTAAAATAGCAGAGTGGTTGAATTCACTAGGCATTACAGCTATGGTTTTAAAATATAGATTACCCAGTGATGTAATAATGAAGGATAAGTCTGTAGGTCCATTGCAGGATGCTCAAGAAGCAATGAGAATTATAAGAAGAAATGCTGAGAGATGGAAAATCAATCCGCAGCAGATTGGTGTCATTGGATTTTCGGCAGGAGGTCATTTGGCTTCAAGCCTAGCCACACACTATAATGAAAAAATTTATAACCAAACGGATACAATAAGTGCTCGCCCTAATTTTGAAATGCTAATTTATCCCGTAATTTCGATGCAGAATGACATAACCCATAATGGCTCCAAAAATAACCTTTTAGGAGCATTACCTTCTTCAACTACAGTAACTCATTTTTCAAATGAAACCTGGGTTACAACGAGCACTCCACCCACTTTTTTAAGCCACGCTACAGATGATAAAGCAGTACCGTGCGAGAACAGTCTTCGCTATTATTTAGCACTAAAAAAACATCAGGTAGCAGCAGAATTACATTTATATCAAAGTGGAGGTCATGGCTTCGGACTTAGCCCCAAAGAAACTCATATTAATTGGACTAAGGAGGCCGAGAACTGGCTATTGAACAATCACTTCATGCAGTAAATTTTCTATACTCTGCTTATGACTATAACAAAACCAGGTCTCGCCTACTGCTATTAACAGCAAGAAACGATCTCATTCAGCATTTAAAAAGAAGCATAAAAAAACCCGTGAAGCTCAGGCTACACAGGTTTAAAAAAAACTAACTAAACTTATTCAAAACAATATATATATTTTATAATATAAATTTAAAAATATTAATCTTCAGATACTAAAGGTCTTTCAATTTCCATAGCCACATCTAACAAAACAGCTACTCCTTTATCATTAACCATTGTCATGTTTAAGGTGTCAAGCACGGCTAATCTTCTTGATATTAAACCACTAAATTGGTTGTAAGAAATATTCATTTCTTTTAATTTATTTAATTTTTCTAAATCAAAAGGAACTTGACCTTCCATTGCATTTTCGAACAAACTTAAATTTTCCAAATTTGTCAAATTAGCAATTTCAGAACTTAATTTACCACTAAGCTTATTACTATTTAACAATAAGGTTTTCAATGTTTCAACCTCGTATAAAGAACTAGGTATTTCACCTTCAATCTCATTATTAAAAAGAACTAAACTTTCTAAGTGTTTTAATTTTCCAATTTCAGTTGGCAATTCACCTGAAAGTTGATTCATATATAACTCTAAATTTTTTAAATTCGTTAATTCACAAATCGCTGCAGGTATTGTTCCTGTTAATTGGTTAAATGAAAGATCCAATACAGTTAGCTCTTTTAAATTTTCTAAAGAGGTAGGTATAGTACCTGAAATCGCATTTTTATGAAAATTCAATTCTTTTAAATTAACTAACTGGCTAATTTCAGTAGGGATTTGACCTACTAAATTGTTATCTGATAAATTAATAGCAACTACTTTGTCTCCCTCTAGTTTTACACCGTACCAAGAAGCAATTGGTGCAGTTAAATCCCATTTAGTTTTCCAATTATTACCGTTAGTGGCCTTATGAAGATTTAGCAATACCGCTTTGTCAGAAATAGAAACATCTGCTAACATTGTAAATGAAGCTAAGACTGTTAATGCAAGGGTAAATATATTTTTCATAATAACTGATTTATCGTTTAGACAGAATAAAAGTACACTCAAAACAGCTTATCAGCAAATAAAATCGATGAACTACATATATAAGTATTATTTACATCTAAAATTCCTACAAAAAAAATTAAAATTACTATGAAATAAATATTTATATTTGGACACTAATCAAACAGTAAACTTATGGAAATTAACTTTTTAGCACTTTTTGTAGCAGCACTTTCAACACTTGTAGTAGGCTTTATCTGGTATAATCCTAAAGTATTTGGAACCATCTGGATGAAAGAAGCAGGAATGACCGAAGAGAAAATGAAAGGTGCTAACATGATCATGATTTTTTCAATGGCTGTATTTTATGCCTTTTTAATGGCTTTAATACTGCAAATGTTGACCATACATCAATATGGGGCTTTGGGGATGGTAGGTGGTGACCCGTCATTAGCAAAACCTTCCTATACTGCCTTTATGTTAGATTACGGTACGGCATTCAGAACTTTTAAACATGGTATGCTGCATGGCTTTATGACAGGTTTATTTTTAGCATTACCTATCGTAGGAACTAACGCTCTATTTGAGAGAAGAAGTTGGAAATATACATTAATTTCTGGCGGATTTTGGATTGTGTGTTTTACGATAATGGGCGGCATTATTTGTGCTTGGGTTTAATTAAAATCAATAACTTAGAGACTCCTCAATGATTAACTAAATCTATGAGGAGCTTTACTCTTATAATAATTCTTCAATAGTTTTTGCTAACTTAAAGTCTCTATCAGTAAGCCCATTAGCATCGTGTGTGGACAATCGAATGTTTACTTTATTATAAACATTGAAAAGTTCAGGATGGTGATTTTGTTTTTCGGCAGCGACCCCAACTTGCACTATAAAACCTAAGGCTTCACTAAAACTTTTAAAAACAAATTTCTTTTCTATCCCATTATCATTAAAATGCCAATCATCTAAATTTAGTAGAAAAGCTTGTGCGGTATTTTCGTTATATATGTTCATAGTTATGCTTTTTTAATAAAATTAGTTAAATATTATTTATTAGTCTGTCTTTTTCACTTTATATAGTATTTTAGACAAAAAAACACCAACTCTTGATTGCTAATTTTTCTTTCAAAATTTATACTTCCACAGATGATCTTCCCTTAGAGTGGGATTCACTGGCTGCGAACAATATTTTTTTATCCTATGACTATTTGAAAGTGTTAGAGGATTCAGCCCCAGACAACATGATTTGTCATTTTGTAGGTCTGTTTAAAGAAGAAAACTTAGTAGGAATTGCTCTTTCACAATTTATTGATTTAAGCAATATCAGTTCTTTTGGAGAAAGAGATCATTGTATTAGAAAAAAAGTACGAACTTTTGTCTTTAAAAATCTGAGTTCAAAAGTATTAGTATTGGGTAATAATATGTTAACGGGCCAAAACGGCTATTATTTTAGTAAAAACATACCCACATCAGATGGTTTAATTCAATTGAATCAAGCTGCTGAAGCACTTAGACATCTTTTTGCTAAAAAGGGATTAAAAACACATCTTACTATTTTTAAAGATTTTTTAGCAACCGATATACAGTATTTTAATATTCCTGAATTTAATTCGTATTTTAAATTTTCTACTCAACCAAATATGCTTTTCTTAATTAGAGAATCTTGGAAAACATTTGATGATTATATTGATAGCAAAAGCAAGAAATACAGAGACCAATTTAAAAGAGCGCGAAAAAAATCAGTTGGAATTACGAAAAGAAAATTAAAAATTGAAGAAATAAGAAGCTACCGTTCTCGCATATATGAATTGTATATGAATGTTGCTAAGAACGCTCCATTTAACACTTTTTATCTTCCTGAAAACCATTTTGAATCCTTCAAAGAATCTTTAAAAGACAATTTCCTATTCTACGGTTATTTTATCGAAGAAGAATTAATTGGCTTTAATACTTTAATTAAAAATAGATCAGATATTGATACTTATTTTTTAGGGTATGATGAAAAATACCAAAGAGAAAAAATGCTGTATTTAAACATGTTATACGACATGATTGGGTATTCAATAAACAAGCAATACAAGCGAATAATTTTTGCTCGCACAGCATTAGAAATAAAAAGTTCAGTGGGTGCTAAACCCATTGATATGTTTGGTTTAATGAAACACAGCAATTTTTTTATTAATTTATTTGTGTCCAAAACATTTCGATTCTGTGAACCAAAAATGGTATGGCAAGAGAGAAATCCATTTAAAGAAGAACCTGCACCTAAGCAATAGCCACTTTAATTTTTGATGGAGCAATTGCAATGTTAAGTTCTGTTTTTTGTCCTAAATATTCTCCGTCAATCTGAAAACTTACAGGATTATTTGTTGTAATGATGGCTTCATCTGTAGATATAATTTCTACATCTTCTGGTTCAATAGGCATATTTCCCGTAATAATTTTACCAAAAACGACTAAATCTAAATTCTTTAAAACAATCAATTCAAATTTACCATCATTCATTACACCATGAGGATTTATCACTATTCCTGTTCCATATTTTTGCGAATTAGCAATTACGATCATACGCGCTTCGCATTCTAATGTCTTACCATTTGCCATAATTGTTGCTACAAAGGGATCTTCCCTATCCATTAATGTGTTAAATGCTTGTAATGCATAGCCCCATTTCCCGTGTACAGCACTATTTTCATAGTTCTTTATCAACTCGGCATTCAAACCTAAATCACTTAAGTGTAAACTTTTTACACCGTTAATAACCACCACATCAATTTCCATAAAGTTATCTTGAAAAGCAACAACCAAACTTTCTTCTATTGTTTTAGGTAAACCTAAATCTGTTGCTAGGCCGTTAGCTGATCCAGCTGGAAGAATACCGAAGATAATATCCTCGCCTTCTAAAGCTTCAGCCACTAGTTTGATTGTCCCATCTCCTCCGGCAATAATAATGCGCTCAGGCTGAAACCGCTGATAAAACTCTTTGATTTTTGAAATATCATCTTCTCCAGAAGTCTCAAAAAGGATAAAGTATTTGTTCTTATTTGCTGTAAAAAGCGCCACAGTCTCTATTAGCTCCGACTTATCTATTCCTCCAGAAACAGGATTGACAATCAATATGACATTCTTTTTCAAAATTTACTTCTTTAATTGATATTTAATAATTAATTTTCATCACTCTTCAAAAGTATTAAATAAAATGAAACCTATTCTAAAATTATATCGAGGGTACGCAAATGATCAGGAATTAATTGTGATGGGACATGTTTTTAAACCTACTAATAGAAAAGACTATGATTTTCTTTCTACTAATTTTAAAAATGCAAGTTCAGTAATTAGTATGTTCCGAATCAAAACAGAGTCAAATGCTGATGTTTATTTATCCTATAACAATATTAAAATTCATACCAGAACCTTATCTGATGGTTACTTCAAGTTTTGCATTCCTATAGAAGCTACCGCAGAATATGGCTGGATTGATTATGAAGTAAGTATTGTTTATAAAGAACAACCTATCGTTAGTAAAGAAAGCTACGTAAAGCCATTTAAAGGCGATTTAGGGATCATATCTGATATAGATGACACTTTCTTAGTCTCTTATACAATCAACCCCTTTAAGAAGTTATACAATCTGTTATTTAAAAATGTTAATTCAAGAAAAGTATTTGAAGATGTGGCCACACACTATCAAGCTTTAAGCAAGGCAGGAAGAGATAATAATGGCGAAGAAAATGCTTTTTTTTATGTATCTAGCAGTGAATGGAATTTATACCGTTTTCTTGTAAAATTTACTGAAATACATAATTTACCAAAAGCCGTTTTATTGCTTAAGGATATTAAAACGAGCTTAACTAATTTTATATGGACGGGAAGAGGAGGACACAATCATAAATTTGATAAAATCAAGCATATATTAGAATTTTATCCCAACTTAAAATATGTATTAATAGGAGATGACTCACAGCACGATCCCTATTTGTATGAAGCGATCAGTAAAATATTCCCGTTAACGGTCAAAGCGATTTACATTAGACAAACAGGAAATCATAAAAAAGACAAAGTAAAGAAAGCGTTGAAAAACTTAGAATCGTTAAACGTATCGGTATGCTATTTTAAAACTAGCGCAAAAGCTATTGCACATTCAAAAAAAATAGGATTAATTTCATAATATCTAAATGTTTTTTTTCTAGCCCAGATAGAAATGAAAATCCTTTACATAAGAAAAATCCTTTTTTGTCACTAGGGTAGAGCGACCAAAGGAAGCTCCTACGATAGGGAAACAAAAAAGGATTTTGAATGTAAAGATTGTAATGTATAGCTGGAATAGCTACATATTATCTATTTCTTCTTGAACAACTTCCCAGTCTAATAGAAATTTGTCCAAGTCTTCTTTTTTCTTATTATATGCTTTAAAAAAAGCTGCATCTTCAATATGTTTATCGTAATTAGAAGTTAGCATTTTGTCATCATTCTGAATTTCTTTCTCTAATTGTTTTATTTGGCTTTCAATTTTACTCAGACGGTTTTGTAATGACTTCCCTTTTTTCTGATCTTCATAAGATGCTTTGTTACTTTCTTTAGGAGCAGCCGCTTTTTGAGCATCTTTTTTCTCCACCTCGCGCATATTTTCTAGATTGCGCTGTTCTAAGAAATAATTAATATCCCCTAAATACTCTTTTATTTTTTGGTCCTTAAACTCGTAGACTAAATTAGACATGCCTTGTAAAAAGTCCCTGTCGTGAGACACCAATAATAGCGTTCCACCAAATTTTTGCAACGCAGCTTTTAATACGTTCTTAGATTTTATGTCTAAGTGATTGGTAGGCTCATCCATTAATAATACATTGATAGGCTGTAATAATAATTTACATAAAGCCAAACGATTGCGTTCTCCTCCTGAAAGTACTTTTACTTTTTTCTCAACATCATCCCCGCGAAATAAGAACGAACCTAACATATCGCGAACTTTCATTCGGTTTGTATCCGCAGCTGCATCTTCCATCGTTTGTAACAAGGTGATTTCACCATCAAGATATTCTGCCTGATTTTGTGCAAAGTATCCTAATTGCACATTGTGTCCCAATTTAATCGATCCTTGGTATTCAAATTCATCTACAATCGCTTTAATGAAAGTAGATTTTCCCTGACCATTTTGACCCACGAAAGCAATTTTACTGCCGCGCTCCACTAATAAATTGATATCCTTAAGAATCGTTTTGTCTCCGTAACTTTTAGTCACGTGCTCTGCTTCTATAACTACTTTTCCGGGTTCCTTAGAAACAGGAAACGAAATATTCATTACCGAGTTATCGTCTTCATCTACTTCAATACGCTCAACCTTATCTAATTTTTTGATTAAAGACTGCGCCATTGATGCTTTTGAAGCCTTAGCACGGAATTTTTCAATCAACTTTTCTGTTTCCTCAATCTTCTTCGCTTGATTTTTTTGTGTAGCCAATTGCTTTTCACGAATTTCGTGACGCAACTCTAAGTATTGTGAATACGGCTTATTAAAATCATAAGCTTTCCCTAATGAAATTTCGATTGTTCTATTGGTTACATTATCTAAGAACATTTTATCGTGGGAAACGATAACAACAACTCCAGGATAATTGCGTAAAAAACTCTCTAACCAAATGATACTTTCAATATCCAAGTGATTTGTAGGCTCATCTAAAAGCAACACGTCATTAGCCTGTAATAATAATTTGGCTAGCTCGATACGCATTCTCCATCCTCCAGAAAATGTTTCTGTTTGATTATTAAAAACCTCTCTTTTAAAACCTAGACCTAATAAAATTTTCTCAGTATCGCCTACATAGTTATAACCTCCTAATAAATCAAATCTATGGGTATAATCAGATAAATCTTCAATAATTTTAGAATACTCTTCACTTTCATAATCAGTTCTAGTTACTAATTGATGATTAATTTCTTCTAATTTCTTTTCTACAATCTTTATATCTACAAAGGCTTCATAAGCTTCTTCAAGTACCGTTCTTCCTTGTTCAAAATCGATATCTTGACGTAAAAAACCCATGCGAACATCTTTCTCTTGAGAGATAACTCCCGAATCTGGCTTAAAGTCACCTGCAAGCATTTTCAACATTGTTGATTTTCCTGCACCATTCTTTCCAACCAGACCAACTCGATCTCCTGCACCCAATCTAAAAGTAACTTCTTCAAATAAATATGTACCCCCAAATGAAACCGATAAATTATGTATATTAAGCATGTAATGTTATTTTATTCCCTTTTGAATGTGTAAATTTGTAACAGCTAATCAGGAAAAATTAAATTTTTTGCAAATGTTAAAAAAAGGATCCAAACTATATAGTATTTTAACAGGAACTTGTCCTAAATGTCAGAATGAGAGTATGTATTTGGACAAAAACCCTTTGCATTTAGCAAATGTTTTAAAAATGCATGAACATTGTAGTCATTGTGGTTTAAAATACCAAATCGAACCTTCTTTCTTTTATGGAGCGATGTATGTTAGTTATGGATTAAATGTTGCCGTAGGAATTGCTGCTTTTATTATATCCTTTTTATTTTTTAACAGCTCCCTCAAAACAGCATTTATTGTTATAATTATTGCTCTTTTAGTTACATTTCCATTTGTCCTAAGATTATCTAGAAACATTTACATCAACATGTTTGTTTCTTACAATCCCAACTTCAAAGCCTAAGTTAGTTTTTTCCCTAACTTAGTCCAATATCTTTTAACGTCTATTTCTTTTGGAAGCGCTGCACCGTTTTCTATGGAATCAAACAAAGCTTTTGCCATTGCAGGACCAAGCATAACTCCACGTGTGCCCAAACCGTTTAATATATGAATATTTTTATTTTCAAAATGGCTTCCTACCAAAGGCCTTCTATCTTTGACGGTAGGTCGTACACCTGCAAAATGAGAAATAACTTCAAAATCGCAGTCAATAATTTCTTTTATTCTATCAATCAATTCTAACCGACCTTCTTCTGTTGGTAAATCAGTCTTATCTTTCCAATTGTAAGTAGCTCCAACTTTGAATAAACCTTCTCCTAATGGCAATATAAACACACTTGTATTGACGATCACATCTAAATCCAATCCTGGCGCCTTAATGATAAAAAGTTCGCCTTTTGTACCATCTAGCGGTAATTCACGAAAATATGGATTGGCATGTAAGCCAAATCCTTCAGCAAAAATAATATGTCGCGCCACTATATCTTTATACTGAACATTTTCAGTTGACACTTTTAGCAAATTATAATCAAAGGTTTCATTTCCAAATAAACCCATCTTCATTAGGTAAATTCTATACTGTTTTAATAAGGAGGCAGTATCTACGTATCCCGTTTGTAGAACCTCTCCATAATTATATGGCGAGTGTATTCCTGCATATTTTTTTTTAATTAAATCAAGGGATAAAAAGGGTGACAATGCATCTTTGTCAGAAGCAGCAAACCAATTGTTTTGCTCTTCTATTGAAAAGAATTTTCTTAAAATAGGTTTTTCAAAATCAACTGGATAGGCTAATTTTGACTCTAATTTTCTGTAAAATTCCTTCATTAAAAGCAATTGCGTTTCTGCTTGCCATACTTCACTAAACCTTTTTAAAATAACGGGATTGTACAAACCTCCAGCAATTTTAGAAGATTGTTGAGAATCATTGTCTAGAATTACAACAGTCTTACCACTATTCAATGCTTCCTCTGAAAATGAAATTCCAGCAATCCCTGAGCCAACTATAATATAATCTACCATAAGTTAATCAATTTGCTGAGCTGCACAATTTAAGAAATCGCCAGACAGCATATATATAAAACAAAAAACTCTTATCATTTACGATAAGAGTTTTTATACTTTTTGATGAGAATTAATAATTCCACATATCTGATTCAAAATCACGAATCTTTTCTTTCACTCTTTCAGATTCTAACAATTGATTTTGTGAATTGTCTTTCATATAATCTGCAATAGATCGGTCACCATACACATTTTCCTCTTTGTAGATAACGCTGTTAAAACGCCTCGAATTTAAAATCTGATCAAATGATATTGGCATAGCCGAATTAGAGTTATTAAATGCTTTTGCCTCATGTAAAACATCTCTTGCTGATGGGAAGAAAATCCAAAATAATTCGATATAATCTTTCTCATCACTGTTCATAGAATAAACATCAGGTGTTACAGGACAAATACCTAGCAAACGATATTTCAATTCACTTTGACGTTTATCAAAATACCAGTATCCTTTTATTTTGTATTGTGTTACATCTTGCGCAGTCAAATCTGACCTTAAAATATATTCAGGTGAAACACTCATTCCCGCATTCACTTGCTCTCTACCTGCATCAGTAGTATCAATACGACTCAACGAAGATTGAATGTCTCTATAAGATTTTTTAGTATTAAAATAACTATCAGTATACACCTCAGTTATCGCACCGCTTTTCACCGCTTTTGTAAGCACATCATACAATGAACGTCTATCCGAACCGATATTTGCGGTATCAATAGGGAAATATAAAGCGAAGTTAATTCTTTCACTAAGGTCAATAATCTCCCAAGTGGTTTTACCCATCAAGATATCTCTATCATGAACATAACCATAAGCCAATGGCTTATCATTATCCGAAATAAGTTGTGCAGCAGTTTTAAGTCCTATTTGATCAGGTGTTTTTGCATTCAACAAATTAGATTGTGCAAAAGAGGCAAAACTTCCTGCAACAGAAAAAATAACTATTAAAAAATTTCTCACATTCATCATGGTTTCATTATAAGATATTGAAGAAGTCTATTGACAACTTACTTATTATTGTATTTCAAAAATTACTGGAGCAGTTCTAGGCAATAAATAACTACCCGCGCCCACTAATTTAGTTTTAATTTCAGAAATAGTTACTTGATCTCCTCTTCCTGCTTTAGAAAGAACAGCTTTACATTGTGCATTTAATCTATCACCTTGAACAACTACTGTAGGTTGTCCTGATATTTTTAAATTAAATCCTACAACATTCAAGCCTACTTCAAAATCAAAGTCTTCTAATTTAGCCCCAATAGTTGCAATTTCTAAATTAGATTTAGGACCTTTAACGATTCCTGTTTCTCCTCTAATTGTACCTGTTGGACCAGGAATTCCTTTGATTCTATATACTCTTTTATCAGTAGCTACTTTTCCGTCAGACATTTTACCTGAAACATTAATCACTACTTCATTTCCGCCACCTGGACTCATACTGTATTTTCCATTTCCTAACTTAGTTAATCCAGGAGCAGATGCAGTAACATCGCTATCAGAAATACCAGCGAATGAAATAGACATTGGGTTTACAACTCCTCTGTATACTACATTCATTTTATCAGCAGAAATAGTAGCTGAATTAGGTCTTGGAACCACCACATATTTTCCTTGGAATTTCAATGGAATTGTTTTCCCATCTTCAATGAACGTAAATTGCCCACTAATATTTTGTTCTCCTACACCACCAGCTGTTAAACCAATAACCGCTTGTCCTGTTGCAGGGTCCAATTTCGCACCTGTAACACTGGTTGGTTTAGTATTTTCATCGTAACGTCCTAAAACGACTTTACCTGTAACTTTTTCTCCTTGAAAGTAAGCGTTTTTGTCTAAAACTACAATTGCCTGATAGTTACTGTAAGAGGCAGCTGCTACAGCGGCTTTCCCTAAAGCAGAACCGTACACATCAGACTCCGTTTTTTCAATATCACTTTGCCAAGTTGACAATTTAGCCACTGATGCTACAGCAGGAAAGCCTTTAAAATGATAGGATAAATACTTATCAGATAAACCTTCTTTATTTTTAACATCTGATACGTCAAACTTTTTTTCAACTTCTGCTAAAATAGAAGCATACTTTTTATCATCTCCAAGAGCAGCTTTCATATCTGCCTTGTATTTGTTAATCTTAGCGATGATTTCGTTACCTTTAGGAGAATAACCCTCTCCAGTAAACCATGTATCTAAATTATCACCCTTATCCATTTCTTCATAAGGAAGTTTTCCTGTCTCTTCATCAACTTCATAACCTTTTATAGCCTCAGCCTTCAAAGAAGAGATGTAGTCATAAAATTCTTTTGTAGTTGCTTTAACCTTATGAGCGGTAACAGCTGCTAGGGCAAATTCACCTTTTGCTTCTGCTGCCTTTGTATCTAAAGCCATTAACAATTGCTCGTTAGTTGCTTGAGAAGAGGTATTAGAACTTTCAAATTTTTCATTCATTAGACCAAAAGCCGATAAAACTTCTTTTGACATATTCATTGCCAACATAGCGATAAAAACCAAGTACATTAGGTTAATCATCTTCTGTCTAGGGGTTAGTTTTCCTCCTGCCATATTTTCTACAAATTAGTTTATTATTATTAAATATAGTTTAAAACTAATTATCCTTTAGTGTTCATTGCAGAAAGCATTCCTCCATAAACATTGTTCAATGATGACAAGTTATAAGTTAGAGACTGCATTTGGTCTTTTAATTTAAGGTTGTTCTCAGCAACTTCTTCATTAATCTGTGCATTTCTAGAAGCGCTTTGCAATTGTACTTTATACAAACTGTTCAAAGATTCCATTTGTGCCGCAGCTAATGTTAACTCTTCACTGTATTTTTTTGTAGAAGCGATTGAATCTACTGTAGGTGCAATTCCTTTTGCAGCAGCTTCAAAATTCTTAATACTATTTCCTAAGCTTGACATTAATTCACCATCAATTTTAGCATCTTTCAACATCATATCTAATTTCTGAGACAATAAACCTTGTGCTTCAGCAGGAGCTGCCTCTACTTTAACGGTTTTAGTCTTAGCTTGTCCATTAGCCAATTCAGGGTACACCAATGTCCAATCTAAATCAGTATCAACTGGCTCAAAAGCTGACAAAGCAAATATTAATGCTTCTGTTAGTAGTCCAATCGAAAGCATTACTGTACCTGTCAAAGGCCCAAGTTCAAAATGCGTAATTTTGAATAAAGCACCAACGATTACAACTGCAGCACCCATTCCGTATGCGAAATTCATTGCTTTTTTACTTAATATTGCCATAACTTTTAATTTTTAGATTTTAGGTTTGTTTTTAGTAGGTTTTTTTTATTTATTATCTTTTTCTACCGGTAGATGTACCAGTTGTTTGTAATCCCATGTAATCTTGTACCGTTCTAAATCCGATGAAACTTCTTGCAGAATCAGCGTATTCAAAATCTCTAGTACTCACTTGTAAGAAGTAAGCAACATCTTTCCAAGATCCACCACGAACTACTTTACGCTTATTTGAAGCATCTAAAACATTGGGGTTCATTGTAGATACATATTCGTAAGCATTAGGGTCGTATGAAGAGTCTGTCCATTCAGAAACATTCCCCGCCATATTGTATAAGTTGTAACCGTTTGGCTCGTATGATTTGGCTTCAACTGTATAAAGTGCATCATCAGCAGCATAATCTCCCCTGTTTGGTTTGAAATTTGCTAAGAAACAACCTCTATCATTTTTAGTATAAGGTCCTCCCCATGGGTAAGTTGCTGATTCTAGACCACCTCTTGCAGAATATTCCCATTCAGCCTCAGTAGGTAATCTGAATGAGTTAATTAATTCACGACCTTTCTTTTTTGACTTTATATATGAGTTTTTATTTAATGTTCTCCAAGCACAAAAAGCTTTGGCTTGTGTCCACTTCACTCCTACTACAGGATATTCACCATATGCTTTATGCCAGAAATAATCATTGTGCATTGGCTCATTGTATGAATAAGCAAAATCCTTAATCCAAACTGTCGTATCAGGATACACCTTTACTTCTTCTGTTTTAATAAAATCTTTTCTTTTCCCCACCTTCGCTTTTGCTGCAGCTTGAATATCCATCCAAGAATAACGAAATTTCAATTTATCAACATCAATCGTACGTAATCCATTGTAAGATGCCTCTATAGGCAAATACATAGAGTCCATAACCTCAACGTAATATTCGTCTGGATATAATTTAGTATCTGTTATTAACTTAACTTTTCTGTTTAACTTTCTATGAGCATATTCATCATCATCAGTACCAATGCTGTAATAATTGTCATACATATACTTATCGTATGCAGTCATTTTTTCTGGATCAGCATCGTTAAAAGCAAAGTCTCCTATGCTTCCTCCTTTTTTTCCTTTTCCATCACCTGGTTTAATACCACTCATATCAGCAAGAATCGCTAGTCTAACTCGCATTGTAGAATCTTTTACCCATTCCACAAATTGACGGTACTCACTATTGGTAATTTCTGTTTCATCCATATAGAATGACCTCACAGTTACCGTTTTAGTAGGTGCGTCTTGAATGTTAGCAACATCATCATCTGATTTACCCATAATGAATGCACCTCCAGGAACTAATGTCATTCCGTAAGGCTTTTCAGGATGCCATTTCCCGCCATCAACACCGACTAATTCGCCTTTGTCCCCTGACTTACCACAGCTAATCAATAATGCTAAAATTGCCATAAATGCAACGAGCTTCTTCATATAAAATTAAGTTATGTATTCATTATTTTTTAAGTGTGTAAACCTATTTATTATTTTTTTAAAAAACAATTTTTTTACACTAAACAACATTTTTTTTTAAATTATAAAATAGCTAAGGGCAAAAACAAATTATATGATATTTTTTCGCTGTGCTTTCCACCATCTTTCAGGTAATTCTTGATTACACGCCCCAAGGTATTCATCATAAGAACAAGGTAATAACGTATTTCTCTTCAATTTATTATTCCCATTAGATACAAATGGAATTTCAATCCACCAACGATCTGTTTTGTCACTCTTATAAAAAACTAAAACCTCCTCTTCAATAGGTACAATATACTTAATATAATTCTCTCTACTCCCAAATGGATACTCATTAGAACGGTAATGAAACCCTTCAATAAAATACCAGATTATCTGAGCAATCAGCACCGATTCTTGAACGGTATTATTATGATTAAAAATTCCAAACATAGAAACCTTATCACTGATACCAGCGTATCGCGATAGAGAACATATTTCTTTTCCGTTAAATCCATTAGGGCTAAAGGATACAAAATTTCCAGAATCAGATGACTTTACTGAAGTCAAATCGAGACTCACAATATCAGCATCTCTAAATACAGGTTCTGCTAATGCAATATTGTTTGAAATCTCTCCTAATCGGTAACCATCAAAAAATAATTTTTCGACTAAGTCAATCTCTTCCTGTGAATTATAGTAGGTTTGATACCCAATATTACAATAATTAAACAAATTATTAGGCTCATCTATAATAATTTTTGTCAAGTAAGACGTAGATAAAACTCCGCCATCTTCTTTTCCAAAATCAAATTTACTGTCTATTGACACTAGATTCACCATTTGTTCTAGCTCATCATATGCTCTATATAACGCATATGTTAAATCTTGTGAACCACCTATAACAATAGGAATAATCCTATTCTTGATAAGATGAGCTGCTACTTTTCTCAGCGCAAAGTACGTATCGTTAGTAGAATTACCTGCTAGAATATCTCCTAAGTCAGCAATTGAAGCATCCCAGTTACCTGGATACATACTGTATAATTCTTTACGGATAGCTGATAAATCTACTACAGTCGTAGGATTCTCAGCACCTCTATTTTCAACAACACCAATAATGGCTATGGAAATTTTATTTAGATCTGGAAATTGTTCTTTAGTATGAAAAACGACTTTACTCCCTAACTGTTGAGAAGTAAATCCTTTTACCATTTCAAAAATCTCATTATCTATTGGCCTTAGAAAATCAAATTCCATTCTATTTCTTTTTTACTGTAGTTTTCTTAGCAGCGGGCTTTTTAGCGGCTGTTTTCTTTGCAGGAGCTTTCTTAGCAGCTACTTTTTTAGCAGGGGTTTTCTTAGCAATCATTTCTTGAACTTCTTCTAAAGTCAATTTTGTTGCGTCTACCTCTTTACCTAACTCAATTTTTATTTTACCTTTAGTAATGACTGAACGTCCCCATCTCGCTTTTTCAACTAAGATTCCTTCGTCTTCCCAGTTATGCAATACTTTGTCGATATTTTTTTGCACTTTATCTTCAATCAAAGTTTCTATATCTTGCTGTGATAAATTATCAAAATTGTACTTTTTATTTACATTGATAAACAGACCATTCCACTTAATAAAAGGACCAAAACGACCAACACCTTTTTGAACACCTTCGCCTTTGTACACCGCTATTGGTGCGTCAGCAATGGCTTTCTCATCAATTAGCTCTTTGGCTCTATCAAAATCAACATCCAAAGGATTTTCTCCTTTGGGTAAAGAAACGAATGCCGCACCATGACGGATGTAAGGACCATAACGACCATTACTCACCTCTACTTCTTCACCTTGATATTCCCCTAAGTTCTTAGGAAGTAAAAATAAATTTAATGCTTCCTCTAAAGTGATGTTTCCAATATTTTGCTCCGTTAATAAACTAGCAAATTTCTTATCCTCATCATCCGCCTCACCAATTTGAGCCATCGGACCAAACTTACCTAAACGAACAGATACCTGCTTACCCGTTTTTGGATCTTTCCCTAAAATTCGTTCCCCGCTTTCTCTTTCCGCATTAGCCTCAACATCTTTTACAATAGGATGGAATTTATCATAAAACTCTTTCATCATTATTGCCCAGTCCACATTTCCTTCGGCAATTTCGTCAAAATCCTGCTCGACTTTTGCAGTAAAATTATAGTCTAATATGTTTCCAAAATTCTTTACCAAGAAATCAGTAACAATAGTACCAATATCAGTGGGAACTAATTTTCCTTTATCAGACCCTGTATTTTCTTTCAATAACTTCTCCCCTACTTTATTAGATTGTAAAGTAAGCTGCGTATAATTACGTTCTGAACCATCAAGATTCCCTTTCTCTACATAATTTCTATTAATGATTGTAGAAATTGTAGGAGCATAAGTAGAGGGACGACCTATACCTAGTTCTTCCAATTTCTTAACCAAAGAAGCCTCAGTATATCTAGCAGGCGGCCTAGAATATCGCTCTGTTGCGGTAATATAATTATTGTCTAATTTCTCATTAACTTTCATTGCAGGCAACATTCCTTCTTGCTCCTCTTCGTCATCATCATGACCTTCAAGATACACTTTAAGGAATCCTTCAAAAAGCAATACTTCACCTGAAGCTGTAAACAACTCTTTATGATTGCTTGCTTCAATTTTTACATTTGTTCTTTCTAACTGAGCATCACTCATTTGCGAAGCCAATGTTCTTTTCCAAATAAGATCATACAATCTTGCTTGGTCTCTATCAATATTTACAGTATGGCGTGACATGTCCGTAGGACGAATGGCCTCGTGCGCTTCTTGCGCCCCTTTACTTTTATTGGTAAACGTTCTGGGTTTTGAAAATTCTTTACCATATGATTTAATAATTTCAGCCTGAGCAGCATCCATTGCATCTTTAGACAAGTTTACACTATCTGTTCTCATATAAGTAATTAATCCCGCCTCGTACAGTCGCTGAGCTAATTGCATGGTAATTCCTACTGGTAAATACAGTTTTCGTGCTGCCTCCTGTTGCAAGGTAGAGGTTGTAAACGGACCTGTAGGTGATTTTTTCGTAGGTTTAGTTTCTAAATCCGAAACCTTATAAGTAGAGTTAATATTTTTATTTAAAAAATCTTCAGCTTCTTTTTTAGTGCTAAAATTTTTAGGGAGTTTGGCTTTAAACGTTTTTCCGGCTTCATTAGTGAATTCTGCTACAACAGAATAGCTTGCCACTGCATTGAAATTTTGAATTTCGCGTTCTCTTTCTACAATTAAACGTACAGATACAGATTGCACACGACCAGCAGAAAGACCTCCTTTTATTTTTCTCCAAAGTACTGGTGACAACTCATATCCAACAAGTCTATCCAAAACTCTTCTTGCTTGCTGTGCATTAACTAAGTTATAATCTATTTCACGAGGATTGTCAATTGCCTTAAGAATAGCTGATTTAGTGATCTCATGAAAAACTATTCTTTTAGTTTTCTTTTTATCCAATTTAAGTTCTTCTGCTAGATGCCATGAAATAGCCTCACCCTCTCGGTCCTCATCACTTGCTAACCAAACCATTTCAGCTTTTTTAGCTAAACCTTTTAATTTAGTTACTAATGCTTTTTTATCAGATGAAACTTCATATTTAGGTTTGAAATCATTTTCTACATCTACTCCTATTTCTTTTGAAGGCAAGTCGGCAATATGCCCATAACTTGACTCTACTTGATAATCACTTCCTAGAAATTTCTCGATTGTTTTTGCCTTTGCAGGGGACTCAACTATAACTAAATTCTTTGCCATTGCTCTATTTTTCTAGGACAAAAGTATCTATTTTTTTTAAATATCGTGCTTTCCACACTAATTTTGAATGATTTCGTTGTGAACGGATACCAACTTATACTACGGTTTATTTTTTTATAGCCCTGATTGTAGCGAAAAGCCCAGAGCATAAAAAGCCCAGTTTCTTGTTTTAAAAATGCGACCAGCGGAAGCACTTTTTAAAACTTTAGAAACCTCCTTTTTTATGTGAGGACTTGAAGCAGAAAGCAGGAAATGCTCCTGAACTCTAATAACCAACGATTAACTAAAAACAATGTTAATTCTTCATCTGACATCTTGTCATATTGAATCAAATTCCCGTATCTTTGCGCTTTGCAAAATATATAATGGAAAAGATCATTGAAGAAAGCAAACAAGGCGAAAGTCTTGTTTTAGAAAATAAGCCCGGGAATACAAAAAAACTCTTTATAGAAAGTTATGGTTGTGCGATGAATTTTTCGGACAGTGAGATTGTAGCTTCTATTTTATCAGGGAATGGGTATAATACAACACAAGTTTTAGAAGAGGCTGATCTAGTTTTAGTCAATACTTGTTCTATTCGTGATAAAGCCGAACAAACGGTTCGTAAACGTTTAGAGAAATACAACGCGGTAAAACGCATTAATCCTAAAATGAAAGTGGGCGTCCTAGGTTGCATGGCCGAAAGACTAAAAAGCCAGTTTCTTGAAGAAGAAAAAATCGTTGATTTAGTTGTAGGCCCAGATGCCTACAAAGACTTGCCTAATTTATTAAGTGAAGTAGAAGAAGGCCGTGATGCAATCAATGTTATTTTATCTAAAGACGAAACCTATGGGGATATATCGCCTGTACGTTTAATGAGTAATGGAATCACAGCTCTAGTATCAATAACCCGTGGTTGTGATAACATGTGCACATTTTGTGTGGTCCCTTTTACTCGAGGTCGTGAACGTAGTCGCGAACCTCAAAGTATCATGAAAGAAATTCAGGATTTATGGGATAAAGGTTTTAAAGAAATTACTCTTTTAGGCCAAAACGTAGATAGTTATTTATGGTACGGTGGTGGTTTGAAAAAAGATTTCACAAACGCTTCCGAAATGCAAAAAGCTACTGCTGTAGATTTTGACCAATTATTAGAAATGGTAGCCGTAGGTTTTCCAAAAATGAGAATTCGTTTTTCAACCTCAAATCCTCAGGACATGCACGAGAGCGTTTTGCACGTAATTGCTAAACATGCAAATATTTGTAAACACATCCACTTACCTGTGCAATCAGGAAGCAATAGAATATTGAAAGAAATGAATCGTTTACACAGTCGCGAAGAGTACATGACGTTGATCGATAAGATTAGAACTATCATACCTAACAGTTCAATTTCTCAAGATATGATTGCAGGTTTCCCCACAGAAACAGAGCAAGACCATCAGGATACTTTGAGTCTAATGGAGTATGTAAAATATAATTTTGGTTACATGTATTCTTATTCTGAACGCCCTGGAACATTGGCAGGAAGAAAAATGGAAGACGATGTCACAGAAGAAACCAAAGCAAGAAGACTACAAGAAATAGTAGACCTTCAACAAAAACACGCATGGCTTCGCTCAGAAGAATTCATAGGTCAAACCGTTGAAGTATTAGTGGAGAAAGTCTCTAAGAAGTCTACCGAAGAATTTTCTGGAAGAAACTCGCAAAGCATCACTGTTGTTTTTCCAAAAGAAAATTATAAAATAGGAGATTTTGTAAACGTAAAAATCACAAGTTGCACTAGCGGAACTTTAAAAGGTGAAGCTATAGGGTATTCTAGTATGAACTAAAAATGTTTAAAGTTTAAGCTTTAAAGTGACTAAGAGAACTTTAAACCTTAAACAAGTATTACTTTAAACTATAAGACAATGGAATCAGTTCAAAATATAAAACAACGATTTGAGATTATTGGGAATGACCCAAAGCTTAATCGTGCGATTGAAAAAGCCATTCAAGTTGCTCCTACTGATATTTCAGTATTAGTAGTGGGAGAAAGTGGTGTAGGTAAAGAAAGCATCCCTAAAATAATTCACTCACTGTCCCATAGAAAACATGGCAAATACATCGCGGTAAACTGTGGTGCCATACCTGAAGGAACTATTGATAGTGAACTTTTTGGACATGAAAAAGGGGCTTTTACAGGTGCTACAAGTACACGAGAAGGGTATTTTGAAGTGGCTGACGGAGGAACTATATTTTTGGACGAAGTAGGGGAATTGCCTTTAACGACTCAAGTACGATTGCTTCGTGTGTTAGAAAACGGAGAATTTATAAAAGTAGGTTCTTCTCAAGTACAAAAAACAGATGTAAGGATTGTAGCAGCAACTAACGTTAATCTATTTGATGCAATCGAAAAAGGAAAGTTTAGAGAAGATTTGTATTACCGTTTAAGCACAGTAGATATTCTTCTTCCTCCTTTAAGAGATCGAAAGGATGACATTCATTTATTGTTTCGAAAATTTGCCGCTGACTTTGCACACAAATACAAAATGCCTCCTTTAAAACTAGATGACAATGCAGTGCAAGTTTTACAAAAATTTAGATGGAGTGGGAACATCCGTCAATTAAGAAACGTTGCCGAACAACTTTCAGTTTTAGAAACCAATAGAGAAATTTCGGCTGCTACTCTGCAATCTTATTTACCATCTGAAGGGAGTAATTTACCCTCAGTAATAAAAAACAAAAAAGAAGAGAGCGATTTTAGCACAGAAAGAGATATTTTATACAAAGTGCTTTTTGATATGAAAAGTGATTTGAATGATTTGAAAAAATTAACTTTAGAATTAATGAAAAGTGGGACAAGTAAAGCACAAGACATCAATCCTAATTTAATTCAAAAAATTTACGGTTCAAAAGAAAGTGATAGTGAAATAGATTTTGAAGAAGAACCTAGAACGGCGCTAATCTCTTCTCCTAATAAGGAAGAAATTTATCAAGAAAATGATGACAGCTATCTTTTTGCAGAAACCATCGAGGAAGAAGAAGTGTTGCGTTTAGAACAAAAAGAGATTGAAATGATTAAAAAATCATTAGAGAAAAATAAAGGCAAGCGTAAAGCAGCTGCTGATGAATTAGGTATTTCAGAGCGAACATTATATCGAAAGATAAAGCAATTTGACCTCTAGAAAACCCAAAAAATATTTGTCAATTTATTTTGAATATCTTTGAACCAACCCTTTAAGAATTGATCAATCAATTTTAAACTTACAATGAAGAAAATACATTTACTTATTACTGCCGTATTACTTATCAGCTTAAGCAGTTGTTCCGTATATAATTTTACTGGAACAGGTAAAATTGACGCAGACACTTTCCAGGTTAACTTTTTTCAAAACAATGCCGAATTGATTGAGCCTGGTATTGATAGAACATTCACATTGGCACTCCAAGACCTTATTCAAAACCAAACCAATTTGAACTTGGTTAAAACTGGTGGAGATTTAACTTATGAAGGTGAAATAGTAGATTACAGGATAAGTCCAATGACTGCGACAGCAGATCAACAAGCATCACAAAACCGTTTGAAAATAAGAATTAATGTTCGTTTCATCAATAAAAAGAAAGAGACAGACGATTTTGAAAAAGCATTTGAGTTTTATTACGATTATCCTGCTCAACAACAACTTTCTGGCGCTACATTAAACGCAGCATTAAAAGAAATTTTTGATCGTATCACACAGGATATCTTTAATGAGTCCCTCGCTAAATGGTAATGGATGGCATTTTAAAAATCTAATGCTCTTTATAAGAGGTCAGCAGATTGATGAATATCTAATAAATGAATAACTTTTATGAATGTAACCGATTATACTTTTTTGATTAATAAATCAAACACTATTTCTGAAAGTCAAACCCTTGAATTAGAAAAAGTTTTAGATGAATTCCCTTATTTTCAAAGTGCAAGAGCTTTGCGATTAAAAGGGCTTTATAATCAAAATAGTTTTAAGTATAATTTTGCTTTGAAAGTTACAGCAGCGCATACCACTGATAGAGCTGTCTTATTTGATTTCATTACTTCAGAAAATTTTGTTTCCATTCAAAAAGGACTTTTCGAAAAACAAGCATTAGAACTCCTTGACATAGATGTGGTGGATAGTCTAGTTATTACTACAGAAAAAAAATCAGAACCAAAAAAACTAAGTATTGAGCAGTCGATACTATCTTCGATAAAAGAAGCATCAGCAACAGTAGTAAATGACCATTCAAAAGAAGTAGAAGAAAAATTGCATCTTGGTGAACCACTAGATTTCACACCTAATGAAAAACACTCTTTTCAAGAGTGGTTGCAGCTTTCCAGAGTACAACCTATTAATAGGAACGAAGAGAAAAACGATACTAATATTCCAGAAGAAGACGAGGATAAAAAGAAAAAAGCACTACTTATTGACCAGTTTATACAAGCCAGCCCTAAAATATCGCCTGTCAAGCATGGTGTACCTACAACGGTGCAAATAGACATTAATAAAGAGGACAACTCTTACTTAATGACCGAAACTTTAGCCAAAGTCTACTTAGAGCAAAAAAAATATCAAAAAGCGATTCAAGCATATGAAATATTAATTTTGAAATATCCAGAAAAAAGTAGTTTCTTTGCAGACCGTATAGCGGATATCAAGATTTTACAACAAAACAATAATAATTAAACAATGAGCACATTTTCAATTTTTTTAGTTTTAATCACAATAGTTTGTTTTCTATTGGTAGTAGTAATAATGGTTCAAAACCCTAAGGGTGGTGGTCTTTCTTCAACATTAGGAGGTTCAACTCAAATGGGAGGTGTTCAAAAAACAACTGACTTTTTAGATAAAAGTACTTGGACACTAGCTACTATATTGATCGCATTAATTTTACTATCTAGTCTAAGTTTCTCTGGTAACTTAAGTGATAACGATTCTAAAATAATTGAAAACACAGAAACAACTACTGCTCCTGTTGCTCCTGTACAAAATACACCTGCTGCAACAAACCCAGCAAACTAAAATACCAACACTTATTCTTAATGCCAGCTTGTCAAGCTGGCATTTTTTTTAAGAAAATATGTCAGTTATCAGAGCATGGCACAATTTCTGAATCCGTATAAACATCATTATAGTAAAATAATAAAAAACATATAACTATGGCTTTAAACATCAAACCACTTTCAGACAGGGTTCTTATTGAACCAGTTGCTGTTGAGACTAAAACTGCTTCAGGAATTTTTATTCCAGACACTGCTAAAGAAAAACCACAAAAAGGAACTGTAGTTGCTGTAGGTAATGGCACTAAAGATCACAACATGACCGTGAAAATTGGAGATACCGTACTTTACGGAAAATATGCTGGTACTGAATTGAAATTAGAAGGTACTGATTATTTGATTATGCGTGAAGACGATATTCTTGCAATTATCTAAAAAAACAAGTTCAAAAATTAAATATTAAGACTAAAGATTTGTAGTTCATCAGAACAATTTAAAACTTTTTAAACCTTAAACAATTTAAACAAAAAAATAAAATGGCAAAAGATATAAAATTTGATATTGAAGCTCGCGACGGACTAAAACGCGGAGTTGATGCATTAGCAAACGCAGTAAAAGTAACATTAGGACCAAAAGGACGTAACGTAATCATTGGAAAATCATTTGGTGGACCAAACGTTACTAAAGATGGTGTTACTGTTGCTAAAGAAATTGAATTAAAAGACCCATTAGAAAATATGGGAGCACAAATGGTTAAAGAAGTAGCTTCAAAAACTAATGATTTAGCTGGTGATGGAACTACAACTGCAACCGTTTTAGCACAAGCAATTGTGAAAGAAGGTTTAAAGAACGTAGCTGCAGGTGCAAACCCAATGGATTTAAAACGTGGAATTGACAAGGCTGTTGAAGCAATTGTAGCTGACTTAGCTAAACAATCAAAAGTGGTTGGTTCTGATTCTGATAAAATCAAACAAATCGCATCTATTTCTGCTAATAATGATGAAGTTATTGGTGAATTAATCGCTACAGCTTTTGCCAAAGTAGGAAAAGAAGGAGTAATTACTGTTGAAGAAGCTAAAGGTACAGATACTTATGTTGATGTAGTAGAAGGTATGCAATTTGACAGAGGATATCTTTCTCCATATTTTGTTACTAATTCAGAAAAAATGGAAGTGGAACTTGAAAATCCATACATCCTTTTATATGACAAAAAAGTATCATCTTTAAAAGAATTATTACCCGTTCTTGAGCCAGTGGCACAATCAGGAAAACCATTGTTAATCATTGCTGAAGATGTTGATGGGGAAGCTTTATCTACATTAGTAGTAAACAAACTTCGTGGAGCTTTAAAAATCGCTGCTGTAAAAGCGCCTGGTTTTGGAGACAGAAGAAAAGCGATGCTAGAAGATATCGCTATCTTAACTGGAGGAACTGTAATTTCAGAAGAAAGAGGATACACACTTGAGAACACTACATTAGAGATGTTAGGTACTGCTAAAAAAGTAACTATCGACAAAGACAACTCAACAATTGTAAGTGGCGCAGGTGAAGCTGATATGATCAAAAATCGTGTCAACCAAATCAAAGGTCAAATGGAAGCTACAACTTCTGATTACGACAAAGAAAAATTACAAGAGCGTTTAGCTAAATTAGCTGGTGGTGTTGCTGTACTTTATGTAGGAGCTGCATCTGAAGTAGAAATGAAAGAGAAAAAAGACCGTGTTGACGATGCATTACATGCAACTCGTGCTGCAGTTGAAGAAGGAATTGTTGCAGGTGGTGGTGTTGCTTTGCTAAGAGCTAAAGAAGTTTTAAGCACGATCAATGCTGATAATGCTGATGAAGCAACAGGAATTCAAATTGTATCTAGAGCAGTAGAAGCACCTTTAAGAACTATTGTTGAAAATGCAGGTCTTGAAGGATCAGTTGTAGTAGCAAAAGTGGCTGAAGGAACAGGTGATTTTGGTTACAATGCTAAAACGGATGAATATGTAGACATGCTAACAGCAGGTATTATCGATCCTAAAAAAGTAACACGTGTAGCATTAGAAAATGCAGCATCAGTTGCTGGGATGATTTTAACTACTGAATGTGCTCTAATTGACATTAAAGAAGAAGGTCCAGCTGGCGGTATGCCAATGGGTGGCGGTATGCCAGGAATGATGTAATATCTTCCTCTTACTGTATAAAAAAATCCGTTCATCAAAAATGAACGGATTTTTTATTTTTAAATATAGCCAATTAACAACATGAGCTAATATTAATTAGATTGCTGTTAGTTGCTTTAAATCAGCGATGGTTGCTAT